>NZ_JBUEGB010000019.1:0-142087 GCF_054963695.1 Micromonospora sp. RTBAU3-60 | reverse complement strand
CACCCTTGGGACGCCTTCAAGCTCGAACACATCCACCGGCAGCCGCCCATTGACAGCAAGGAACCTGGCGGCCTGCCGGGTGCGGGACTTGATAATGCTGGACGGTAGATGCTCCCCGCCCGGAACCGCCTTGCGTACCTGCTCCCACTCCTGCGCGGTGCGCTGACGCGGATCGGCCGGCCACGTCGCCAACACACCGGCGGCCAGGCCTGCACGCCACCACGCCGAACGCAGAATGCGTCCCGCCTGTTCCTGGGCCATGCGCACGATCCGGTCGTTGACCTTCACACCCTCGGCCGTGGCGACCGTCCAGCCCAAGCGTCGCAGCGCCATCCAGGCGTTCGACGGAAGCTTCCGGCCGCCGGCGTCCACACCGGAGGCGAGCATCTCCACATCCGCGGGATTCCAGCGCTCCGCCAACAGGTCGGAGACCATCCCCGCCACCAGGTCGACGCACCAGCCGATACGCTGCGCAAGCACCGCCTGAGGCAGGACCTCACCGGTCTCCTCGTCCACACCCGCTCGAACCAGGCCGACGGCACACGCGGTGCGGAAGATCTCGCCTTCGCCCAGCGGCACCTTCCCGCTCACCGACCCATCGCCTCGACAACACCGATGCCGGAGAACCAGCGCTTACGCCCGACCCACGTCACCCGAATCTCAACCGAGTCAACCCACACACCCAGCGTCAGAGGGGCACACCGAGACGCTGCACGGCTTTGAGAGTCGAGGAAGTTCCACACGGCCAATCTATGATCACTGATGATTCCTAATCAAGTCGGTCAGCCTTGACGCTGCCGCTGCCGCTGCCCGCCTGCATTCGTCGTCAGGCCTGTCGTTGCGTGGATCCGGCCAAATTGCTCTAAAATGGGACGATAGCTCAACTGCTTTGGCCGGCGAACGATCCTCATAGTAAGGATGAGTGGTCATGGACTCGGATTCAGACGAAGTAGCCCTCAGCCCTGAGGAACAGGAAGCGCAGAACAGGCTTCTGGCAGCCATGGAGAAGGCGAGAACGATCTCGATGACGCTCAACTATGTCGAGCATCTGTTGGACCCTCAAAAACCGTTTACTCCAGCCATGAATACACCCTCGGTGAGGGCGCTGTTGGACGAGGTGAAGCCTGGCAAAACTATCGAGACACGTCAGGCCGCCATAGGCAAACTCAAGGAGAAGTTGAACGCCGCCAACAAGGAGTACGAGAAGGCGATGAAAGAGGCGGACAAGTTTTCGTGATGCTTGGCGCCGTCGCTCCGGGGCCGCGTCGCGCTGGGCGCAACGACGCGGATCCCGCCCGGGGTCGGTCGGGCCGCTCCCTGGCGTTGGGCCGGCCCGGTTCCCCGGTTGTCAGGCCGCGCGGCGGCCGGCGGCTTGGCCGGTGCGGCGGGTCCGGCGGCGGGCGTCGCCGCGTTCCAGCCACCACTCTGCGACGAGCAGGTTGACCACCCAGCTCATCCAGACGCTGGCGCCGGCCGCTGCCCGGATCATCGCGTCCTGATCGCCGCCGTAGGTCGTGTCGACGTGGGGCAGCAGCAGGATGACGAAGAGGATCAGCCACGCCCGGTTCAGCACGATCGATGTGGTCAGGGCGAAGCTGCGGATCATCCACCGGCGGTGCTCGACGAATCGGCGTTGTCGTGCCATCCGGTATCCGGCGATCGAGGTGGCGAGCCAGAGGACCGCGAGCATGGTGTTGCCGACCTGTGAGACGAAGCCGGTGCTGCTCAAGGGGGCGACGCCCAACACGGCGATGCCCGCGGGGAAGACTCCGGCGAAGAAGTACGCCCGGCCGATCCACCGGTGCGCGGTCGGGTAGCGGCGGCGGAACCATGGCCAGACCTGGAAACAGCCGGCGAGCAGTGCCACCGAGCCGAACAGGATGTGCGCCACCAGCAGCGGGTAGTACTGCGGGTAGTCCTGCGGGACAGGCAGCCGGGACCGTCCCGGGTCCAGCGTCACATAAGGCGGCAGCGCGTACCCGACGAACGCAACCGCCGCCAGGAGCAGCGGCACCGCCCAGCGCAGTTGCCGCCGCATGCGGGTCCGACCGGCCAGGTGCTCGGGCGGTGCGCCGGTGGCGGGCGGGGTTGACGAGTTGTCGACGGTCGTGGGCATGTCGCTTCCCTGCCTTCTCGTGTCAGCTGGTCGTCCCGTTGACCACGGCGTCCCGCGCTCAACCACCCGGCCCGATCGGCCGAGTTCTGCGACCGACAACCGTCGGCTGCGCCGCTCGTGACGTGACGGGCCGGACGGATCAAACTCTGCGCCGTCCCGGCCGTCGGGTCAGCGGTGCTGACTCCCGCATCGCCGGTGGTGCTGGCACCACCCCCGGGTCCGGGTTGGATGTCGCGGGGACGGCCAGTTCAAGAACCAGGAAGGCGATCACGGGTAGCTCATCGTCCGGAGTTCGCGAAGGCGTTGATCTCGTCGAGCCCAGAGCGACGCGGGGAGCGATCTCGGTGGAACGGTCGGCAGCCGTCAACCACCAGGATCGCTACCCGCGTCGCGGTTTCCTGTGACAGGGGAGTGGCCCCGAAGGCCGTCCTTGACGGGCGGATTCCCGCTCGGTGGCTGATGGATGAGTGTCAGTGGAAGGCCACGTCGTACAGGCGTGCCTTGTAGAACTCCGCCCCGTACGACAGGGAGCGGGTGAACGACTTGGCGCCCGCGGAGTCGAAGAACTGCACCGTCGGGCTGACCCAGTTCCGGGTGTCCCCGTGGTACGTCGCCCCGGTGGCCTGCACCCAGAACCGCTCGCCGGAGCTGTGCTGCGAGTATGACTTCACCGAGTTGTCGGGATAGGTCTGGGTCACGGCGTACGTGGTCTTGTTGATGGTCATCACCTTGCTGCCGTCCGTGGCCAGCATGAGGTTGCTGTCGGAGTAGCTGGCGTCCAGGCTGTGCCCCAGATGCGCGCCGATCGAGATCGACCGGGAGAGGGACAGCCGCGTGCTGCGGTAGGTCCCGGACACGGTGTAGACCCGGGCGTAGTCCTGGCCGATCGCCCACAGCTTGCCGGAGACGTCGTCCCACCAGACGCCGTGCGCGCCGGGGAAGGAGATGGTCTGGACCAGCGCCAGGGTGCTCGGGTCGCTGATCGCAGTGGGGCCGTAGAGATAGAGGTAGCCGCCGGAGGACGCCACGACGATCGCGCCGATGTTCGGGATGCGCTCGATCGCGTGCGGGTTGTTGCCCGGCGTGGCGTACCAGAGGAGGTCGTTGAGTTCCTGCGCCGCCTCGGTGGTCTTGTTCACGATGCCGACCTTGCCGCCGGAAGCGGTGACCAGGGCGACCACGCCGAACGCCGCGGTGTTGCGGAACTTGACGTCGGAGAGGTTCGACCAGCCGTTCGCGGTGCCCGGGCTGAAGCTCCACTTGAGCGTCGAGGTGCTCCAGGCCGAGCTGGACGGGTAGATCTGGATCTGATTGTGGTACTGCTCGCAGACGGCCACGTCGTAGCTGGCGTACGCCTGCGCCGGCGCCTCGCCGAGCAGTGCGGCGGCCGGAGCGGCTGCGGCGGCTGCGGCGGCGGCCTTGAAGATCGCTCTTCTACGCAAAACACACTCTCCCCGAACGTCCTGAATGGACCAATCGAGGGATGCTAACCCGCGTCGATCGATTGTGTCTGCGGTCGGCTGGTCTGCTGACACGCTCCCTCATCCAGGCCCGCCTCCGACCTCACACCACACCGCAGACCGGGGGGAGGCCGACAATGGCTGAGCCGGCACCCGGCAGGGCGGTCACCGGATCGCGCGCCCCGCCAGCAACTCGTCGACCTCCACGGCGGTCGGGGCGGTCGCGGGCCCCTGCCGCGTGACGGCCAACGCCGCGGCGGCGTTGGCACGACGGACGGCCTCGACCGGGTCGAGACCGCTCACCAGGGCGGCGATGAAGGCGCCGACGTGGGCGTCGCCGGCGCCGTTGGTGTCCACGACGGTCACCGGGAACGCCGGCACGCGCACGGCCCGGCCGGCCGCAGCGAGGACGGCGCCCTGCGGCCCGGTACGGACCACCACGCCGGCCCGCCCGGTGCCCGCCGCCAGGGACGCGGCGGCCGCCTCCGGATCGGCGTGATCGGTGAGGATCCGCGCCTCCCGTTCGTTGCAACTCCACCAGTCGGCACGTTCCCGCGCGGACGTCAGGACGGACCCGGGTATCTCGGCGACCAGTGGGCCGGGGTCGACCACGACGGTGACCTCCGGGGGGACCGTCGGCAGCCAGGCCGCCAGCGCCGGGCCGTTGGACGGGTACGCCAGACTGTAGCCGGAGACGTACACGACGTCGCCGGGGCGCAGGTCGATCCGGGCCAGGTCCGTCGACCCGAGCCGGGCCTCCGCGCCGACGCTGGTGGCGAACGTGCGCTCCCCGGCCGGGTCGATCAGCGCGACGCTGAACCCGGTGTCGACCTCCGGTAGCGGCGGCTGCACGAGCTCGACGCCGGCCTGGGCCAGCTGCTCGCGGGCCAGGTCGGCGAACGGTCCGCTGCCGTGCATCCCGGCGTACGCCACGGGCAGGCCCTGGCGTGCGGCGCTCACCATGGCGTTGAGCCCGCCCCCGGCGGTGATCCGGCTGCCGGAGGCGAGCACGTCCCCGCCGACCTCCGGCAGCCGCGGCAGGTACATCACCACGTCGATGACGACGTTGCCGGTGTGCACCAGCCGTGCCGGCCGCGCGGTCACGGCCGTGCCTCCGCGGCGGTCCGGTCGCCGGCCGGCGCGTTCCCCGCCGGCCGGGCGGAGCCGAGCCGCCCCGCCTCGCCCCCGCGCCGGGCGCCCGCCACGGCGAGCAGCAGGTACAGGGCACCGGCGACGAGGAAGGCCGCGACCCAACCGAGGCCGTTCGTGCCCAGCCAGGAGTTCGCGAGCGGACCGCTGAACCAGACGTCGTCCGGCGAGGTCGAGGCCGTGGTGAAGAGCAGACCGAAGACGGTACCGGCCAGCCACGGCAGCAGGGCCGCCCAGCGGATGCCGCCCTGGTACCAGTAGACGCTGGTACGGGTGGTGTCCATCAGTCCGCGTGGGTCGTACTCGCGCCGCAGGAGCATGTCGGCCAGGAACACCGCGACCCACGCGGTGATCGGCACCGCGAGCAGCGAGATGAAGGTGATGAACGGTCCGTAGAAGTTGCCGGCGATCAGCATGAAGTAGATCCCACCGGCCAGCGTGAGCACGATGTCCAGGCCCACGGCCACCACCCGGCGGGTCCGGATGCCGAGGGTGATCATGGTCAGGCCCGCGGAGTAGACCGAGAGGTTGTTGGAGAGCAGCAGACCGCCGAACGCCGCGAGCAGGTACGGCACCGCCATCCAGGACGGAAGCATCACCTGGATCGCCGACACGGGGTCGCTGGCGGAGGCCAGGTGGCCGTCGCCGGCCGAGAGCAGCCCACCCAACCCGATGAGCAGGAACAGCGGGATTCCGGCGCCGGCCGAGGCGGCCGCGACGATCCGCCCGCCCGAAACGTTCCGGTGCTGGTAGCGGGCCATGTCGGCACCGGCGTTCGCCCAGCCGATGCCGGTGCCGGCGGCGATCACGCCGATCCCGGCGATGACGACGCTCAGCGGGGCGGCCGGGGCGTCGAGCACGGCCTGCCAGTTCACCCGCGTGATCAGGAACGCGGCGACCACGACGTTCAACGCGCCGAAGACGTACGTCGCCCACTGCTGGATCCACACCAGCGTGGCGTGCCCCAGGCCCGAGACGACCAGGGTGAGCGCCACGAAGGCCAGCAGGCAGATTACCGTCAGCACCGGGTTCGCCTTGAGCCCGAACGCGATGTTCAGCAGCGCCAGCAGCGCGTACGCGGCGGTCGTCGTGTTGACCGTCTCCCAGCCGACCCGGGACAGCCACGACACCACCGTCGGCCCGTGGTTGCCGCGGGGTCCGAAGACCGCGCGGGACAGCGTCATGCTGGGCGCGCCGCCCCACTTCCCGGCCACGCTGATCAAGCCGACCAGGGCGAAGGAGCCGAAGGAGCCGATCGCGGCCACCAGCAGCGCCTGCCAGATGTTCATGCCGCGCAGCGCGACCAGGGTGGCACCGAGCGGCAGTCCCAGGATGGAGATGTTGGCCGCGAACCAGACCCAGAAGAGCTGGCCCGGACGGCCCGTACGCTCGGCGGGGGGCACCGGTTCGATGCCTCTGGTCTCGATGGCACCGACCCGGTTGGTGTCGGCCGGGCTCGTGCCGGCCAGTTCCGTCGTGGACATCGTCGTCCTGCCTTTCCCTGCGTTCCGGCGTCAGCGGGGCTGACGGAGGGCGAGCAGGCGTGTCGCCAGTTCTGCCAATGGGAGGTGGTTGGTTTTCTCGATCGTTTCCAGCGCGGTGTCCGGAAAGGACGCGACACCGTGGCCGGCGCCGGCGATGGCGCCGACCATGGCGGCGATCGTGTCGGTGTCGCCGCCGAGACCCGCGGCCAGCAGGCAGGCCTGCCACGGGTCGTCGGGGTGCACGGCGAGCACCGCGAAGGCCGCCGGAACGGACTCCTGGGTTGCCACACTCGTCCCGACCAGGCGGTAGATCAGATCGGCCGCCGCCTCCGGCGTCCGTCCCGCGACCAGGTCGGTGGCCCAGGCGATCCGGGCCGGGATGTCCGCCGCCGCGACCCAGTTGCCCCGCCCCGCGGCGAGCTGCGCCGCCCGTACGGCGGTCGCGGTCGCGGTCGCGGTGTCCGCGCCGTCCAGACCGGCGCTGACCGCGGCGGCGACGGCGGCGGCGCCGGCCAGGGCAACGCCGGTGTTGTGGGTGACCCAGCTCGCCTCGACGACCCGGTCGACGAGCCGGTCCAAGTCGGTCGCGGGTACGGCGACCCCGACCGGGGCGATCCGCATCGCCGCCCCGTTGGTCGTCCCGAACCGGCCGGCTTCCTCGAGCGGGCGGCCGGCGGCCACGGCGGCGACCGCGGCCCGGGTCGACGGGCCGAGCAGGTCCAGTGAGCCGCGCCGGCGCATGTCGTCCTCCCACGCGAGCAGCTCGCGGGCGAGACGGTGGCCGTCGACGCGGCCCCGGCCGTCGAGCAGAAGCCGCGCGAGCAGCAGCGCCTGCTCGGTGTCGTCCGTCACCGACCCGGCCGGCATCCCGGGCGCGATCGGCTGGTCCGCCGGCCCCGGCTCGAAACCGGTCAACCGGCCGTAGCGGGCGAGGATCCGCTCTCGTGGCATGGACTGGGTCGGCATGCCGAGCGCGTCGCCGACGGCGAGCCCGCTCAGGGCCGCGACCGCCCGCGATTCGATCGTCGCGGACCGGGCCGGAGTCGGGGCACTCATTCCGGCGCCTCCCCGAAGCGCAGGTGCAGGCGGAACCGGGCCGGGTCCAGCAGGCTCTCCACGTGCTCGACGAATTCACCGCGCGCGTCCCGGCTCAGCCGGCGGGTGCGCAGAAAAAGCTTGCCGGCGGTGCAGTCGAGCAGCTGTGCGTCCGACTGCGTGACCTCGGCGAGCTCCACCCACTCCTCGCCCTGCGTCGGCACGAGGCCGGCCGAGTGCAGCGCCGTGTACAGGGACCCGGTGAGGCCCTGCTCGGGTAGCTCGCGCAACGGGCCGACGGCCGGGATCCGGCTCCGCTCGATCGAGATCGCCGCGCCTCCGTCGAGCGACCGGAGCCGGTCGACCGCGACGCATTCGGCGGACGGCAGGTCGAACCGCTCCGCCAGCTCGGGCTCGTGGACCAGCTCGAGGCGCAGGACGCGTACGGTTGTCGGGACGCCCTGTTCCGCCAGGGCCCGGGACCAGCCCAGCCGGTCGTCGATCGTCCGGCCGTCGAAGGTCACGAACGAACCCTTGCCGGAGCGGGTCTCGATCAGCCCTCTGCGGCTGAGCTCGGTGAGGGCCTGACGGACGGTGTTCCGGCTCACATCGAACCGGGTCGCGAGCGCGTGCTCGCCGGGCAGTTGGGCGCCACGGGCGAGCCGGCCACCTCGGATCTCCCGGGCGAGCTGCTCGACGACCCGCTCGTGCTTCAGCTTGAGCACCTGTCCAAACATGTTCAGAAGGCTAGCCCTGACCTGCGCCTTCGGCAACAGCCAACATGATCATCCTGGTCAGCCACGGACGGCGTGCAGGTCTGGGGGCCGTCGCAGAACGGCGAAGGCCGCGATCGGGACCAGCAGCAGGGTCAGCCCGCCGGACAACACCAACCCACCGCCAGCTCCGGCCAGTTCGACAAGGGGACCGCCGATCATCAGGCCGAGCGGGGCGGCCACCATTGAGCCGGTCGTCCAGAGCGTTACCACCTGCTGCTGTTCGTCGGCCGCAACGCCGGACTGCAGGAAGCTGTAGGCGATGGGCGTGAACGGCGCCCACACCAAGCCGCCAAGTCCGAACACGATCATCGCGACGGTCAGGCTTCCGGCAGAAGCCAGCGCGATCGGACAAAAGGCCCACAACGCGATGATCGCGATGAGGAGATGACGTTGCGGAAGGTTCCGCATCTGGTTTACCAGCGCGGCACCGACGAACGCGCCAACGCCCAACGCGCCCCACATGAGGCCGAGGCCGGTTGCGTCCACGTCCAGCGTCCCGCGTACGAAGAGCGGTAGGGCGATCTCGGTCGGCATGTAGAGGAAGTTGAAGAAGAACTCGACGACCAGCAGACGGGCGGCCACCGGACGTCGACGCAGAATCCGCCAGCCCGACTCACCAGAGGGTGGATGTCGGGTCGCTGCCTGCTCCCGAAGGACTCGGGGGACCGAGGTGACGACGGCGGCCAGCAGGATCAGCGCGCCGCTGGCGTCGAAGAAGAGGGCGACGGCAGGGCTCGTGGACGCGACGATCACGCCACCGAGGACCGGGCCCACGATGTACAGCGCGAACGTGGCGTTGAGGCCGAGCAGACCATTGACGGCGAACCGACCCGTGTCGTCCACCATCGACGTGGCCAGTAGACGCCGACTGCTTGATCCGGCCATCCGGAAGGCCGCGCCCAGGAACAACCCGACGAGGAGAACAGGAAGCGTGAGGTGGTCGGTCAACGCAAGGAGGCCGAGGCACGCGAAGGTCAGTGAACGCAGCAGGCAGTCGGCGACCAAGAGCGTACGCGGCGGTATCCGCACTCGCCCCAGCCCGATGGCCAGCGCCAGGGCGGTGGACAGGACGAACGGGGCCGCCTCGACCATGCCGACAGCGATGGCCTTCGGGACGTTGCCGTGGATGGCGAGCGTCTGCACGGGCATGGCTACGAGGATCATGCCGGTACCGACGTTGGCGAGCAGATCACCCAGCAGGAGGCCGGCCACCCGGCGGTTGCGCAGCACCTCGCGGTAGGACTGGTTGGCCTCGCGAGTTGCCGGGTGGCCCGTCGACGCCGCGGTCATTTCGCGCGAGCGATGCTTCGCCTGCTACGCCGCCTGATGGCGTACGGCAGCACGAACAGGTACAGACCGGTGAGCAGGAGCAAGGCGAGCGGGAGCAGCGGCACATAGGACACCCAGACCAACGGCTCCTCCTGTGCCAGGGCGACGAAGGTGACGATGACGGTCACCGTGAAGGCGATGGCCAGCCAGCGGTGGGTCTGCCGAACCCACTTGTTCCAGTTCATTGGGAACTCCTCTGACAATGAGCAACCCAGGCCCGGCGACCTGCCGGGTGGGGACGTTCAGGTGGTCGTCGGTGAGCCGATGCCCGGGGTCGCGAGGACGCTGAGCGCGGGATCGGGGCCGGCACTCACCGGTCCTGAAGCAGCCCGAGGACGTTGCCGTCGAGGTCGGCGACGGTGGCCACCAGGCGGCCACCACCGACGTCGCGCGTGGGCTCCTGCACGGTGGCACCCGCCGCGGCGACCTCGGCCAGCTTCGCCTCGAGGTCCGGCACATGCCAGTAGGCCACCGGTGAGGTCATGCCCTGCGGTCCACCGCCCGGCACCAGCCCGATGTGCTGGCCCGCGACCTCGAAGCCGACGTAGTAGGACTCGTCGGTCTGCGGGGGTACGCCGAGCAGGGCGGCGTACACCGCCTTGGCCTTTGCCAGGTCGGACACGGGATGCAGCACGGTCTTGATTCCCTGGATAGCAGAGTCGGTCATGATCACTCCTTGAAGCCGTGGGTCACCTCGACCCGGTGTGACGGGATTGTCGGGCTCAACCCGATCGGGAAGCGCTCACAGCATTTCCTCCGGCGCGTCCGACCCGCATCCGTGGCGACCACGGAACCGCCCACGGACAGAAGCACGGAGGGCCTACGGGAGAATGGGGCCGTGGCGACGACGGTGGACATCTCGGCGCGGGAAGCCGAGGTGCTGGCGCTGGTGGGGGAGCGTCTCAGCAACGCCGAGATCGCGGCGCGGCTGTTCATCTCGGTGCGTACCGTGGAGAGCCACGTCTCCTCGCTGCTGCGCAAGCTGGAGGTGGCGGATCGGCGGGCGCTCGCCGAGCGCGCGTCCGAGTTGGTTCGCGCCGACCGGTCACACCCCGCACCGATCCTGCCGGCGCCGCTGACCTCGTTCATCGGCAGGCTGCGGGAGCGGGCCGAGCTGACCGAGATGATCAAGACGCACCGGCAGGTGACCGCGGTCGGTCACGGTGGAGTGGGCAAGACCCGGCTCGCGCTGACGGTGGCCACGGAGGCAGCCGGCGAGTACCCCGACGGGGTGTGGTCCGTCGATCTGGTCCCGACCACCGACCCGGGCATGGTTGCGGCCGCAGTCGCCGGCGCGCTCGGCCTCGGCGAGCAGCCCGGCCGGGGCATGGCCGAGTCGGTGGTCGCCGCGCTGGCCGACCGGCACGCCCTGCTGGTGCTGGACAACTGCGAGCAGGTACGGGACGGGGTGGCGCCATTTCTCGAGCGGCTGCTCGCGGCGTGCCCTCGACTGACGGTGCTGGCGACCAGCCGGGCCCGGCTGATGGTGCCGTTCGAACGGGTGTACCCGGTCCCGCCGCTGTCGCTGGCTGGCGACGGGGAGTCGGACGCGGTCGCGTTGTTCCTGGACCGGGCGGCGGCGGTCGGCCGGCCCCCGGATCCTGCCCTGCGCGACAACATCGCCTCGATCTGTACGCGGCTGGATGGCGTGGCGCTGGCGATCGAGCTGGCCGCCGCCCGGTGGCCCACACTCGGACTCGACGGCCTCACCGCCGGCCTGTCCGACCCGCTCCGGATGCTCGCCGGTGGCTCCCGAGCCGACGACCGGCACCGCTCGGTGCGAACCGCGCTGGACTGGAGCCACGCCCTGCTGGAGCCGGCCGATCGGGCGCTCCTGCGTCGGGTGTCGGTGTTCGTGGCGCCGTTCACCGTCGAGGCGGCCGCGGAGGTGGCCGGATCCGAGGCGGGCGTTGTCGCCGACGGACTCGCCCGGCTCGCCGAGCAGAGCCTGCTGGTGGTGACGGCGTCCCCGCGCGGGACCGAGTACCGGGCGCTAGAGACCATCCGCCAGTACGGGATGGAGCGGCTCGCCGAGGCCGGTGAGCTGGTCGACGCCCGATCCCGGCACGTTCGCTGGTGCCTGGCCGAGGCCGTCGACCTGGCAGCGGGACGAGAGGACTGGCGGGCCCGGTTCGACCCGGTGGCGGACGACCTCCGTGCCGCCCTGGTATGGGCGGCCGACCGGCCGGAGCAGCGGGCGGACGCGTACCGCCTCGCCCGGTCCCTGGCGGAGCTGGCCTTCACCCGCAAGCTCATCGGCGAGTCCCAGCATCGCTACGAGCAGGCGGCCGCGCTCGCGGACGACCCGGCCGCCTCCGCATCGATGCTCCGGCACGCCGCGGCGGTGGCCGGATGCCGGATGCGCGGTGATGACATGTACCGCTTCCACCGCGCGGCCGCGGACGCCGCCCGCCGGTCCGGTGACCCCGCCGGTGCCGCCTGCGACCTGGCGACCGCCGCCACCAACGCGTACCGGTACTGGAGCAAGTTCGAACGGATCCCTCCGCCGGAGGAGGCGATCGCGCTCGTCAAAGAGGCCCAGGAGTTGGCCGGCGATGACCCGGCCGCCCAGGCCGCGGTGGCGCTGGCCGAGGCCGGGGTGCTCAGCGACGCGTTCGGTGCCCCGCAGGGCCCACCCGACAACGCCGTACCGGAGACGACCGCGCGCGCCGAACGGGCGGTCGAACTCGCTCACCGCACGGGCGACCCGCTCGCCGAGTCCGCCGCGCTCGATGCGCTGCTCGGCGCCCAGAGCTGGGCCGGTGACACGTTCGCCGCCGCGGCCACGACGCGGCGCCGGATCGCGCTGCTCTCGGCAACGCCGGATTCTCCGGCCAGAACCCACGAGCTGGTCGATGCGCTCGCCGCGGCCGCCGAGGCCAGCCTCGGCGCGGGGGACCTGCCCGGCGCCCGCCGGTGGGCACGGCAACTCGCGGATCATCCGTTGCTGGCGGAGGTGGGACATCGTGCCACGAGCTGGCTGTTGGTGGTCGACGCGTTCGCGGGCAACGTCGACGAGGTACTCACCGGCAGCGCCCGGTTCCTCGAAGCGTGGCAGCGGGCCGGCAGCCCCGCCAGCTCGGTCCTCGCTCGGCCGGTGGCCGGTGTGGCGATGATCCACGGCCTACGCGACGACCACGACGCCCGCCTCGTCTGGAACGCGGTCCTGAGTCGGCTCGGCACCCCGCCGGGGCATGCCCACGGCTACGGCGCCGTCTTCGACGCGATGCTTCTGCTCCATCATGGGCAGGCACGGGAGGCGTTGGAACGGATGGCGCCCGAGCCCGGTGAGGTGTGGAAATGGGTCACCTGGATCTGGCTCCACTGGTATGTGGCGCTGCGCGCCGAAGCCACCGTGCTCGCCGGGGGCCCTGACGCCGGCGGCCGCCTCGCCGAGGCCCGGACCGTCGTGGCCGGCAACCCGGTCGCCAGTGCCATTGTGGAGCGGGCCGAAGCGCTGCTCGACAACGACCAGGAGCGGTTGCTCGCCACGGCAGACGCATTCGCCGCCGCCGGTTGCCGCTACCAGTTGGCGCGGACCATGGTGCTCGCCGGCGGCGACCATGCCGCCCGCGGCGCGGCCGCGCTCGCCGATCTCGGCCTCGCCCCGATGGCCCGCCCCCGGCACTGACCAGCCGCCCGATCGACCAGACCGGCCTGATCCGGCTATCGTTCCCTGCCGTTGTCGACCGGTTACGCCCAACCGTGATGCGGGCGAGGCCCGGACGGTAGCGACCGGGGCCCGGGGAGCCCGCCCCTCCGCGCGTCAATCATCGCATGTTTTGCCACCTCCGTCCGGGTATGCCACTTTCGCCGCTTTTGAGGAAGTTCGGTCCCTGCTGCTGAGGTTTGCTCAATAAGCTCCGAAGCGAGTTGCCGCCCCGGCCCCAGGACCCCTGGCGCGGGTCGCGCTGCTCCATCCGCGCACCACGCGGACACCTGCCTGACGCCGCCCTCTCGGGCGGCCTGGGCTTCGACCGCCGGAATCCACGGAGATGCGTGAGACACGATGAAGGACGCGGACACGATGGTGCTGCCCCGGCTCGCGTCAGCCGAGGTCAGCGTCGAGGACCCCTGGGGGGAAGGCCGTGGCGCCCCCGCCTCCGCCCCCGGTCGCCCGGCGGCCGGCACCGCGCGGCGGCGTAGCGTCGCGTGGCTGGTCCCGGCGCTGCTGATGGGCGCGCTGAGCGTCGTCGGCGCCGGCGCCCCCGGACTCCGGACGGAAGAGCTCGCGACCTGGGCCGCGGCCAGGTCGTCCTGGCGGGACAACTGGTCGATGCTCCACTCGGGCGACGCCAGTGCAGCGCCCTACCACCTGCTGATGCGCGCGTGGGCGGAGGCCTTCGGCACCTCCGACCTCGCCCTGCGCGCGCCCTCCATGCTGGCCATGACCGGGGCGGCGGCGCTGGTCGGCGTACTCGCGGCCCGGATGTTCGCACCGGCCACCGGGGTCCTGGCTGGGGTGATCTTCGCGCTGCTGCCGACCTCGACGCGGTACGCGCAGGAGGCCCAGCCGTACGCCCTGACCATGCTCGCCGCGGTGCTCGCCACCTGGCTCCTGCTGTCGGCGATCGACGGACCCTGGTTCTGGCGCTTCGCGCGCTACGCCGGCGCGGTGGTGCTGCTGGGGCTGTGCAACGTGGTCGCGCTGCTGCTGCTCGCCGGCCACGGCTGGGCCGTGTTCGCCTTCCGGCGCGGGCGGACGCTCCGGTGGCTGGCCGCCGCGGCGGTGGGCGCGCTGCCCGCGGCCGGGCTGCTCTGGCTCGCCGCGCCGCACGGCGTGCAACTCGCGCGGAGCGCGCACCCGAGCCTGCCGATGCTGGCCGCGGCGCCCCGCGAATTGTTCGGCGTCGCCGCACTGGGCGCCGTGCTGCTCGTGTTGGCGCTGTTCAGCCTCCCGCTGCGCTACTCCGCCGCCCTCTGCACCGCCTGGGCGGTGGTGCCCCCGCTGGCGCTGCTGCTGATCGCCCAGGTGGCGCCGATCTGGCTGCCCCAGTACCTGCTCTTCACGCTGCCGGCGTGGGCGATTCTCGGCGCGGCCGCCCTGTCCCGGGCCCGGCTGGGCTGGGCCGCCGGCGTGCTGGCGGCGATCGCCGTGATCGGCGCGCCGGCCCAGCTGGCCCTGCGGGAACCGGACGGACACCAGCAGGCCAGCCGCCGGCTCGCGGCGGTCATCGAACACCGCCTGCAGGCCAACGACGGTGTCGTCTACAGCGCCGCGGACCCCGGCGACGGGCGGGTCGGCCGGAACCTGGTGGCGCACTACCTGCCCGCCGACCGCCGGCCGCGAGACGTGCTCGGTCCGCAGCGCGTCGACGGCCGGCAGTCGGCCGCCCGGTGCACCGACGTGGCCGGGTGCCTGCGCGGCACGCGGCGGCTGTGGGTGATCCGGCTCGGTGCCCGCACGGACCCGGTGCAGGGCATCGGCGGGGCGACGGAACAGCTGCTGCGCACCAGATATCAGGTGGCGCAGGTCTGGCGACCGACGGGGCTGACGCTGGCCCTGCTGGTGAACGAGCGGACCGATCTCTGACCGTGGCCGTGCCGGCGGGGAGCGCCGGAGCCCGTTGACCGTACCCGTATTGCGAACTGTCCATCCGTATCAGCCGCGCACGACCGGTCAGCGCCGAGTTCGTGGCGAGCAAGTCGAACCCTTGGGGGAAACCGTGGGCGTCGCTGTCGATACCCGTCTGTCTGAAGCTGCGGGGGAGGGGACTCCCGGCGGCAGGCGTGCGCCGGTCGCCTCGGCTCAGCCGTCATCCGGCCAGCGCCCCGACCGTCGCCTGCTGAACATCAAGGCGCGCCTCGCGTACGCGAAGTGCGGGGCGGTGGCGGGACCGCTGGTCGCCCCGCGGCACCCACGGGCCCCGGTCGAGTTCCGCCCTGTCGCCTCGCCCGCGGCCCGGCTGATCCTGACGCTGCTCGTCCTGGTCAACAGCGCGGCCGGGCTGGTGCTCATCGGGTGGCTGCTGCTGCCTCAGCACGTACCCGGATCGGGCGTGCTCGGGCTCGGCGGCTGGCAGACGGTGGCGGCCCGGCTCGGCTTCTGCGTGGTCGTCGGGGTCGAGCTGATCCGCCTCGCGCAGAACGTGGTCGTCTGGGTGTTCGCCTACTACGCCAAGGACCCGGTCCCGGTCGACCCGCCGGTCGGCCTGCGGGTGGCGTTGCTCACCACCATCGTGCCCAGCAAGGAGCCGATCGACGTGGTCGAGCGCACCCTGGGGCGGCTGCGCCAGCTGGTGTACTGCGGCCAGGTGGACGTCTGGATCCTCGACGAGGGCGACGATCCGGCGGTGCGGGAGATGGCCGCGCGGCTCGGCGTGCACCACTTCAGCCGCAAGGGCCGCCCCGAGTACAACCAGCCGAGCGGTGAGTTCCGCGCCAGGACGAAGTCGGGCAACCACAACGCCTGGCGGGCCGAACACGAGCACCGGTACGACGTGGTCGCCAACGTCGACCCGGACCACGTGCCGCTGCCGAACTTCCTGGAACGCACGCTCGGATACTTCCGCGACCCGGACGTCGCCTTCGTGGTCACGCCGCAGGTCTACGGCAACATGCACCAGAACTTCGTCGCGCACGGCGCCTCGGTGCAGCAGTACCTCTACAACGGCCTGATCGCGCGGGGCGGGAACGGCCTGGACGCCCCGCTGCTCACCGGCACCGGCCATCTCTACCGGCCGGCGGCGTGGCGGACCATCGGCGGCTACCAGGACTCGATCATCGAGGACCACCTGACCAGCATCCGGATCCACTCGGCCGTGAACCCGGAGACGGGCAACCAGTGGAAGGGCGTCTACACGCCGGACGTGGTGGCCCTCGGGGAGGGCCCGACGTCGTGGGCGGACTACTTCAACCAGCAGAAGCGCTGGGCGGCCGGCATCTGCGAGATCCTGGTACGCCCGGAGCTGCGCGCGCCCCGCGAGCTGGGCGCGCGGCGGCGCTGGCAGTACCGCCTGCTCCAGTTCTACTACCCGAGCGTGGCGGTCAGCCTGCTGCTGGGCAACCTCGCCACGGCCCTCTACCTGCTCACCGGGGTGAGCTCCACCAAGGTCGACGCCGCCGTGTGGTCGGTGCTGTGGGGTTCGAGCATCGTCACCTGGTTCGTGCTGTGGCTCTGGCTCCGCCGCTTCAACATCGCGCCCCACGAGCGGGAGGAGATCGGCATGGTCGGCATGGCCCTGGCGCTGTTCGCCGGGCCCGTCTACGTGGCCGCGGCCGTCGGCGCGCTGCTGCGGCGCAAGCTCGGGTTTGTGGTGACGGCCAAGGGGAAGCTGCGCACCACCGAGTCGCTCGGCACCTTCCGCCTGCACCTGTGCTGGGCAGCCTGCGCCGCCGGCCTGCTCGGCGCGAGTTTCCTGCTCGACAACAGCTTCCCCCTGCTGCGGGTGTGGCCGGTGCTGACCCTCCTGACCGGGCTCGTCCCGCCACTGATCGCGCTCGTGTCGAACATCCGGGCCAACCGTGAGCAGCCCGACGAGACGGCCGAGCCCGCCAAGCCCGCCGAGCCCGCCGAGCCTGCCGCTCGCGCGGCTGACGGCGAGGAGCGCCACCCGCCGAAGTCACGGGTGGCGGCTGAGGGGGTGCTGCAGTGAGGAGGCTGACCGGGCCGCGGGTGCTGATGGTGTTGATCGGCGCGCTGCTGACCTACGCCTCCGCTTCGGCGCTCGCCACCACCTCCCGCAGCGGACAGGATGCCCCGTCCGGACGGGCGACGAAGACCGAACCGGGCCGAGGGCTGCCGGCCGGAGTCGCCCAACCCGCCGGGTCGCCCTCGGCTCGGCAACTCTTCCCGCCGCCCGGCAAGGCGTTCATCGGAGTGATGACCGAGAAGGGCCCGCACGACTTCACCGCGACGAACATGTTCGCGGCGGCCGCTAAGCACCAGCCGCAGGTGATGCTCTTCAGCTCCGGGTGGGCGGCCGACACGTTCGACCGGACGCTGTTCGACCAGATCAAGAACCGGGGCATGCTGCCGATGCTGGGCTGGGAGCCCTGGGACTACCGGTTGGGCGAAGCGGCCATCAGGAAGGGGCTGTCCGCCGAGGAGATCGACCGGGCACGCAATGAGCAGGCCCAGTACCGGTTGGCCAACATCGCGCGGGGGGACTTCGACGGCTACCTGCGGTCCTGGGCGGAAGGGATCAAGTCGCTCGGCTACCCGGTGGCCATCCGGTTCGCCCACGAGATGAACGGCTACTGGTATCCGTGGTGCGAGTCGGTCAACGGCAACCAGCCGGGTGACTACGTCAAGGCGTGGCGGCACGTACATGACCTGTTCCGGTCCGTCGGGGCCACCAACGTCACCTGGGTGTGGAGCCCGAACAACAGGTGGGACGACTCGACGCAGAAGATCGGCACGTTCTATCCGGGCGATTCGTATGTCGACTGGGTGGGCCTCTCGGGCTACTACAGCACGGTGTTCACCTCGGAGTACCGGTCCTTCGACACGATCTTCAAGCAGAGCATCGAGGAGATCCGGGCCTTCAGCAGCAAGCCGCTGGTCATCACCGAGACCGGTGCCTCCGACGCCAACGGGCGTAAGGCCGAGTGGATCACGGAAACCTTCCGGGCCCTGCCGAGCTACCCGGACATCATCGGTGTCATCTGGTTCGAGGTGAACAAGGAGAAGGAACTGGACTGGCGCATCGTCAGCTCACCGGCCGTGGCGAATGCCTTCGCCACGGCGGTCGCCGACCCTCGCTACCAGTTCACCTGGTCGCCGGACATGCTTCCGCGCACGAAACTGGAGGATTAGATGTCTGGGATTCGCCGATGATGAGGTTGAGTCTTCCGCGGGTGCTGATGGTGCTGATCGGCGCGTTGCTGCTGACGTACGCGTTCGCCATCGCACCGACCACCGCGTCCGGCGGCCGGGAGGACGGCCCGGCCGGCCGGCTGGTGCGGGCCGAGCCGGGTAGGCCGGCGCCCGCCGAGGCCAAGGCAATGGCGACGGACACACCGGTCCCGCCGCCGCGCCCGGCTGCGGAACTCTTCCCGCCGCCCGGCAAGGCGTTCATCGGGCTGATGACCGAGAAGGGCCCGCACGACTTCACCGCGACGAACATGTTCGCGGCGGCCGCTAAGCACGAGCCGCAGGTGATGCTCTTCAGCTCCGGGTGGGCGGCCGACACGTTCGACCGGACGCTCTTCGACCGGATCAGTGAGCGCGGCTTGCTGCCGATGCTGGGCTGGGAACCTTGGGACTACCTGGTGGACCAGGCGGCCCGCGAGAAGAACCTGCCCTCCCGCGAGATCGACAAGATCCGGTCCAACCAGCCGACCTACCGCCTGTCCCGCATCACGAGCGGGGACTTCGATCCCTACCTGCGCTCCTGGGCGGAAGGGATCAGGTCCCTCGGCTACCCGGTGGCCATCCGGTTCGCCCACGAGATGAACGGCGACTGGTACCCGTGGTCCGAGGCGACCAACGGCAACCGGCCCGGCGAGTACGTCCAGGCGTGGCGCCACGTGCATGACCTGTTCCGGGCCGTCGGAGCCACCAACGTCATCTGGGTCTGGAGCCCGAACGCCCGATGGGACAAGTCCACCGTGAAACTGTCCGACGTCTACCCGGGCGACGACTACGTCGACTGGGTGGGCGCCACCGGCTACTACGGCACGGGGGTCTTCACGGACTACCGGTCCTTCGACGCGATCTTCGGCCCTACCATCAGCGAGATCCGCGCGTTCAGCCGGAAGCCGATGGTCATCACCGAGACCGGTGCCACCGACGCGACCGGGCGCAAGGCCGAGTGGATCAAAGACGCCTTCCAGGCGCTGCCCCGGTACAAGGACATCATCGGCCTCGTCTGGTTCGAGGTGAACAAGGAACTCGACTGGCGGGTCGCCAGTTCCCCGGCCGTGGCGAAGGCGTTTGCCGACGCGGTCGCGGACCCTCGCTACCAGTTCGCCTGGTCGCCGGACTCGCTCCCGCGTACCACGGTCGACAACTAGACGTGCGCAGCACCGAGAACGGGGAAGTGCCATGGTAAGGCTGACCGCTCCACGGGTCGTGACGGTGTTGATCGGCACGTTGTTGCTGACCTACGCCTTCGCCGTCGCGCCGGCCACGACGTCCGGAACCCGGGACGAGCCCACGTCCGACCGGCTTGCGAAGACCGAACAGCGGGACTCGGTGGTGACCGCCGAAGCCAATGCGGTGGCGACGGATCCACCGATCGAGCCGCCCCGACCGGCGGTGGAGATCTTCCCGCCGGCGGGAAAGGCGTTCATCGGGGCCTTCACCCAGAAGGGCCCGTACGACTTCACCTCGCTGGACACCTTCACGACGGCCGCGAAACACCAGCCGCAGGTGATGCTCTTCAGCTCCGGGTGGGCGGCCGACACGTTCGACCGGGCGCCCTTCGACCGGATCAAGGACCGGGGCATGCTGCCGATGCTGGGCTGGGAGCCCTGGGACTACCGGTTGGACGAAACGGCCCGCCGGAAGCGGTTGCCCGCCCGCCAGATCGACAAGATCCGGTCCAACCAGCCGGCCTACCGCCTGTCCCGCATCGCGCGCGGGGACTTCGATCCCTACCTGCGCTCCTGGGCGGAAGGCATCAAGTCCCTCGGCTACCCGGTGGCCATCCGGTTCGCGCACGAGATGAACGGCGACTGGTACCCGTGGTGCGCGAAGGCCAACGGCAACCGGCCGGGCGACTACGTCAAGGCGTGGCGCCACGTGCATGACCTGTTCCAGGCCGTCGGAGCCACCGACGTCATCTGGGTGTGGAGCCCGAACGCCCGATGGAGCAGGTCGACCGTGAAACTCTCCGAGGTCTACCCGGGCGACGACTACGTCGACTGGGTGGGCGCCACCGGCTACTACGGCACCGGCGCCTTCTCCCGCTACCGCTCCTTCGACGCGATCTTCAACCCCACCATCACGGAGATCCGCGCCTTCACCAGGAAGCCGATGGTCATCACCGAGACCGGCGCCTCGGACGGCCACAAGCGCAAGGCCGAGTGGATCAGGCAGGCCTTCCAGGTGCTGCCCCGGCACAAGGACATCATCGGCCTCATCTGGTTCGAGGTGGACAAGGAACTGGACTGGCGCGTCGTGAGCTCTCCGGCCTCGGCGGCGGCCTTCGCCAAGGCGGTCGCCAACCCCCGATACCAGTTCAGCTGGTCCCCGGACATGGTCCTGCGTACCGGACTGGACGGTTAGCTCGTCGGTCCCCGACGCTGCCGCCGCCACCCGACGGGCCGTCCCCACGGCGTCACCGGTCGCGGACTTCCCGCCGCCGACCGGTGACGGCCGGTTGACGCGAACTCCGGCAGGGTGCGCAGGACGACGTCGTGGTGGTCCGGGCCCGCCGGCCTCGACAGGTCCACCGTCTCCCGCGTAGGCCGTCGAAGGAGACCTCATGATCAGAACGATGGTCCGGATGCGCGCGCGTCCGGGGTGCGAAGCCGCCGTGACGGCGGCGTGGCGCACGGCCGCCGGGCGGATCGCCGGCCTGGCCGGCAACCTCCGGCAGGAACTGCTGCTCGACGCCACCGACCCGCGCGTGTTCGTCGTCGTCACCGAGTGGGCCGACGAGTCGGCCCTGCACGACTACGAGAACGGGGGCGTCGCCGCGCGCTTCGCCGGCGCCGTCCGCCCGCTGGTCGAGCCGCCCGGACCGGGCAGCTACCGGGTGATGCGCGACCCCGACGGCACGGGCTCGGCGATCTTCGTGGACGTCGAGGTCATCGTGCCGGCCGCCCGGCTCGCCGAGTTCGAGCGCGGGTACGCCGAAGTCCTCACCCGGATGGCCGGGATACCCGGGTACGTGCGCGAGGACCTGCTGCGCGAGCCCGACTCGGACGTCTTTCACATCTTCGCTGAATGGAACAGCGAAGCCGAGTTCTACCGCTGGATCGGCGACCCGGCACACGCCGAGCAGGAGGCCGGACCGATCGCACCGTTCCTTCTCGACTTCCGGCGCCGCCTCTTCCACGTCGCGGCCGAGTCCGGGAGCACATGGGCACCGAGTACGGGCAGGGAGGCCGACGTGGACAGGACAACGGACGTACTGGTCGTCGGGGCGGGACCCACCGGGCTGACCGCCGCCGTCGAGCTGGCCCGGCGCGGCATCGAGTGCCGGGTGATCGACAAGCTGGCCACCCCGCCCGGGCAGGCGGACAAGGCGATCGGCGTGCACTGCCGCACGATGGAGCTCTGGGAGGACCAGGGCATCGTGCGGGAGGCCATGGACGCCGGGATCTGGCTGACCGGCAACATGGTGTTCGTCAACGGTGTGGAGACCCACCGGATGAGCTGGGAGCTGCCCGAGCTGCCGTACGCGCACCTCGGCCTGCCCCAGTACGAGACCGAGCGGATCCTCACCGAACGGCTCGCCACCCTCGGCGTACGCCCGCAGCGCGGCGCCGAGCTGGTCACGTTCACCCAGGACGACGACGGCGTGCTGGCCACGGTCGCGACCGCCGACGGCGGCCGGGAGACGATCCGAGCGAAGTACCTGGTCGGCTGCGACGGCGCGCACAGCCGGGTCCGCGAACTGCTCGGGTTGACCTTCACCGGCGGGCTCGGCCGGTTCCCGCAGCTGTTCATGCTCGGCGACGTCGACGTGGACTGGGACATGCCCGACGGCCACCTGCTCCGCTTCCTGCACGAGACCGACGGCCGGATGGACGGAATGCTGGTCTGCGTCCCGCTGCGCGGCGAGGCCCGGTACCGGATCGCCACGCTCGCGCCACCCCGGTTCTTCGCCCAGACCGGCGGCCAGGACGCCCCGCCCGGGTTCAGCGAGGAGCTGGCCGCACCGACCCTCGCCGACGTCCAGGCCGCGCTCGACCACCTGGCGCCGCCCGGCACCCGGGCGTCGAACCTGCGCTGGTCGTCGGTGTTCCGGATCAGCCACGGCATCGTCGACCGCTACCGCGACGGCCGGGTGTTCGTCGCCGGCGACGCGGCGCACCTGCACCCGCCCGCCGGCGGCCAGGGCATGAACACCGGGATCCAGGACGCCTGGAACCTGGCCTGGAAGCTGGCCCTGGCGGTACGCGGACTCGCCGCGCCCGGGCTGCTCGACAGTTACGAGACCGAACGGCGCCCGGAGGGCGAGGAGATCGTCGGGCGCGCGGTCCGGATGGCGTTCACCGACGAGCTGGACCGCGAGGACCTGAAGCGCCAGTTCCTCCAGGAGATGTCCATGCTGCTCAGCTACGCGGACAGCCCGCTGGTCGGCGAGTGCCTGACCGATCCGGACGCGCTCCGCACCGGCCCGCGGCCCGGCGACCGCGCCCCCGACGTCGCCGGCCTGCGCCGGCAGGGCGTCGGACACCCGCTGCGCCTGCGCGACCTCACCCGCGGCACCCGGCACACCCTGCTGGTGTACGCGGACGGCTCCGCCGACGACGCGGCGCTGGCCACGGTGGAGAAGCTGTACGCCGAGGTCCGCGGCCAGAGCGCCGGGGAGGTCGACGGGTACCTGCTGCTCAGCCCGGACGCCCCCGCGCCGCGGCTGCTCGCGCCGCCGGTGGTCCGCGACGACGACGGCGGGTTCCGCGCCACGTACGGCGTCACCGGCACCGCCCTGTACCTGATCCGCCCGGACGGGCACGTCGGGTTCCGCAGCCAGCCGATCGACGCCGACGCGCTCCGCAAGCACCTGCACCTGGTCTTCGGCGGTGCGAAGTGACCAGGGTGCGCACGGTGCTCGCGATGCGGACCAAGGAGGGCTGCGAGGACCGTTTCGAGGCGGAGTGGCTCTCGGCCGCCGAGGCGATCCGCACGCTGGACGGCTGCCTGCACCAGGACCTGGTCCGCGACGCCGACGACCCACGCAGCTATCTGATCATCAGCGACTGGGCCGACCGGGAACGGTTGGACGCGTTCGGCCGCAGCGAGCACCGGGACCGGCTCCTGCGCATGATCCGTGAGCTGCGCGAATCCGCGCAACGGCACACCTACCAGGTGCTGCACAGCGTAGGCAGCGAGCTTGAGGAGACGAGATGACCGAGCAGGCCGTACCCGCGTCGGAGTTCTACACCGACGAGTTCGCCGCCGACCCGTATCCCAGCTTCGCGCGGCTACGGACCGACCGGCCCGTGTGTCCGGTCAGCTCGCCCCGCTTCGACCAGTACCTGATCACCAGGTACGACGACGCCAAGACCGCGCTGACCGACCCGCGGCTGTCCAAGGACCTCTACGGCCCCGGGCAGCACTACCTGCGGCTCTTCGGGCCGAACTCCGAGGGGCTGAACAAGAACATGCTCAACTCGGACCCGCCGGAGCACACCCGGCTGCGCCGGATCATCTCGCAGGCGTTCGCGCCGCGCCGGATCGAGGCGCTGCGGCCGCGGGTGGCGCAGATCGTGGACGGCCTGCTCGACAAGATCGTCCCGCAGGGTCAGGCCGAGTTGATGCACGAGTTCGCGATCCCGCTGCCGATGATGGTGATCTGCGAGCTGCTCGGCATCCCCGCGGCCGACCACACGCGGGTGCTCGACTGGACCCAGGTGATCCGCACCTCCGGGTCCTCCCGCCGCCCTCCGCAGGAGGAGCGGGCGGCCGTGCAGGAGGCCCAGCTGAAGCTGCACGACTACCTCGTCGACCTCATGCAGGCCAAACGGGCGCACCCGGCCGACGACATCATCGGCGCGCTGATCGACTCCTGTGACCGGGAGGGGGCGCTGTCCGAGGCGGAACTGGTCACCACCACGTTCCTGTTGCTGTTCGCCGGGCACCAGACGACCGCGGACTTCCTCGGCAACGCCACGCTCGCCTTGTTGACCCATCCCGAGCAGCTCGAACTGCTGCGTACCACGCCGCAGCTGCTGCCGGCGGCGATCGAGGAGCTGCTCCGGTTCGACGGCCCGTTGCCGGTGGCCAGCCCGCGGATCGCCACCGAGGACGTCGAGTACGAGGGGATGTGCATCCCGCGCGGGTCGATCGTCGGCGTGGTGATCAACTCGGCCAACCACGACCCGGCGCACTTCGCCGACCCCGATCAGCTGGACGTGCGGCGGGTGCGCGGCCCGCACCTCGGCTTCGGTCACGGCGTCCACTACTGCCTGGGCGTCTCGCTGGCCCGGATGGAGGCGCAGATCGGCCTCGGGGCGCTGCTGCGCCGGTTGCCCGGGCTGCGGCTCGCCGTGCCGCTCGCCGAGGTGCGCCGGCTGCCGGCCGCGTCGCCGTTCCGGGGCCTGCTGGAACTTCCGGTCACCTTCTCCGCCTAGCACCTCCGCGTCCTCGTACGCCCCCGCCACATCCCATCCACCCAAGGAGCAGCCATGGTCTTCCGGAACGTGATCGTCTGCCGCATGGTCCCCGGCAGCGAGAAAATCGTCGGCGACGTCTTCGGCCACTACGACAAAACCACCCGGCCGCAGGACCTCGGCGTCATCGGGCGGATCCTGCTGTCGCACCACGACCTCTACCTCCACGTCATCGAACGCAAGCAGGACCCGAAGGTGTCCGGCCAGACCCGCGGGCTGCCCGCGTTCCAGCAGATCGCCGAGGCCATCGCCCCCTACGTGACGCCGTACCCGAGGTACTGGACGAACCCGTCCGACTCGGTGGCGAAGGAGTTCTACCGGTGGGTGCCGGACGGGAAGGAACCCGAGGACACCACGCTGACCGTGATCGTGGGCCGGATCAAGCCCGGCGCCGAGCCCGACGTGGCGCGCGTCTTCGCCGAGTCCGACGCCGGCCCGCTCCCCGCCGAGCTGGGGGTCACCGGCCGCTGGCTGTACGCGATCGACGACGTCTACGTGCACCTGCTGGAGCAGGACGCGTCGCTCGCCGAGGCCACGCGGCACAACCACGACAAGCCGGCGTTCAGCAAGGTGATGGAGGATCTCAGCCCGTACATCAGCCCGTACCGTCCGGACCTGTGGCGCGGGCCGCAGGACTCGGTGGCCAAGCCGTACTACCGCTGGCGCGCGGAGGACTGAGCGGCACGACCGCGGTGGGGGCGCCCGCAGGCGCCCCCACCGTCGTCACTCGTCGACGACGGTGTCCGTCTCGCCGTCGTGCTGGAACCGGACGGGCTGGTGCTCATCGGGCCGTGGGTTCTGGGACGGGGTGTGGTGCGGGTCCCCGTCCGGGGAGAAGAGCACGTCGTCGGTCTTGTGGCTCTTCTCGCGATCCTCTTCCGGGTCCGTCACGTCGCGCTCCTCGCCAGCTGCGCCTCGCCTGTGTTCCCACCCTAGGTGGGCGGGCCGGGCCGCCGCAGGCTTTCCCCGCCGCCCCACCCGAACTGCCGAAACCGCCCCGAAGGTGCCTGCGATGCGGAATGGTGGGTGCCGCAGCGAGCCGGGTGCGGGGGTGCGGGGTGCCGATCAGGGAGATCATCCAGCTGATCGGCGCGTTCCTGGACCTCGCCGGGGTGCTGGTCATCGCCGTGGGCGCCACCATGGCCACGGTCGTCTTCGTGCGTGGCTGGTGGCGGACCCGCCGGCTGATCGACGTCTACCCGCCCTACCGGCAGGGCGTCGGGCGGGCCATCCTGCTCGGCCTGGAGTTCCTGGTTGGCGGCGACATCATCCGTACCGTGGCGGTCTCGCCCACCTTCGCCAGCGTCGGCGTGCTGGCCCTGATCGTGCTGGTCCGGACCTTCCTCAGCATCTCGCTGGAGGTGGAACTCGCGGGCCGGTGGCCCTGGCAGGGCCGGAATCCGGTGACCCGCCCGGGCATCGGCTCCGGGCCGGTGCGGTAATTCGGGGCGCCTGTCGTACCCGACGGGCAGGATAGCGGCCGTGACGCCGCTGACGATCATCAAGGGAGACGCGACGAGCCCGCAGGCCAAGGGCCGCAAGGTGATCGCACACCTCTGCAACGACCTGGGTGGCTGGGGGAAGGGCTTCGTGCTGGCGATTTCCCGTCGCTGGCCGGAGCCGGAGCGGGACTACCGCGAATGGCACCGGCACCGCGCCGGCAACGACTTCGGCCTCGGCGCCACCCGCCTGGTCCGGGTCGCCCCGGACGTGTGGGTGGCGAACATGGTCGGCCAGCGCGGCATCCGGCGGGGCAGTGCCGGCCCACCGATCCGGTATGACGCGGTGGAGCGCTGCCTGTCCGCTCTCGCCGACCGGGTCGAGGAGCTGGGCGCGTCGGTGCACCTGCCCCGGATTGGCTGCGGCCTGGCCGGCGGGACCTGGCAGCGGGTGGAGCCGTTGATCCTGCGTACCCTCTGCGCCCGGGACATCCCCGTCACCGTCTACGACCACGACTGACCACCCCGCCGGCCGCGACGCTGAACGGCTGAGACGCCCTTGCGCTATGAGCGCTTGGCCATATCGCGCTCGCCACCAGGGATGGGTTGCCCGGTTGCGTCGAGCAGGGTGGCGATGATGCTCGTGGAGCGCTCGGGCACGTCGAAGGCGGCGTAGCGGGGCCCGTCCGGCCGCGCTGGCGTGGGCACCGTGGCGATTGTCTGGGTACCGGCGGCCGTGACAACCTTGATCGATCTCACGTTCGGGTGCACGGCCACCAGGTAGATCCGATCATCGGCGATGTCGACGCGGCCCCACACGAAGCGCGTCGGGTCGGCCAACCAGGCGGACTCATCGACGCCACACGTCGTGTGGTCCGCTTCCCGGACGATGGGGTCCCCGTAGGCGATGCCCACGGTGTTCCACTCCTTGCCCACGGTGTTCCGGTCTTCGGCCACGAGTTCGACGGCGGAAAGTGGGTGGCCACAGTCGTCAACCACCCGACCCGGAATCAGCCAGTAGCGCTCGCCGTGTGCGTCGCCGCTGAGCAGTGGGTTCTTCGGGGGAATCTGGTTGACGTACTCGGGGCCGAGAAGGAAACCCGCGGCGGTCAGCGGGATTACCAGGGCAGCCATGGCCAGAGCCACGCGGCGCCGGGTGCGTCGGGGCTTCCGCGCCGTTGCTGGCCTCTCCGGCGCGGCCGGGCTTTCCGGCATGGCGGTCGCGACGCTGTGCAGGCTGCGGCGCAGCCGCCGGTCGAGGTCGGGCGGGGCCAGGGGCCTGCGTCCGGCGCGGCGCCGGATGAAAATCGTCTTCATGCCAGAGCCTTCCTGAGGCGATCGAGGGCGCGCCGTAGGTCCGAGCGGATGGTGGCGGCGGGCCGGGAGAGGAGGTCAGCGATCTGCTGCAGTGGCAGATCGCTGTAGTAGTGCAGAACGACCACGGCGCGCTGCCGGTAGGGCAATCGCTGCACGTGAGCCCAGGTCTCGTCGATCTCCGGCTGTTCGGTAACTGGCTCGACTCGTGCGCGCAGGTGGAACAGACGCGCCCGAGCGCTGCGGCGATGCGCGTCCTGCGCCATGTTGACGATGGCGCGCTTGAGGTAGGGCACCGGCTCGTCGATCGACGACCAGCGGTTGAAGGCCGTGGCAAAGGCCTGCTGCACAAGGTCCTCGGCCTGTTCGCGCGAGCCGGTGAGCAGGTAGGCCAAGCGCAGCAGACTCACCCGATGCTCGCGATAGACGAACTCAGGTGGGGCAGGCGGCGTGGACGTCTGTACGTCGGTCACAACATCAGGTCGTCCCGGGGCCGCATTTCGTTGCAGTTTTCGGCGGGGCATGTGGCTGATCGCGCTACGCCGGCATGATCTGCGGTCAGATGTTGGCCGAGTCCGGCGGCACGTCCTTCGGCAGCGAGGGCACGCCGGCGGCCGGCTCCTCCTGGTGGCAGCGGAGCCCGAGCGTGTACGCCGTCATCGACAGCGACCCGTACGCGTACCCGTCGACCAGCACGTCCGGCCGGCCGTCGGCGGCGCCGGCCAACCCGGCCAGATAGAGCAGCGGGATGAAGTGGTCCGGGGTCGGCACGGCCAGGTCGAAGTCGCGGTGCCCGTCCAGCCGGGCCGCCTCGGTCGGTTGGTCACGCATGATGTTCCGGGCCGCGTCGTCGAAGCGCCGCGCCCAGTCGAAACCCTCGTCGGTGAGCCGCGGGTCCACCCCACCCAGGTTGTGCACCACGTTGCCGCTGGCCACGACGAGGACGCCGCGCTCGCGCAGCGGCGCGAGCCGGGCGCCGAGGTCGAGGTGGTAGTCCAGCGGCTTGAACGCGTTGATGCTGAGCTGCACCACCGGGATGTCCGCGTCGGGGAAGGCGTGCGTCAGCACCGACCAGGTGCCGTGGTCGATGCCCCACGAGTCGAGGTCGGCGCCGACCCAGGTGGGATGCACCGTGTCGCTGATCTCCTCGGCCAGTTCGGGCAGCCCGGGCACCGGGTAGCGCACGTCGAACAGCGCCTGCGGGAAGCCGTAGAAGTCGTGGATGGTGCGCGGCCGGGGCATCGCCGTGACGGCGGTGGCGCCGATGTACCAGTGGGCGGAGACCACCAGGATCGCCCGGGGCCGGGGCACCGCTTGGCCGAACTCCCGCCAGGCGGCCGTGTAGCGGTTGACCTCCAGGGCGTTCATCGGATTGCCGTGCCCGAAGAACGCCGCCGGCATCACCGTCTCCGTCGTCTGGCTGCTCATGCCGCCCCCCGGCTCGTCGTGAGCCGAGGGTAACCCGCGGCGCGCGTCCCTGCCGGCGCGCTGCCCTCCCCGGCACCCGTTGGTCCGGTCTCCCGTTTGGCCCGGCTGCGGTGCGCCGGGAACGTAGCGTGCGAAGGGAATCCGCGGGAGGCGAGGCCGGTGGAGCACAGCGGCGGGCAGCACGGCGGCACCCGTGCCGCGAACCCGCAGCACCGGCACGACGAGCACGCCGGCCACGACCCGGCGATGTTCCGCCGCCGGTTCTGGCTCTGCCTGGCGCTGACCGTCCCGATCCTGGTCACCAGTCACCTGGTGATGAGCTGGCTGCACTACTCGCTCGACGTCCCGGGCGTGTCGTGGGTGGGCCCGGTGCTCGGCTCGGTGGTGTTCGGCTACGGCGGTTGGCCGTTCCTGGTCGGGGCCGTCCGGGAGGTGCGGGACCGGGCGCCCGGCATGATGCTCCTGATCGGGATGGCGATCACCGTGGCGTACCTCGCCTCGGTGGCGACCACCGTCGGCGTCTTCCACCTCGACTTCTGGTGGGAGCTCGCCGCGCTGGTCACCATCATGCTGTTCGGCCACTGGCAGGAGATGACGGCGATCGGTCAGGCGCGCGGCGCCCTGGCCGCGCTGGCCGCCCTGCTGCCCGACGAGGCCGAGCGGGTCGGGCCGGACGGCGCCGGGCAGCGGGTGGCGGTGGCCGAGCTGCGGCCGGGTGACCTGGTGCTGGTCCGCCCCGGCGGGCGGGTACCCGCGGACGGGCACGTCGTCGAGGGCGCCGCCGAGCTGGACGAATCGATGATCACCGGGGAGTCGCGGCCGGTGCCGCGTGGGACCGGGGACCGGGTGGTGGCGGGCACGGTGGCCACCGACTCGGCCCTGCGGGTACGCGTCGACGCGGTGGGGGAGGACACCGCGCTGGCCGGCATCCAGCGGCTGGTCGCCCAGGCGCAGCAGGCCGGCGGCCGGGCCCAGGCGCTCGCCGACCGGTTCGCCGCGTGGCTGGTCTACGTCGCCACCACGACCGCGCTGGTCAGCCTGGTCGTCTGGGCCGCGCTGGGTCGGGTCGACGAGGCCGTGGTACGCACCATCACCGTGCTGGTGATCTCCTGCCCGCACGCCCTGGGCCTGGCCATCCCCCTGGTCATCGCCCTGTCGACCAGCGTGGCGGCCCGGGTCGGGATCCTGGTGAAGGACCGCCTGTCGCTGGAGCGGATGCGCAGCGTGGACGCGGTGCTGATCGACAAGACGGGCACGCTCACCAAGGGCCAGCACACGGTGACCGGCGTCGCCGCCGCCGACGGCGTCGCCGAGGACGAGGTGCTGCGGCTGGCCGCGGGGGTGGAGGCCGACAGCGAGCACCCGCTCGCGCGGGCCATCGTCGCGGCGGCCCAGCGGGTCGGCCCGGCCGCCGGCACCGACTTCCGCTCGCTGCCGGGACGCGGGGTGCGGGCCACCGTGGCCGGGACGGCGTACGCGGTGGGTGGGCCCGCCCTGCTGCGGGAACTGCCCGCCGAGGTTCCGGACGGGCTGCGCCGCGCCGACGCGGAGTGGGCGGCGCGGGGTGCCGCCGTGCTCTACCTGGTCCGCCTCGACGACGCCGCGCGGGTCGTCGGTGCGCTGGCGCTGGAGGACGAGGTACGCCCCGAGGCCCGCGAGGCCATCGTCGAGCTGCGCCGGCTCGGGGTCCGGAAGATCGCGATGATCACCGGCGACGCCCGCGCGGTGGCGGAGGCGGTCGCGGCCGACCTCGGGTTCCGGCCCGGCGTGGACGAGGTGTTCGCCGAGGTGCTGCCCGCCGACAAGGACGAGATCGTGGCTGGCCTGCGGGAGCGCGGCCACCGGGTGGCGATGGTGGGCGACGGTGTCAACGACGCGCCGGCGCTCGCCCGCGCCGATGTCGGGCTGGCCATCGGCGCCGGCACGGACGTGGCCATCGAGTCGGCCGGGGTGGTGCTCGCCTCCTCCGACCCGCGCGGTGTGCCGGCCGCGGTCCGGCTGTCCAAGGCGTCCTACCGAAAGATGGTGCAGAACCTGATCTGGGCGGCCGGCTACAACGTGGTGGCGATTCCGGTGGCCGCCGGTGTCTTCGCCTGGGCCGGTGTATCGCTCAGCCCGGCCGCCGCGGCCGTGCTGATGTCCGCGTCGACGATCGTCGTCGCCCTGAACGCCCAGACGTTGCGGTGGGTGCGGCTGACCCCCGGGGACCCGGGGGCCCGCTGACCGCCGTGGTTGGATGGTGGCGTGCAGTTCACCGTGACAGACGTGCCCGAGCGGGAGCGCTTCGAGGCGCGGGACGAGGCGGGCAAGCTCGCCGGGCTGGTCACCTACCAGCTGACCGGCAACATCATCGCCTACACCCACACGAAGGTCGATCCGGAGTTCGAGGGCCAGGGCGTGGGTTCGACCCTGGCTCGGACGGTGATGGAGGACGCGCGGGCCAAGGGCCGGACGGTGGTGCCGATCTGTCCGTTCCTCAGCGGGTGGCTCGAGAAGCACCCCGAGTACGAGAACATCGTGGTTCGGTCGACCCGCAAGATCAAATAGGTCGTCAGCGCGTCGCGCGTCCGGTCGGCGCGTGTGCCGCCAGGTCGCCACTGGCGTGGTCGGGCAGGTCGCGGTCGGTGTGGTCGGCGTGGAAGAGGGCCTCGGCGAGCAGTGCCCGCACGTGCACGTCGGCCGCCGAGTAGTAGACGAAGGTGCCCTCACGCCGGCCGCGTACCAGCCCGGCGAGGCGGAGCTTGGCCAGATGCTGGCTGACCGCGGTGGGTGCGGCGCCGACCAGTTCGGCCAGGCAGGCGACGGAGGACTCGCCCTGCAGCAGCGCCCAGAGGATCTTGATGCGGGTCGGGTCGGCGAGCATCCGGAAGCTCTCGGCGGCCAGGTGGACCTGCTCGTCCTCGGGCATCTGGAAGTCCGGTAGCGAGGTGTGCACGGGCCCAGCCTAGCCGTCCCCGACTGCTCGACTGCCCAGCTGACTGAATACCTGCGAACTCATGCAGGTAATGTGCGTCCTCGTGACCGTGACCACGCGTTCCGCGCCCGCCGGGGCGGCGACCGCTCCCGCCGCACGCCGCCCGGGCCTGGCGGCCCGGCTCTGGGCGTTGACGGAGATGCGCTGGGCGGCCGCGGCGCTGCTGCTCTTTGCCCTCGGCGGGATCGCCCAGCTCGCCGACGCGCCCGCCGCCGTCTGGTGGACGCTCTACCTCGCCTGCTACGCGGCCGGGGGCTGGGAACCGGCTCTGGCCGGCCTCCGCGCACTGCGCGACCGGACCCTCGACGTCGACCTGCTGATGATCGTCGCCGCGCTGGGCGCGGCCGGCATCGGCCAGGTGCTCGACGGTGCCCTGCTGATCGTCATCTTCGCGACCTCGGGCGCCCTGGAGGCGTTCGCCACCGCCCGCACGGCCGATTCCGTCCGCGCGTTGCTCGATCTCGCCCCCGAACGGGCCAGCCGGGTCCGCGGCGACGGGACCGAGGAGGTCGTACCCACGGCCGACCTCGACGTCGGGGACGTGATCCGGGTCCGGCCAGGCGAGCGGATCGGCGCCGACGCGGTGGTCGTCGACGGCCTCAGCGACGTCGACCAGGCCGGCATCACCGGTGAGCCGCTGCCGGCGCCGAAGCGCCCCGGCGACGAGGTCTTCGCCGGCACCGTCAACGGCGCGGGGACGTTGCTGGCCCGGGTGCACCGTCCGGCGGCCGAGTCGGTGGTCGCCCGGATCGTCGCCCTGGTGGAGGAGGCGTCCGCGACCAAGGCGCGCACCCAGCTCTTCATCGAGAAGGTGGAGCAGCGCTACTCCGTCGGCGTGGTGGTCGCCACCCTCGCCCTCTTCGCCGTACCGCTGGCCTTCGGCGCGGCACTGCAGCCGACGCTGCTGCGGGCGATGACCTTCATGATCGTCGCCTCGCCCTGCGCCGTGGTGCTCGCCACCATGCCGCCGCTGCTCTCCGCCATCGCGCTGGCCGGGCGGCACGGCGTCCTGGTCAAGTCAGCCGTCGTGGTCGAGCGGCTGGCCGGCACCGACCTGGTGGCGTTCGACAAGACGGGCACCCTGACCGATGGCACGCCGTGGGTCGCCGAGGTCCACCCGGTGCCCGGCGGGCCGGCCGAGGACGAGCTGCTGCGGCTGGCCGCTGCCGCGGAGCACCCGAGCGAACACCCGCTCGCCGGGGCGTTGCTGGCGACCGCCCGGGACCGCGGGCTCGCGCTGCCCGCCGCCGACGACTTCACCGCCACCCCGGGGCGCGGTGTGGCCGCGACCGTCGAGGGCCGGCGGGTGCTGGTCGGGAGCCCGGCGCTGCTCGACGAGGGCACCGCCGGCACGGATCGCACCGCGCGGGACCTGGTCGACGCGGTGCAGTCGGGTGGGCGTACCGCCGTGGTGGTCGTGGTGGATGGCGCGGTGGCCGGAATCCTCGGCCTCGCCGACCGGGTTCGGCCCGGTGCGGCGGAGGCGATCGCCGCCCTCAGCACAATCACCGACGCACCGCCGGCGCTGCTCACCGGCGACAACGCCGGCGCCGCCGCCCGGCTCGCCGCCGACACCGGCCTCGCCGAGGTGCACGCGGGCCTGCTTCCCGCCGACAAGGTGGACCGGGTCCGCGCCTACCAGCGCGACGGCCGGCGGGTGCTGCTGGTCGGCGACGGGGTCAACGACGCGCCGGCGCTGGCGGCGGCGGACACCGGCGTGGCGATGGGCCGGCACGGCTCCGACCTGGCCCTGCGCACCGCCGACGCCGTCCTCGTCCGCGACGACCTGGCCGCGCTGCCCGCGCTGGTCGCGCTGGCCCGGCGGGCCCGCCGGCTGGTGGTGGCGAACCTGGTGATCGCGGGGACCTTTATTGCGGTGCTGGTCACCTGGGACCTGGTCGGGCACCTGCCGTTGCCGCTCGGCGTCGCCGGCCACGAGGGCTCCACCGTCCTCGTCGGCCTCAACGGGCTGCGCCTGCTGCACTCGCGGGCCTGGCGGCGAGCCGGGGAGGGCCGGCGTACCGGACCGGCCGGCAGCGGGCTTCGTCGCGTCCGGCCGGCAGCCGACCGCTGACCGCAGGCACAACCCACTTGCGGGCTCATTCCTGGAATCTGCGGGAGCTCTGCGGTCTTCCCTGCCGCAGGTGCGAGCGGCTAGGGTGACCGCGTGACGGTGTTCCGGATCGGCGAGGCCGCCGAGTTGCTCGGGGTCAGCGCGGACACGGTCCGCCGCTGGATCGACGCCGGCCGGCTGGCGGCGAGCCGCGACGAGCACGGCCACCGGGTGATCGACGGAGTTGACCTGGCCGCGTTCGTCCGCGCCCCGGGGCACCCGGAGCTGTCCTCCGCGCGCAACCGGCTGCGCGGGATCGTCACCGCGGTGATCAAGGACACCGTCATGGCCCAGGTCGACATCCAGGCCGGGCCGTTCCGGATCGTGTCGCTGATGAGCCGCGAGGCGGTCGACGACCTCGACCTCCAGGTCGGCTCGGTGGCCGTCGCCGTGATCAAGTCAACCACCGTCGTGGTGGAACGCGCCCCCACCACGAAGGGGAGGACCAGCCCATGACCCTGCGGTGGATCCGCGCCACCCTCGCCGGGGTGGCGGCGCTGGCCCTCAGCCTGACCGGCTGCGGCGGCGACGAGCCGACCGCCCAGGACGGCGGCGGCCGGGTGACCGTCTTCGCCGCCGCCTCGCTCACCGAGTCCTTCACGACGCTCGGCCGGGACTTCGAGGCCGCGCACCCCGGCACCACGGTCGTCTTCAACTTCGCCGGCAGCTCGGCGCTCGCCACACAGATCACCCAGGGCGCCCCGGCCGACGTCTTCGCCGCCGCCTCGCCGGCCACCATGAAGACCGTCACCGACGCGGGCGACGCCGCCGGCGCCCCGGTCACCCTGGTCCGCAACCAGCTCGTCATCGCCGTACCCAAGGGCAACCCGCACCGGATCGCGGGCCTGGCCGACCTGGCCCGGCCCGGGGTGAAGGTGGCGCTCTGCGCCGAGCAGGTGCCGTGCGGTGCGGCGGCGAAGACGGCGCTGGAAGCCGCCGCCGTCGAGCTCACCCCGGCCACGCTCGAACAGGACGTCAAGGGCGCGCTGGCCAAGGTCAAGCTCGGCGAGGTCGACGCGGCGCTGGTCTACCGCACCGACGTCCGGGCGGCCGCCGCCGAGCTGGACGCGGTCGAGTTCCCCGAGTCCACCCGCGCGGTCAACGACTACCCGATCGTGGTGCTCAAGCGGGCCGGCAACCCGGCCGGCGCGCGGGCCTTCGTCGACCACGTCCGCTCTGCCGCGGGCCGGACCGTGCTCACCGCCGCCGGCTTCCAGGCCCCGCCGGACCAGTGACCCGTACCCCGCGCCCCCGGCAGCGGGTACCGCTGGCCCTGCTGCTCCCCGCCGGGCTCGGGCTGCTCTTCCTCGTCCTGCCGCTGGTCGGGCTGCTGGCCGGTACGCCGTGGAGCACGCTGCCCCGGCGGCTGGCCCAGCCGGGCGTGCTCACCGCGCTGCGGCTGTCGCTGGAGACCGCCACCCTCGCCACGCTGCTCTGCGTCGCCCTCGGCGTACCCCTGGCCTGGCTGCTGGCCCGGGTACGGTTCCCCGGCCGGCGGCTGATCCGGGCCCTGGTCACCGTGCCGCTGGTGCTGCCCCCGGTGGTCGGCGGGGTGGCGCTGCTGCTGGTGTTCGGCCGGCGCGGCCTGCTCGGCTCCTGGCTGGACGCCACCTTCGGGGTCACCCTGCCGTTCACCACCGCCGGGGTGGTGCTCGCCGAGGCGTTCGTCGCCATGCCGTTCCTGGTGATCGCCGTGGAGGGCGCGCTGCGCGGGGCCGACCCCCGGTACGAGGAGGCGGCCGCCACCCTCGGGGCCGGGCGCTGGACCACCTTCACCCACGTCACGCTGCCGCTGGTCGCCCCCGGTGTCGCGGCCGGGGCGGTGCTGTGCTGGGCCCGCGCGCTCGGCGAGTTCGGCGCGACGATCACCTTCGCCGGCAACTATCCCGGCCGGACGCAGACCATGCCGCTCGCCGTCTACCTGGCCCTGGAGACCGACCTGCAGGCCGCGATCGTGCTCAGCCTCATCCTGCTCACCGTCTCCGTCGCCATCCTTGCCGGCCTGCGCGACCGGTGGGTGAGCGCCCCGTGACCACCCCGCCCCTGCTCGACGCGCACCTGGTCGCCGACCGGGGCGCCTTCCACCTCGACATCCGGCTGCGGATCGCGGCGGGGGAGGTGGTCGCCCTGCTCGGCCCGAACGGCGCCGGCAAGACCACCGCCCTGCGTGCCCTGGCCGGGCTGCACCCACTCACCGCCGGGCACCTCACCCTCGCCCAGGTCGATCTCGACCGGCCCGACCGGCGGGTGTGGGTGCCGCCCGAGCGGCGGCCGGTGGGCGTGGTGTTCCAGGACTATCTGCTCTTCCCGCACCTGAGCGCACTCGACAACGTCGCGTTCGGGCCGCGCCGGCACGGCGCCGACCGGCGTACCGCCCGAGCCCGGGCGGGGGACTGGCTGGACCGGGTCGGCCTGGGCGGGCAGGCCCGGCACAAGCCGCGGCAGCTCTCCGGCGGGCAGGCCCAGCGGGTCGCCCTGGCCCGGGCCCTCGCCGTCGAGCCGACCCTGCTCCTGCTCGACGAGCCCCTCGCCGCGCTGGACGCGCGTACCCGGCTGGACACCCGCGCCGAACTCCAGCGGCACCTCGGCGACCACCCCGGCGCCACCCTGCTGGTCACCCACGACCCCCTCGATGCCCTGGTGCTGGCCGACCGGCTGGTCATCGTCGAGCACGGACGGGTGGTCCAGGAGGGCGACGCGGCAAGCGTCACCGCCCGCCCGCGCACCGACTACGTCGCCCGGCTGGTCGGCCTCAACCTGCACCGGGGCCGGGCCGACGGGCACCGGGTCACCGTCGGCGGGCTCACCCTCACCGCGGCGGACACGGTGCACGGGGACGCCTTCGTCGCCTTCCCACCCGCCGCCGTCGCGCTGCACCCGGTCCGCCCCGACGGCAGCCCGCGCAACGTCTGGCCGGCCACCGTGACCGGGGTGCAGCGGCACGGCGACAACCTGCGCGTCCAGCTCGACGGGCCGGTCGCGGTGGCCGCCGACGTCACCCCCGCCGCGGCCGCCCAACTGCGGCTGCACCCCGGCCAGCCGGTCTGGGCGGCGGTCAAAGCGGCGGAGACGCGGGCGTACCCGGCCTGAGAAACCCCTGAGTGACGGACGCCTCATGGACGGTCACCGGTCGGCCAGGGCAGGTTTGACGTCAAACTGCTCGGTCATCGGACGACGGAGTGACGACGAAAGGGGAAGGGGTGCCCGAGACGACCCGCATTCGGCCCAGTCACGACGCCGTACTGCCGGACGACGTGACCGACCCGCTGCTGTGGCGGGTGGCGTACGACGTGGCCGCCGCTCACCGACCCGACGCCACGGGCGCCTGCACCAGCCTGCTCTGCGTCGACCAGGGCGCGCCCTGCGCGCCGATGGTCTACGCCCGCCGGGCGATGCGGGTGGCCCGCGGCGGCGGACGGCGACCCGCGACCCGGGAGACGCCCGACCCGATGGCCAGCGACCAGCGGCGCGACGCCGCCTGACGACGGTGCGCCCGGCGACCCGCGGGGTCGCCGGCACTCGCCGTGGAGCGGCGGGCTCAGTGGGTCGGGCCGAAAGCGGCGAGGAAACGGTCCCGGAAGGCGTCCATCGGCCACACCGGGGCCTGCGGACCGGGGCGCAGGCCATCCTGCCAGCCCCAGCCGGCCACCCGGTCCAGCGCCCTCGGGTCCTTCGCCACGATGGTGATCGGCACGTCCCGGCTGGCGTGCTCGCCGGTCACCGGCGCCGCCGGCTGGTGGTCGCCGAGGAAGACCAGCACTAGGTCGTCCCCGCCGTACGTCAGCACGTACGAGACCAGGGTGCGCAGGGTGTACTCGATCGACTGCCGATAGCCGGCGCGGATCGCCACGCTGTCCCGCTGTACCGGGCCCTCGATCCGGGCCTGGTGGTAGATCGTGCCGTCGCCGACCGCCGTCCAGGGCACCGGCTGGGGGATCGCCGACCACGGCGAGTGGCTGGATATCAGCGGGATCTCCGCCATCAGCGGGGCGTGAGGCTTCGCCCGCTCCAGCCGCTGGAAGGTGGCCAGCGCGTACTGGTCGGGCATCGGCGCGTAGCTGAACCTGGGACCGCGGTAGGCGAGCCGCTCGGCGTCGTAGTAGCGGTCGAAGCCGAAGAACTTCCCCTCCGGCCACGGTTGGGTGGCGGCCGGCATCACCCCGACCGTCTGCCAGCCGGCCCGGTGGAACGCGCCGCCCAGCGTGAGCCGATCGCCGGCCAGCAGGGCGCGGTGACGCTGGTCGTTGTCGACCCACAGCCCGGAGAACAGCGTGTCGTGCGCCAGCCAGCTGCCGCCGCCGAAAGTGGGCGAGCGGAGGAAGCCGCTGCGGGCGTCGTACCCGGCCGCGCGCAGCCGGCGGTAGCCGTCGTCGAGCACCGCGTTGACGCCCGGCGCGAGCCCGGGCGCCTCGACGGCGTCCCGGCCGTAGCTCTCCACGAACGCGACCAGCACGTCCTTGCCGCGCAACCCGGTCAGCAGCCGGTCGCCGGGGACGTCCCGGTACGCGTCGACGGACGCCTCCCGGGCGAACGCGACACGGTCCCGCAGCCCGGCGCGGAACTGCCCGGCGTGCGCCGCGACCAGCCTGGTGGCGTCCCGGTCGGCGACCGGAACGCCGGCGAGCCGGACCCCGAACAGGGCACAGCCCAGCCACAGCACCGACAGCGCCGCGACCACCCGTACCGAGGCGGCCCGGTGCCGGGCGACAACCCGGGCCAGCCGCAGCGCACCCCGGGCCACCAGGACCGGCAGGCCGACGGCGAGCAGCAGCGCCCCGGCCGCTGCGGCGACCGCGCCGGCCAGGCCGACCGAGTCGGCCAGGAACCCGAAGCCGTCGTCGAACAGCCCCCAGTCGAGCAGCACGTCGAACGGGCGGTCGCGGGCCACGAAGAAGCCCATGTCCAGCAGCTTGAGCAGGACGAGCAGCCCGAGCACCCCGCCGAGCAGCAGCGCGACCGGCCGGCGGACCCGGGCCGGAAGCACCAGCAGCAGTCCCGCCGCGACCAGCCCCTCCAGCGGGATCCGCAGGAACGCGCCCAGTCCGAGCCGGTGCGGCTCGTCGGGTACGACCAGCGCCGCCAGCACCAGCACCGCGGCGAGCCCGCTGCCAGCCCCGGCCAGGATCCGGCGCCCCCGCGACGCCGCCACCTCGCGTGGCGCGGTCGCCTCCTCCGGCGTGATCGCCCCGCCCGGCAACATCGGCTCCTCCCGCAGGCCGGCCTCGCCCGGCAACGTCGGCTCCTCCGACGGTCCGACCTCGTCCGGTGAGGTTGCCGAGGCCGGGGTGCGGGCCGGCGGGACGGGCGGGCCCGCGGCCAGCCGCCGCCGGGAGATGAGGGGTGACACGGCGAGGTCCTTCCCTGCGGGGGTGAGCGGGGACGTCAGACCGGCTGGTGAGCGGCCATCCGGGCGGGACGACCGCCCTGCGCGGCCGGACCGACCGCATCGACGGGAACGGCCGCGGACGGTGCCCGCCGCACTGGGGCAAGCGCCCCGACCGAGGTGGTGGCGCGGGCCGGGCGGTGCCGCCACAGCCAGGCCACGTCACGGCCGAACGACTCGACCAGCAGGGCCAGCGCGCCGGCGACCAGCGCGGCGGCCGCCACCGGCGGCAGCAGGTGACTCGCCGCTACCGCCAGCACCACGCCCTGGACCGCCGCGACGACCTTGCGCCAGTACCGGGGCGGCAGGCTGCCGCGCATCCAGGGCAGCGCCCAACTCGCCGCGACGAAGGCGTACCGCATGCCGCCGATGGCCAGCACCCAGCCGCCGACCGACGGCGCCAGGTGGGCGCTGAGCACGAAAATCAGGAACGCGTCGACCTCCATGTCGAACCGCGCACCCAGGGCGCTCGCCGTGCCGGTGCGCCGGGCCACCAGGCCGTCGACCGCGTCCAGCGCCAGCGCCACGGCGGTGAGCGGAACCAGCACCGCCGGCGCCGGCCCGGCCCCGCCGGGCACCACGAGAGCCAGCACCCCGCCGACCAGCAGCGCCCGGGCGAGCGTCACCCGGTCGGCGGGACCGAGCCGCCGCGCGCCGCTCGCGCACAGGCCACGCCACAGCAAGCCGCAGAACACCCCGCCGTACGCCAGGCCAGCGGCCCAGCCCGCGACGCCGATGCCCACCGTGCCGGCGAGCCCGGCCAGCAGGACGAACTGGACGATCAGCCCGACCAGTGGGCCGTTTCGAACCGTGGACACCCTGCCTCCGTGTCTATGATCGACAACCCCTGTTCATCAACACGGAGAACTCGGCCGCCCGGTTCGGTCCGGACGTGGAGAAGAGGAGAACTGGTGACCCGGAAAGCTCGCGCCTTCTGGCTCCGCGCCCCCGGCGAGGGTGAGCTCCGCCCGGTCGACCTTCCGCCGCCCGGCCCCGACGAGGTGCTGGTCCGCGCCCGCTACTCCGGCGTCAGCCGGGGCACCGAGACCCTGGTCTTCACCGGCCGGGTCCCCACCGACCAGTACGCCACCATGCGCGCCCCGTTCCAGGAGGGCGACTTCCCGGCCCCGGTCAAGTACGGCTACCTGAGCGTCGGCACCGTCGAGGAGGGCCCGGACACGCTGCGCGGGCGGAACGTCTTCTGCCTGCACCCGCACCAGACCCGGTACGTGGTGCCGGCCGACGCCGTGGTGGCCGTACCCGAGAACGTGCCGCCGGCCCGAGCGGTGCTGGCCGGCACGGTGGAGACGGCGGTGAACGCCCTCTGGGACGCCGCGCCGCTGGTCGGCGACCGGGTGACCGTGGTCGGCGCGGGCATGGTCGGCTGCTGCGTGGCCGCCCTGCTGGCCCGCTTCCCCGGCGTACGCACCGAGCTGGTCGACGCGGACCCGGCGCGGGCCGAGGTGGCCGCCGCGCTCGGGGTCGACTTCGCCCTGCCCGCCGACGCGACCGGCGAACGGGACCTGGTGGTGCACGCCAGCGCCACCGCCGAGGGGCTGCAACGCGCGCTCGACCTGCTCCGCCCGGAGCGCACCGTGCTCGAGCTGAGCTGGTACGGCGACCGCCCGGTCACCCTGGCCCTGGGCGGCGCGTTCCACTCGAACCGGCTCCGCATCCGCAGCAGCCAGGTCGGCACCGTCTCGCCCCGGCGCGGCGACCGGAGCTACGCCGACCGGCTGGCGCTGGCCCTGGAGCTGCTCGCCGACCCGGTGTTCGACGCGCTGCTCACCGGCCCGTCCCGCTTCGCCGAGCTGCCCGACGTGCTCGACCGGCTGGCCTCGGGCCGGCTCCCCGCGCTCTGCCACCTCATCACCTACGACGAGGAGTGATCCGTGTTCAGCGTGACCGTCCGGGACCACATGATGGTCGCCCACAGCTTCCGGGGCGAGGTGTTCGGGCCGGCCCAGCGGCTGCACGGCGCCACCTTCGTCGTCGACGCCACCTTCCGCCGGGAGGAGCTCGACGCCGACGGGATCGTGGTCGACATCGGCCTGGCCACCGAGCAGCTCAAGGCCGTGCTCGGCGAGCTGACCTACCGCAACCTGGACGACGAGCCGGCCTTCGCCGGGGTGAACACCACCACGGAGGTGCTGGCCCGCACGGTCGCCGACCGGCTCGCCGAGGCGGTGCACGCTGGCCGTCTCGGCGCGGGCGCCCGCGGTCTCGCCGGGATCACCGTCACCCTGCACGAGTCGCACGTCGCCTGGGCCAGCTACGAGCGGTCGCTTTGACATCCTCTCCCGCCGAAGGGCTAAGGGCGGGAGGTTCCCGCTTCCAGCGTCGTACGTCGTCGACGCTGGGTGGGTGGTCGACAGGGCACCTTTCGATCCCTGTCCCGGACTGCCCGCCCGGTGAGTGGGGGCGCCGCCTCGGCGGTGTCCCTGATGTTGATTGCGGCGTTCACGTCAGCGTTGGCCTGGTGTCCGCAGGACCCGCACCGGAACATCGCTTGGCTTTCGCGGTTGTTCGGATCGGTGTTCCCGCAGCGGCTGCACCGCTGGGAGGTGAACGCGGCTGGCACCCTCACGATTCGGGTGCCGGTGATGCGTGCCTGGTTGGCCAGGGCTGTCTCGAACATGCCCCAGCCCTTGTCGAGAATCGCCCGGTTCAGTCCGGCCTTCTGGCGGACGTTCGTGCCGGGTTCCTCGATGGTGCCCTTCGCGGTGGCGGTCATCGCCTTGGTGTTGAGGTTTTCGAGCTTGACGGTCGCGGACTGGCGGCAGAGTCGATTTGCGGCCCACATCAGGAAGTCGCGGCGCCGGTTACGGATCTTCGCCTCAGTCCGGGCGATCTCCACACGGACCTTACGGGCCCGGTTCGAGGTCTTCGCGCCGCGCTTGCGGCGGGCGGTCTCCTGCCGACCGGCTTTCGACTTGAGCCGGGCCAGGCCGCGTTCCTGGCCAGAGGTCGTGAAGGCTCGGTTCCACATGCGGCCGTCGGACATCGCCAGGGCAACCTTCACTCCGCGGTCGACGCCCACGACGGTGCCGGGCCGGGCGTGCGCCTCGGGCGGCGTGACGCCGGTGTGGATGCCGAAACCGATGTGCCAGGCGACGCCGTCGAAGGACACGACCGCGTTGCGGACCGCGCCGCCCAAGGGGCGGGACCAGCGGAACCGGACCTCGCCGATCTTCGGGAGGGTGGCGGCGCCCCAGCGGCGGTTGAGGCGGCGGACGTGGACCGCCTGACCGGGGAACGGAATCGACAGCCGGGCAGACCGACGTTTACGGGTCGGCGCCCCGGCCGGGTGCTGCGGGTTCCACCAGTTGCGGTACGCCTGATCCAGTTGCCGCAGCACCTGCTGACCGGACTGCGCCGGCAGGTCCGCCACCCAGTCGAAGTCCTTACGCGCCTCCGTCAAGGAAACGCATTGCGCGGTGACCCCGAGTGTCGTCTTGCGCTGCTGCCAGGCAAACTGGCGCTGCCCCAACGCAGTGTTGTACAGCCAGCGGCACGTGTGCCCCCACGAGGCCAGACGCCCGGCCTGCTCGTCGCTGGGGTACAGCCGGTATCGCCGGCCGGTGTCCCCTTTCACACCCCGCATCCTACCCTTGGGCTCATGACCGTCGATGACCCGGTTCGTACCTGGAGGCCCTGCGCTGTTGTGCTTCATGCTCATTTGGTTTTCGTCACGAAGTACCGGGCGCGCGTCTTTACCGACGAACACCTGCGCCACCTCGAACAGGTGATGCGGGACGTGTGCGAACAGTTCGAGTGCGAACTGGTCGAGTTCAACGGCGGAGACAACCGCGTCCACCTGTTGGTCAACTTTACACCCAAGGTGGCACTGTCCAAGCTGGCCAACTCCCTCAAGGGCGTGGCCTCGCGCTACCTACGCCGCGACCTCCCCGAAATCCGCCGGCGGGCCACTGTCGGTACTGCGCCTGTACATCGAACAGCAGAACCACCCCGACTAACCAGGATGACTCCAGGAACCCTCGCGGCATTCGGCCGCTCGGAATCGGAAAGCCGCTTCACCACTGCACTAAAGGGCGGCGAACTGCGGCGTGTCTCGGTAGCCGGATGAGCGTCGTCCACGTGGTGCTGCCGGGCGACATCGACGACCCGGCCACCCCCAGCGGCGGCAACGCGTACGACCGGCGGGTCTGCCACGGCCTGGCCGCCCTCGGCTGGACGGTGCGGGAGCACCCGGTGCCCGGCGGCTGGCCGAGTCCCGGGCCGGGGGAGCGGGCCGCCCTCGCCGCGGTGCTCGCCGGGCTGCCCGACGGCGCGCTCGTGCTGCTCGACGGGCTGGTCGCGTCGGTGGTGCCCGAGGTGCTGGCGCCGCACGCCCGGCGGCTGCGCCTGGTGGTGCTGGTGCACCTGCCGCTGGAGGACGAGGTCGAGGGGGCGGCCCTGGCCGCGGCGGCCGGCGTGGTCACCACCAGCGAGTGGACCCGCCGCCGGTTGCTCGACCGGTACCCGTTCCCGGCCGACCGGGTGTGGGCGGCCCCGCCCGGCGTGGACCCGGCCCCGGTCGCCCCTGCATCGCCGGGCGGCGGCCGGCTGCTCTGCGTCGCGGCGGTCACCCCGGTCAAGGGGCACGACGTGCTCGCCGCCGCTCTGGCCACGCTCGCCGACCTGCCCTGGACCTGCGACTGCGTCGGCGCGCTCACCCGCGATCCCGGCTTCGTCGACCGGCTCCGGCGGCAGCTCACCGGCGCCGGCCTGGCCGACCGGGTCCGGCTGTCCGGCCCCTGCTCCGGCGCCGCCCTGGCCGCCGCGTACGCCGGCGCCGACCTGCTGGTCCTGCCGTCCCGGCAGGAGACCTACGGCATGGCGGTCACCGAGGCGCTCGCGCGGGGCGTACCGGTGCTGGGCAGCGCGACCGGCGGGCTGCCGGAGGCGCTCGGGCATGCCCCGGACGGCGCTTGTCCCGGCCTGCTCGTACCCCCCGAGGACCCCGCGGCGCTGGCCGAGGCGCTGCGCCGCTGGCTCACCGGACCGGATCTGCGCGCCCGGCTGCGCGGCGCGGTCCGGCAGCGGCGGGACACGCTGACCGGCTGGACGGTCACCGCGGAGCGCCTGGCGGCGGCCCTCACGGAGACGACGGCGGCATGACCACGCTACTTCCCCCCGACTTCGCCGACTGGCTGCGGCTGCGCGAGCCCGCCGACGCGGCGGCCCGATCGGCCGAACTGGTCAACGCGGTCCGCCGCCGGCTGCCCGCCCACCGGCCGGTGATCGTGCACGACCTGGGCAGCGGCACCGGCTCGATGGCCCGCTGGCTCGCGCCCCGGCTGCCCGGACCGCAGCACTGGGTGCTGCACGAGCGGGACGGCGACCTGCGGGCGCTCGCCGCCGTCGACCTGGTCGCCGCCGCCGATGGCACTCCGGTCACGGTGCGGACCTGCGGCTCCGACATCACCCGGTTGCGGGCCGCCGACCTCGCCGACGCCCACCTGGTCACCGCGTCGGCGCTGCTGGACATGCTGACCGCCGAGGAGATCGAGCGGATGACGGCCGCCTGCGCCGGCCACCCCACCCTGTTCGCGATCACCGTGCTCGGCCGGGTCGAGTTCACCCCGGCCGACCCGCTCGACGCCGAGTTCGCCGCCGCGTTCAACGCCCACCAGCGCCGGACCGTCGACGGTCGGACCCTGCTCGGCCCGGACGCGGTGGCCGCCACCGTGGCGGCCTTCCGCCGCCGGGGCGTCGACGTCCGGGTCCGGGCCAGCCCGTGGCGGCTCGGCCGGGACCAGGCGGCGCTCACCGCCGAGTGGCTGGTCGGCTGGCTGGACGCCGCCGTGGCGGAGCGGCCGGAGCTGGCCGGGGCGGCCGGGGCGTACCGGGACCGGCGGCTGGCCGAGGCGGCGACGGGCCGGCTGCGCGTGGTGCTGCACCACGCCGACCTGCTGGCCGGGTGAACCGCGCAGCACTGCGGCACGTGGCAACAGGTAGACCCAGGGAGGACCGGTTGTCACATGCCACCATCGTCGCGCCCACCAAGGCGCTCGCGGGCCCTCCCTCCGGCCACTCCGGCTCGGCCGCCGTCGAGGCCGGCCCGACCCCGGCGGCCCGGTCGCCCTGGCCGTGGGTCCGGGCGCTCGGCGGGCTCGGGGTGCTCGCCGTCCTGGTCTGGTCGGTGGGCACCGGCCCGTTCCTGGCCGGGCTACGGCTGATCGACGCGCCGGCCCTCGCCGCCGCGCTCGCCATCGGGGCGCTCACCACGGTCTGCTGCGCCTGGCGCTGGTCACTGGTCGCCGGCGGGTTGGGCGTCCGACTGCCGCTGACCAGCGCCGTCGCCCACTGCTACCGGGCGGTCTTCCTCAACGCCACCCTCCCCGGCGGGGTGCTAGGCGACGTGCACCGGGCGATCCGGCACGGCCGCGACGCCGGGGACGTCGTCCGGGGCGTCCGGGCGGTGGTCTGGGAGCGCACCGCCGGGCAGGTGGTGCAGCTGGTCATCGCGGTGGCCGTACTGGCCGTGCTGCCCTCCCCGGTCCGGCCGTACCTGCCGGCGGTGGTGGCCGGGCTGGCCGCCGCCGGGCTGGGACTGGTGCTGCTGGCCAGGGCGGTGCCCCGCTCCGGCGCGTCCCGGTGGGCCCGGGCGGCGCGTACCGCGGTGGTCGACGTCCGGGCCGGGCTGCTCGCCCGGCGGACCTGGCTCGGCGTGGTGCTGGCCTCCGCCGTGGTGGTCGCCGGCCACCTGGCCACCTTCGTGATCGCGGCGCGCACCGCCGGCGCCGACGCGCCGCTGTCCCGGCTGCTGCCGCTGACCCTGCTGGCCCTGCTCGCCATGGGGCTGCCGGCGAACGTGGGCGGTTTCGGGCCGCGCGAGGGCGTGGCCGCCTGGGCGTTCGCCGCCGCGGGGCTCACCGCCGCCCAGGGCGTCGCCACCGCCACCGTGTACGGGGCGCTGGTCCTGGCCGCCAGCCTGCCCGGCGCGGCGGTGCTGCTGGTCGGCCGGTTCCCTTTCCGGGTGTCGGGCGACTGTCGGTGATCCCGCCTACGGTGAGGGTGCGAGGTGTGCGGTGCCGGCGTGTCCGGCTGCCGCGGACGAAGGAGTACGGATGGACGAAGCGCTGCCGACGGCGACGGTCCGGACCCAGGTCACGGTCCCGCTGCGGTTCCCCGACGGGTACGTGGCGACCGCCCGGGTCTACTCCTTCCACGGCCTGGTGGACGACCGCGAGCACCTCGCCTTCGGGCTCGGCGACCGGGCGGGCGCCGGGGAGCGCGCCGCCGGGGACACGTCCCCGCTTCTGGTGCGCCCGCACAGCGAATGCCTCACCGGGGACGTGTTCGGCAGCCAGCGCTGCGACTGTGGGCCGCAGCTGCGGGAGGCGGTCGAGCGGATCGCCGAGGCCGGCGGATACCTGCTCTACCTGCGCCAGGAGGGCCGGGGCATCGGCCTGTACGCCAAGCTCGACGCGTACGCCCTCCAGGACGGGGGTCTCGACACGTACGAGGCGAACGTGGCGCTGGGCCGGGGCGCCGACGAGCGCGACTACACGGTGGCCGCGCAGATGCTCGCGGCGCTGGGCGTGACCCGGGTGAACCTGCTCAGCAACAACCCGGACAAGGCGGCGCAGCTCGACCGGCTGGGCGTGACGGTGGTCGACCGGGTGTCGACCGGGGTGCACCTGTCCCCGGCGAACGCCAACTACCTGGCGGCGAAGGCGACCCGCGCCGACCACGCCCTCGACCTGCCGTTCGTGCCGTGACCGGCCGGCCGTACGTGCTGCTCAGCTGCGCGATGTCGATCGACGGCTACATTGACGACGCCTCCGCCGAGCGGCTGCTGTTCTCCAACGACTCCGACTTCGACCGGATCGACGCGGTCCGGGCCGGGTGCGACGCGATCCTGGTCGGCGCGGCCACGGTCCGCCGGGACGACCCGCGGCTGCTGGTGCGCTCCGAGCGGCGGCGGGCCGACCGGGTGGCGCGCGGCCTGCCCCCGTCGCCGGTCAAGGTCACCGTCACCGGCAGCGGTGACCTCGACCCGGCCGCCCGTTTCTTCACCCTCGGCGACGGGGCGAAGCTGGTCTACTGCCCGGGCGGCGCGGCGGAGAAGACCCGGGAGCAGGTGGGCGAGGTGGCCACCGTGGTCGACGCGGGCGACCCGGTCACCCCGGAGGCGGTGCTCGCCGACCTCGCGGCCCGGGGCGTACGTCGGCTGATGGTGGAGGGCGGCGGCAGCGTGCACGCCCAGTTCCTCGCCGCCGGCCTCGCCGACGAGTTGCACCTGGTGGTCGCGCCGTTCTTCGTCGGCGACGGCCGGGCGCCCCGCTTCGTCGCGGACGGCCACTATCCGTGGCACCCGGGCCGTCGCGCCCGGGTCGTCGAGGTACGCCAGATCGGCGACGTGGTGCTCACCCGCTACGCCCTTTCCGACCGCTGCGACGGGCGCGGTGACGTGCACGGCGGCGTGTAGCGGCGCGAGATCGGCGAGGTGGCGGTGTCTCGACGCGCTGGACACCGCCGGCTCGGCGAACTGGCGCAACCGGCCGTCAGAGCACCTGGGACAGGAACCGGCGCAGCCGCGGGTGCTCCGGCGCCTCGAAGACGGCGGCCGGCTCGCCGGCCTCCAGCACGATGCCCCGGTCCATGAACGCCACCGTGTCGGCCACCTCGCGGGCGAACCCCATCTCGTGGGTCACCACCACCATGGTCATGCCGGCGGCGGAGAGGTCGGCGATCACCCCGAGCACGCCCTTGACCAGCTCCGGGTCGAGCGCCGAGGTGGCCTCGTCGAAGAGCATCACCTGCGGCCGCAGGGCCAGCGCGCGGGCGATCGCCACCCGCTGCTGCTGCCCGCCGGACAGGTGCGCCGGCCGGGCGTCGGCCTTGGCGGCCAGCCCGACGAGGTCCAGCTGGGCCCGGGCCACCTGCACCGCCTCGTCCTCGGGGAGCTTCTTCAGCTTCCGCAGGGCGAGGGTGATGTTGCGCAGCACGGTCATGTGCGGGAAGAGGTTGAACTGCTGGAAGACCATGCCGATCCGCTGGCGCAGCGCGTCCGGGTCGTCGCGCAGCACGCTGCGGCCGTCCAGCAGCACGTCGCCGCGGTCCGGCTCGATGAGCCGGTTGATGGTGCGCAGCAGGGTCGACTTGCCGGACCCGGACGGGCCGATCACGCAGGCGGTGCCGCCCCGGGCCACGTCCAGGTCGGCGCCGCGCAGCACCTGGTGCGCGCCGAAGGCCAGGTGCACGTCCCGGACGGCGAGGCTGACCGAGGTGGCGGTGGCGGTGGTGGTCATCGCGGGTCCTTCCGTCCGGTGGTGGGCAGGGCGGTCTCCCCGGCCAGGGACAGCTCGACGTCGTCGGCGTCCTCCGGGGCGACGGCAACCGCCCGGCCTTGGCGCAGCCGCCGGTCGATCCAGTTGACCGCGTGGGTCAGCGGCACGGTCAGCACCAGATAGAACAGGCCGGCCAGCAGCAGCGCCGACTCGTTGCCGGTGGTGGCCGCGTAGTCCTGGCCGATCCGGAACAGTTCCCGCTGGCTGGCCACCAGGCCGAGGAAGTAGACCAGGCTGGAGTCCTTGATCAGGGCGATGAGCTGGTTGACCCACGCCGGCAGCACCCGGCGTACCCCCTGCGGAACGATGACCAGCCGCATCGCCTCGCCCCAGGAGAAGCCGAGCGCGCGGGCCCCCTCCAGCTGGGCGGCCTCCACGCTCTGGATGCCGGAGCGGAAGATCTCCCCGATGTAGGCGGCGGCGATCAGCGACAGCGCCAGCACGCCGAGCGGGTAGGGGTTCGGCCCCCAGACCTGCATGCCGAGCGGCGCCAGGCCGACGCCGATGAGCAGGATGGTCGCCGCGGCCGGCAGGCCGCGGAACACGTCGGTGTAGACCCGGGCCGGCCACCGTAACCATCGGGTACGCGAGATGCCCGCGATCGCCAGCAGCATGCCCAGCACCGAGCCGAGCAGGGCGGCGGAGACCGCCAGGATCAGCGTGTTCGGCAGCCCAACCGTCAGCATCTCGGGCAGCGCCTCGCGCATGGAGTCCCAGTCGAAGAAGGTCTCCCACAGGGTGCTCAACGGATCCATCAGACGTCTCTCCTACCGCCCCGCTCGCTCGTCGTCGTACGTCAGGAAGCAGCCGACGGCGACGGCACCGCGACCGTGCCGCTGCCCGGCTTGAAGTCGGCCGGGATCGGCCGGCCCGGGTAGTACTGCGCCTGCAGCTTGCTCCAGGTGCCGTCGGCGATCACCTCGTCGAGGCCCTTGTTCAGCGCCTCGCGCAGCTTGTCGTTGCCCTTGGCGACCGCGTACGCGGTCGGGGCCGGGCTGAGCTGCTTGGCGGCCACCTTGATCTTGCCGTTGCTGTCAGCGGCGGACTGGTCGCCGATCTCGGCCGGGGCGATCCAGGCGTCGGCGGTGCCGGCCTTCAGCTGGTTGATCGCGCCGTTGTAGTCGGGCACCCGCACCGGGTTCAGGTTCTGCTTCGTGGCGTAGTCGTCCTGCACCGTGCCCTGCACGACCACCACCCGCTTGCCGGCGAGCTGGTCGAAGCTGGTGATCGACGAGCCGGCCGGCACGTCGAGCCCGAAGTAGCCGAAGTCGTAGCCGTTGCCGAAGTCGACGGTCTTCTTGCGGGCCTCGGTGATCGTGATGGACGAGCTGCCCACGTCGAACTTGTGGTTGTTGACCTGGGCGAGCAGGGCCGAGAAGTCGGTGCCGACGAACTCGACCTTCAGGCCGATCTTCGCGGCGACCGCGGTGAGCAGGTCGTTGTCGAAGCCGGTGAACTTGCCGTCCTTCAGGTACACGTTCGGCGGGGCGTCGGTGAGCGTGCCGGTCCGCAGCACGCCGGCCTGGAGCAGGCCGTACGGGTTGGCGGCCGCGCTGGTGGAGCCGCCGCCGTCGCCGCCGCAGGCGGTGAGGCCGGTGGCGGCGAGCACGGCGGCGGCGCCGAGCGCGGCGACGCGGGTCAGGGTGGGAAGGAATCGCACAGGTGTCTCCAGGGTCGAATGGCGACGTGGGCGCACGCCGCCGCCGGCGCGCCCGGGACGGGCGAGCCGGAAGGGGATGGTGCGGAAGGAAGTGGAGGTGGTGCTCAGCGCATTCGGCGACAGGCGTCGCTGCACACCCGCATCAGGTCGACGTGCCGGCGCTTGACCAGCGCGAAGTCGGCCGGGTAGGCCACGCCGTCGGCGGGCGGGGTGCGGAGCTGAGCAGACATGGTTCTCCCTGGTCGGTGATGACCTGGGTACCAGGCCACGCTTGCACCGACGTCCTGCCGGTGCCTGGTCCTCACCCGGGGCACCCCACCGCGGAGGAGGGTTGCCGGCCAGCGAGCCGGGGCTTGGCGCTGGCGCTCATGACCTGGCGAAGAGGCTAGCAGCCGCCCCACCCGGGACGTCCAGCCGTTATGACCACCCTCACGTCACAGGCCTTACCCGGCCGGCTCAGGGGCGCCGTACCGGAGCGGGCCGGACGGTCCGGACCGACCCGATCCGGCGGTGCCCGACGCGGCCGCTCGGGCGGGCGGGCACGATCGGGGCGTCCCGGCCGGTGCCGTGCCGGCCGTCGCCGGACGACCGCTGCTCGTGGTACTCCTGCTCAACGTTGACCGTCCAGACGTCGTGCCGGGTGCCGCGGGCGATGTTCTCGGCGGTCAACATCGCCGTCAGCATCGAGTGGTCCTGGTTGTTGTAGCGGTGCATCCCGTTGCGCCCCACCGGGTGCACGTTCGGCACCTCGCGGGCCAGCCAGTCGCGGATCACGTCCAGGTTCCCCTGGTACCGCTCGTCGTAGACCGGGTACGCCTTCGGCATCCGCACCACGTGGCCGGCCTCCACGCACTCCGGCCGGACCAGGCCGAGCCGCTCCAGCTCCGCGGTGGCGAGCGCGACGAGTTCCTCGTCCGGGGTACGCCACATCTCGTCGTCCTCGAAGACGAAGTACTCCAGCCCGAGGCAGGTACGCCCGTCCTTGACCAGGTACGGCGACCAGGAGCCGAAGTTCTGGATGCGGCCCACCCGCACGGCCGGATCGTGCACGTAGATCCAGTTGTCGGGGAAGGAGAACTCGGCGGGCACCACCAGGGCGACGGTCAGGAAGTCCCGGTAGCAGAGGTCGTCGGCGGCGGCACGGACCTCGGCCGGGGCCTCCGGGCGCATGGCGTGGACCAGCGCGGAGATCGGCATCGAGCAGATGACATGGTCGGCCCGCTCGGTGCGTTCCCCGTCCGCGTCGGCCACGGTCACGCCGGTCGCCCGCCGGGCCGCGGGATCCCGGTGCACGGCGGTCACGCGGACGCGGGTAGCCACCGATCCGCCCCGCTTCTCCACCTCCTCGGCGCAGCGCTCCCACATCATCCCGGGCCCGAACTTCGGGTACTGGAACTCCTCGATCAGGCTGGTCACGTCAGTGCGGCTGCGCCCGGGCAGCAGGGCGTTGCGCAGCGCCTTGGCAAGCGAGAGGTTCTTGATCCGCTGCGCCGCCCAGTCGGCCTGCAACTGGTCGGCGGGCATCCCCCAGACCTTCTCGGTGTACGTCTTGAAGAAGATCGAGTAGAGCCGCCACCCGAACCGGGCCGAGACCCAGCCCTCGAAGTGCGACTGGTCCTTCGGCGGCCGCAGCCGCGCCCACGCGTACGAGCCGACGCAGCGAACCGCCTCGGCGATGCCCAGGTTGCGCAGCGCGTTGCCGGCGTTCAGGGGGTAGTCGAAGAGCGCGCCGCGGTAGTAGATCCGGCTCATCCGGGGCCGGAGCAGGAAATCCTCGTCCGGCAGGATCTCGTGCCAGAACGCCTCGACCCGGGCGACCTTGGTGAAGAACCGGTGCCCCCCGATGTCGAAGCGCCAGCCGTCCCGCTCGACCGTGCGGCTGATGCCGCCCACGACGTCGTCGGCTTCGAAGACACGGACCGGCTCGCCGTGGCGCAGCAGCTCGTACGCGGCGGTCAGACCGGCCGGTCCCGCGCCGATGATCACGGTGCCGTTGTCGTCGCCCATGCTGCCCGGAACCCCCCGCCGTGTCTGATGCGGCAGCGCGCATACCCGTCCGGCGCCCCGTCTCACCTGTGCCGGCCGGGCGAATCTCACCCGCATCCGGTCCGCCGGGGCTTCGCCCGTGGACACAATCCCCTCGGTTCGGCGACGACCACGGCTGGGCGAGGTGCCAACGGGGATGCCGGGGACCTCCGCGGTCCGGCGGTCGGTCGCGGCCGCGACGACCGGTGGGGGACGGATGGGTGACGGGCTGCGGACGGGCCGAGCGGCCCTGGTGGCGCGGCGCTCCCGCCGCCGCGACCGGCTGCGGGCGCTGGTCCGCGCGGCTTCCGGGCTCGCCGCCCGGGTGCCCACCCCCTGGGGCTTCGTGCTCGCGGTCTTCGTCGGGTCGAAGGTCGTGCTCAGCCTGATCGGCGTGGCCGTGCTGGCCGCCTGGGACGGGGTGCCCGGCGCGCCACCCCCGGACGAGACGCTGATGCGCGCCCAGCAGCACGATGTCTCACCGCACCGGTGGATCTCCCTCTGGTTCGCGTGGGACTCGTTCCTCTACGACCATCTGGCCCAAGTGCCGCTCGACCGGCCCTGGCGCGACTTCGGCTTCCCGCTGCTCTACCCGTTCCTCGCCCGGCCGTTCGCCGTGCTGCTCGGCGGGCACACCGCGTGGGCGCTGCTGCTGGTCAGCAACGTCGCCCTCGTGTTCCAGCTCTACTACGCCCATCAGCTCGGCGGCCGCCTGCTCGGCGACGACGGAGCGGACGCCGCCGGCGCCTCGGGGCGTCGGTTCACCCGCTACCTGCTGCTCCTGCCGGCCGCCTTCTTGTTTCAGGCGGCGCTGACCGAGTCGCTCTTCCTCTGCCTCGCCCTGGCCGCCTTCTGGTACGCCGAGCGGGGCCGCTGGCCGCTGGTCGGGATCGTCGGCTACTTCCTCGCGCTGAGTCGCTCGATCGGCTTCCTAGTGGTCGTCCCGCTCGCCCTGGTCCTGCTGCGCCAGCACGGCTACCACCTCGGGCTCCGGACGATCGGTCGGTACCTGACGATCGGCTGGCCGCTGCTGCTCGTACCGGCCGGGTGGCTGACGTTCATGGCGTTCGGCAAGTGGCAGAGCGGCGACTGGTACGCGTACAAGCACGCCCAGGAAGAGGGCTGGGGCATCAGCGTGCAGAATCCGCTGGGGGTGATCATCCACGGGCTGACCGGTTCGCCGGGCGACGCCCTGCGTGCCTGGGTCGCCGTGGCCGTGCTGGTGATGGCGCTCGTCGGCCTGCGCCGGGCCGAGCTGCCGTACCTGGTCTACACGGTGATCGTGGTGCTGGTGCCGCTGTCGATGGGACCGCTGGTGTACCGGAGCCTGCTCCGCTACCTGCTCGCCGCCTTCCCGGTCGCGCTGGTGCTGGCCCGCTGGGCGCAGCGAGCCACCCTCGACAGTTGGCTGACCGCCGCCCTGGCGCTCACCCAGGGCGCGCTGTTCGTGGTGTGGCTGACCTACTGGACGCACTTCATCATCTGAGGTGGCGGCACCGGCGGCGGGACGCCCGATCTCCGCTCGCCCGAGGTGCCCGGCGTGACCCGCCTGCCGGTTGCTAGGTTGCTCCAGTGTTCGCCCTGCCTCTGACCGACGACGCCGAGCTGCGGCCGCTCCAGCCCTGGCACGCCGACGAGTTCCTCGCCAATCTCGACCGGTGCCGGGAGCACATCGCCCCCTGGGTGGGCGCGTCCTTCGTGGCCACCGACGCCGACTCCGCCCGCCGGGTCCTGCAGAACTACGCCGACCGGTGGGCCCGGGACGACGGCGGGATCTGGGGCATCTGGCAGCGCGGCACGCTGGTCGGCGGCGTGCTGTTCGTGTCGCTCAACACCACCACCGGTGTCTGCGAGGCCGGCTGCTGGCTGGAGGCCACCGCCGAGGGGCGGGGCCTGGTCACCCGTGCCGCCCGGGTGATCATCGACTGGGCGATCCGGGAGCGGGGCATCCATCGAGTGGAGTGGGTGACCAAGGCCGGCAACGAGCGCAGCATCGCCGTCGCCCGGCGGTTGGGCATGCGCCGCGACGGCGTCCTGCGCGCGGCCGCCCCAGGGCCGACCGGTCGGGCCGACATGGAGGTCTGGTCGGTGCTGGCTCCAGAGTGGACGGCGGAGCCACCGCCCGCCCGCTGACCCGTGGCACCGCCACGCGGTGCGGTTCTGTCGTACCCATACGTGAATATCTGTCCATGGCTGCCCCCGCACTGGCCGACCGGTCCCCCCAGCCGCGCGCCCTGCCGCTGCGCGAGGTCCGCACTCGGCTCACCCAACTCGTCGCCCTCGCCGAGCTGACCGACACGATCACCGTCGTCACCCGCGACGGCGATCCCCGTCCCGTCGCCGCGATCGTGCCCGCCCCGGCCGCCCGGACGGCGGCGCAGGCCCGGGCCGACGCCGAGCGCATCGCCGCGATCACCGCCGGCTGGTCCCGTCGCCTCGAGGAGCTGCACCGGCAGAGCAGCCGGCGGCACGCGGCCGAGCTGCGCGCCCTCACCGACGCCCTCGCCGAGGTGTGGGCCGAGCTGGACCGTCGCATCCCGCCCGGTGATCCGGCGCTGGCCCGGCTCCGCGCCGCCCACGCCGAGTTCCTCCGCGACTGATCCGCGCCGCCGGGTCACGGGTTCGTGCGGATCCACCGGCCGCCGGACCGCGACGCCACGCCAGATGCGCTGAAGCGTGGCGGTCACCGCGTCGGGATACGGGTCAGTCCCGGCCGCGTTGGGCGCGGTAGCGGCGGATCAGCGCGGCGGTGGAGGAGTCCACGTCGCCGAGGTCCGGGTGGGACCCGGTGAGCTTGGGCGCGAGCTGGTTGGCCATCACCTTGCCCAGCTCCACACCCCACTGGTCGAACGCGTTGATGCCCCAGACCGCCGCCTCGGTGAAGACGATGTGCTCGTAGAGGGCGATCAGCTGGCCGAGTGTCGACGGGGTCAGCTTCGGCGCGATGATCGACGTGGTCGGGTGGTTGCCCGGCATCACCCGGTGCGGCACCACCTCGGCCGGGGTGCCCTCCGCCTCGACCTGCTCGCGGGTGCGGCCGAAGGCCAGCGCCGCGGTCTGCGCGAAGAAGTTCGACATGAACAGGTCGTGCATGTCGCCCAGGTCGTGGTTGGGCTGGCTGAACGCGATGAAGTCGGCCGGGATCAGCCGGGTCCCCTGGTGGATGAGCTGGTAGAAGGCGTGCTGGCCGTTGGTGCCCGGCTCGCCCCAGAAGATCTCCCCGGTCGGGTACGTCACCGGCCGGCCGTCGACAGTCACCGACTTGCCGTTGCTCTCCATGGTGAGCTGCTGCAGGTACGCCGGGAACCGGTGCAGGTACTGCGCGTACGGCAGCACCGCGTGGGTCTCCGCGTCGAGGAAGTCCGTGTACCAGACGTTCAGCAGGCCCAGCAGCGCCGGCACGTTCCGCTCCACCGGCGTGGTACGGAAGTGCTCGTCCACGGCGTGGTAGCCGGCCAGCATCTCCCGGAACCGGGTCGGCCCGACCGCCAGCATCACCGACAGGCCGACGGCCGACGGCAGCGAGTATCGGCCGCCGACCCAGTCCCAGAAGCCGAACATGTTCTCCGGGTCGATGCCGAAGTCGCGTACCCGCTGTTCGTTGGTGCTGACCGCGACGAAGTGGCGGGCGATCGCGGAGTCGTCCGCGTCCAGCCCGGCGAGCAGCCAGCGCCGTGCCTGGTCGGCGTTGGCGAGGGTCTCCTGGGTGGAGAAGGTCTTGGACACCACGACGAACAGCGTGCTGGCCGGGTCCAGGTCGGTGGTCTTGTCGTGGATGTCGGTCGGGTCGATGTTGGACACGAACCGGCAGCTGATCCCGGCGTCCCGGTACGCCTTCAACGCCTCGTACGCCATCACCGGCCCGAGGTCGGAGCCGCCGATGCCGATGTTGACCACCGTGGTGATCCGCTCGCCGGTGTAGCCGCGCCAGGCGCCCGAGCGGACCCGCTCGGCGAACGCCGACATCCGGTCCAGCACCCGGTGCACGTCGGCGACCACGTCCTGCCCGTCCACCACCAGCGACGCGTCGCGGGGCAGGCGCAGCGCGGTGTGCAGGACGGCACGGTCCTCGGTGGAGTTGATGTGCTCCCCGGCGAACATGGCGGCGATTCGGTCGGTCAGCCGGACCCGCTCGGCGAGCGCGGCGAGCAGGCGCAGGGTCTCGTCGGTGACCAGGTTCTTGCTGTAGTCCACGTGCAGGTCGGCGACGTCGCCGGTGAGCCGGTCACTCCGCTGCCTGTCGGCGGCGAACAGGTCCCGAAGGTGGGTGCCGCGCAGTTCCTCGGCGTGCTTGCGCAGGGCCTGCCATTCGTCGGTGGTGGTGACGTCCACAGCCATCGGGTTGATCTTCTCCTTCACGACGTGGTCTGCCAGCGGGCCGTCGTTGCCCCGCTGCCGGCGACCCCACCAGCCTGCCACCCGCCGACGGTGGGCGCGACGGGACCGGACATCACCCGTCCCCGCGGAACGCGCGGCGGCCGGCACGCCGGTTGCGACACCTGTTCGACACGCCGACTACGGGGAGACAGCGTGAGGTAGCGGACCGTACGCTCCGATCACTGGGCGTACCGGTGAGGAGGGTCCATGACGACGGTGATCGGGCCCCGGCCTCCGTCCGACGAGGACGAGCCGGCCGACGGCGCGGCGGAGCCGCTGCCGGAGCTGGAGGACGGCCACTGGATGCACCGGGCCACCGAGTTCGCCCACACCAGCTTCGGGTCGGTGGCCCGCCGGCTGCCCGCCCTGCTCCGCGAGGCCGTCGCGCTGGCCTGGGCGACCAGCCGCCGGGACACCGTCGCCTCGATCGGGCTGAACGTCGCCGCCGGTGTGCTCACCACGCTGGGGCTGCTCGCCACCACCGGGGTGCTGCGGCAGCTCTTCGCCGCAGGTCCGACCCCCGACCGGATCCGCGCCGCCCTGCCGTCCCTGGTCCTCGCCGCGCTGGCGGTGACCGCACGCGGCGCGCTGACCGTCGCCGCCGGCTGGGCGCAGGCCCGGCTCATTCCGCAGATCAACTACCAGGTGGAGCTGCGGCTCTTCGAGGCCACCACGGCGGTCGAGCTGGCCGCCTTCGACGACGCCGGCTTCGCCGAGGAGATGGACCGGGCCCGGGACCGGGGCATGGTGGAGGCCGCGTCGATCGTCGATGACACGGTCAACCTGCTCACCGGGGTGGTGGGGGTGCTGGCCACCGCCGCCGCGGTGACCGTGATCCAGCCGGTGCTGCTGCCCTGCCTGCTGCTCGCCGCCGCGCCGGAGGCGGTGACCGCGGTGCGGATGGCCCGCCGCCGGCACCTCGACTGGCTGGGCCGGATCACCCGACGCCGTCGGATGTGGATGCTCGCCGAGCTAATGGCCGACCGGCACACCGCACCGGAGATCCGGGCATACCAGATGCGGGATTTCCTGCTCGCCGAGTACCGCCGGGTCATCGGCCTGGAGACCCGCGCCGAGCTGCGGCTGGCCCGCGCGCAGAGCACCACCCGCGCGCTCGGCCTGTCGGTCACCGGGGTCGCCGCGTTCGCCCTCTACGCGGTCCTCGGCGGCATGCTGCTGACCGGCGTGGTGGCCCTCGCGGCCGCCGCGACCGCCCTGCTGGCGTTGCAGTCCGCCCGGGCCGGGCTCCGGACCGCCGTGTTCGCCACCAACTCGCTCTACGAGGACGCGCTCTACTACCAGGACTACCGCGACTTCGTCGATCGCGCCGGGCAGCGGGTGCCGGCCGGCGGCGCGCGGGGCGTCGACGCCGTCGAGCACATCGAGCTCGATGCCGTCGAGCACGTCGAACTCGACCAGGTCACGATGCGCTACCCGGACACCGACGTCCCGGCCGTGGACGGCGTCAGTCTCACCATCCGCCAGGGGGAGGTGGTCGCCCTGGTGGGGGAGAACGGGTCCGGCAAGACCACCCTCGCCAAGCTCATCGCCGGCCTCTACCGGCCCACCGAGGGGGTGATCCGCTGGAACGGGGTGGACCTCGCCGAGCTGGACCCGCGGCAGGCCGGCGCCCAGGTGGCGGTGATGAGCCAGGACTGGCGGAAGTTCCCGTTCACCGCCCGGCAGAACATCCGGATCGGCCGGTACGACCGGGCCGCCGACCGCGCCGGCCCGACCGTCGAGGACGCCGCCCGGGGCGCCGCCGCCCACGACATGATCAACGGGTTGCCGTTCGGGTACGACACGCTGCTCGACCGGCAGTTCAAAAACGGACAGGACCTCTCCGGCGGCCAGTGGCAGCGGCTGGTGGCCGCCCGCGGCCTCTACCGGGACGCCCGGCTGCTGATCTGCGACGAACCGTCGGCGGCCCTGGACGCCCGGGCCGAACACGCCCTCTTCCAGCACCTGCGGCGCCACCCCGACCGCGCGGTCGTCCTGATCACCCACCGGCTGGCCAACGTCCGGCACGCCGACCGGATCTTCGTGCTGGACCACGGCCGGCTCATCCAGCAGGGCAACCACGACGAGCTGATGGCGCAGGACGGGCCCTACCGGGAGCTGTTCGAACTCCAGGCCGCCGGCTACCTGGCCGAGGCGAGGGAGGGGCCGGGCTGACCGGTTGACCTCGAGTGCACTCGAACTCCTAGAGTTGCCGGACCGGCCGCCGCCCGGTCAACGCGGCGTACCCCTCAGAAAGGAACAACCCTGTGCGCTACCGCGTTCTCGGCGGCACCGGCATCCAGGTCAGCACCCACTGCCTCGGCACCATGATGTTCGGCGCGGTCGGCAACCCCGACCACGACGACTGCGTACGCATCGTCCACGCCGCCCTCGACCAGGGCGTGAACTTCGTGGACACCGCCGACATGTACTCCGCCGGCGAGTCCGAGGTCATCGTCGGCAAGGCGCTGCGCGGCCGACGGGACGACGTGGTCCTCGCGACCAAGGTGCACTTCCCGATGGGGGAGGGGCCCAACCGGGGCGGCAACTCCCGGCGCTGGATCGTCCGGGAGGTGGAGGAGAGCCTGCGCCGCCTGGGCACCGACTGGATCGACCTCTACCAGGTGCACCGTCCCGACCACACCACCGACGTGGAGGAGACCCTCGGGGCGCTCACCGACCTGGTCCGCGCGGGCAAGATCCGCGCGTTCGGCTGCTCGACCTTCCCGGCCGAGGAGATCGTGGAGGCGCACCACGTCGCCGAGCGGCGGGCGCTCGGCCGGTTCCGCACCGAACAGCCGCCGTACTCCATCCTGGCCCGCGGGATCGAGACCGGGGTGCTCCCGGTCTGCCAGCGGTACGGCATGGGCGTGCTGGTCTGGAGCCCGCTGGCCTCCGGTTTCCTGTCCGGCCGCTACCGGCATGGCCAGTCCGTGGACCTCACCACCGGTCGGCCGGCGCTCACCCCGGCCCGCTTCGACCCGGCGCTGCCCGGCAACGCGGCGAAGTACGCCGCCGTCGAGCAACTCGTCGCGCTCGCCGACGAGGTCGGCTGCACCCTGCCCGAGCTGGCCGTCGCGTTCACCGTCGCGCATCCCGCGGTCACCTCGGCGATCATCGGGCCGCGCACGATGGAGCAGCTCGAGGGGCTGCTCAAGGGCGCGTCGGTCACCCTCGACGACGCGGTGCTGGACCGGATCGACGAGATCGTCCCGCCTGGCACCAACCTCTACCAGCCGGACGGCGCCTGGGCGCCGCCCGTCCTCACCGACCCGAGCCGCCGTCGCCGCCCCCTCGCGGAGCGCGCTGCCGCCTGACCGCCAGACCGCGGCCATCGCCCCGGCGGGTCCGCTGGCATGATCACGGGATGCCCGCGATGCTGCCGCCCGAGTCCGTCCGCTCGCGCTGACCGCGGCCACTTGTTCAGCGTTCCGCACTCCGTCACGGAAGAGTGGCTGTTCCGTGGGGACGAGCCACTCTTCCGTGAACGTGCGTGCGCGGGGAAGGTAGCGCCTGATATCCGTCGACCGGTGTCCCGGCGTGCGCCACACTGACGGGTGTGGATCATCGAGACCTGGTCCGGGTGAGCAAGCGGATGTCGCTGGCGCTGCGGCACCGCCCGGACCGGTTCGGCCTGACGCTCGACCGGGCCGGTTGGGTGCCGGTCGCCGAACTGCTCGCCGCCCTGCGGATCAGCCGCGTCGACCTCGACGCCGTGGTCGCCGGCAACGACAAGCAACGCTTCGCCGTCGAACGCGGACCCGACGGCGTCGACCGGATCCGGGCCAACCAGGGCCATTCCGTCCCGGTCGACCTCGGTCTGACGCCGACCCCGCCGCCGGACCGGCTCTATCACGGCACCAGCGAGACCGTCCTGCCCGCGATCCGCGTCGAGGGGCTGCGCCGGGGGCGCCGGCACCACGTACACCTGTCGCCGGACGTGGAGACCGCCCGCCGGGTCGGGGCGCGCCGAAGCGGCGCGGTGGTGGTGCTGACCGTGGACGCGGCCGCCATGGCCGACAACGGCTACGTCTTCTATCGCAGCGCCAACGGCGTGTGGCTCACCGACGTGGTCCCCGCCCCCTACCTCACCACCTGACGCCGCCGCCTCGCCCAGCCCCGCGCGTTGACCATGAAGTTGTTGCCCCGACACGCCGATGTCGAGGGCAACAACTTCATGATCAACCAGAGGGTGCCGCGGGGGCGGGGGTGGGGGGTGGTGGGGTGGTCAGGTGGCGGTGATCGGGTGGCGGACGACGCCGTCGAAGAGGTAGCCGAGGTCGTTGTGGGCGGCCCGGTCGGGTTGGCCGGCGCCGGTGACGTCGGTGGCGCGGGCGCGCAGCGTCCAGGGGCCGGGCGCCGGGGGCCGCCAGACGGCCGTCCAGCGCTGCCAGGGGCCGCCCCGGTCGGCGGCGACCAGCTCCGCCGGGTGCCAGCCGTCGCCGGTGCACACCTCGACCCGGTCGATCGGCCCGGCCCCGGACCAGGACCGGCCACGCAGCAGCACCTCCGTGCCGGCCGGCACGCGGGCGTCCCAGGCGAGTTCGAATGCGCTCTTCACCGACTGGGTCGCCAGTGGCCCGCCATCGGCCGGGTGCCCGGGGCCGAACATGCGGTAGAACCGGGTGTTCCACGGGGAGAACAACGGTGTGGTGGAGACCTCGACCGGGCCCACCCACTTGATCGAGGAGATGCCGATCCAGCCGGGCACCACGAGGCGGACCGGGAATCCGTGGTCGGCGGGGAGCGGCTCGCCGTTCATCTCGTACGCCAGCAGGACGTCGTCGAGGGCCTTGGCGATCGGCAGGGGACGGCGTACCCGGCCGAGGTTGACCCCGCCGGTCACGTAGTCGGGGTCCAGGCCCTCCGGCATCACGTCGACCGCGGTGTCCCGCAGCCCGGCCAGCCGGAGCACCGCGCCCAGCCGCACGCCCCGCCAGCGGGCGACGCCGACGCCGCCGAGGCTCCAGGCCACGCCCGGTGCCGGGTCGTTCTGCTGGCTGGCGAAGAAGCGTCGCCCGTTGCCGGCGCACTCGATCAGCGCGGTGGTCTCCTCGGCGGGCAGCTGCCGCAGGTCCGCGAGGCTGAACTCGACCGGCGCGTCCCGGGTGGGTGCGTCGCGGAGCCCGGTGCCGAACAGCTGCAGCCGCCAGGCGTCGGCGTCCAGGCGCGGCGTCATCGTGTGGTTGCGGACGAAGAAGCGGTCGTTCGGTACGACGTATCCCTGCCCGGCCATCGCCTCCCAGCGCATCTCGGCGTTGGTCTCGACCGGGCACAGCAGCTCCGGCGGCAGCGGCTTCGCGATCGGCGACGGCGCGCCGGGGTCGACACCCACCGGCGCCGGGGTCACCGCGACCGGTTCCCGTTCCGCCGCGGCGGCGGTGAGGGCGGCCATCGCGGAACCCAGTTCGAGCAGTTCGTCGCGGTCGACGCCGGCGCACCTGGCCTGCCCGGCGAGCCACTGCCGGGCCCGGCGGTCGTCGTGCTGGGATTCCTCGGGGGAAGGGGAACGGGACACGGCTGACCTCCGGCTCGGCGACGCTGCATTCCTATTCAATCAATAGGAGTTTGCGCAGGGTGGGCGGAGGTCGGCGGCGCCGACCAGGGTCAGGCCGCCCACCGTTCGGCGAGGAAGTCGGCCAGCACCCGGGTGTGGGTGGAGAAGGCCAGCTCGACCGGCTCGGTGAGGACCAGCCACTCGGTGGCCTCCTCGGTCGGCGCCGGCGGCGGCAGGTCGCCGACCGCCCGCTCGGGCAGCACGCCGAAGACCATCATGGTGCCGCCCGCCGGCGCGCCGTGCACCGCGAACAGCCGCGCCTGCTCGGCGTCGGCCAGCAGGCCGGTCTCCTCCCGCAGCTCGCGGACCAGCGCCTCCGACCACTCCTCGCCGTACTCGATGAAACCGCCGGGCAGGGCGAGCTGCCCGCGGGCCGGCTCGATGTCCCGGCGGACCGCCACCACACCCAGGCCGGTCGGCGTCCGGACCGGCAGCACCGCCACCGCGACCGGCAGCGGGTTCCGCCACACCGTCCCGCCGCAGGCCGCGCAGACCCGCGGCCAGCCGGCCGCCGCCGGGTAGGCGGCGCCGCAGTATGAGCAGTGCGAATACGGTGTGACGGTCACGCCGCAGCACGTTACCCGCCCGGCGGGCAGCTCGTCCCCGTCATCCGGCCGGTGCCTGGTGTGTCTCCGGATGGCGCAGCCGCTCCGCGATCCGCTGAACGTCGGCCATGGTCATCCCGGTCGGCTGGGCCACCGCGAGCGACGCCTCGGCCGCGAGGGCGACACGGGCGTCCATCAGGGCGAAGCCGAGCAGGTTCTCGCCCCGCCACCGGGCCGGGTCCGCGGCGCGCGGGTCGTCGGCGGCCAGGCCGATGCCCCAGATCCGGTCCACCGGGCTCGCCTCGACGAGCACCCGCTCCCCGGTGCCGAGCAGGAAGCGGCCCAGCTCCTCGTGCTGGCCGAACTTGGCCACGCTGCCGGCGACGACGATCTCGTAGCGGCGCGCCGCCCAGGTCGCCTCGTCGAAGCCGCGGACCTGCCGGCCGAGCGCCTTGGCCCGCTGCGGGTGCCCGCTGGCGAGGACGCGCTCGGCGACCTCCGCGTCGCCGAACAGGGTGGCCTTCTGCCACATCATCCAGTGCTCGGCGGTGGCGTACGTCCGGCCGTCCACCGTGAACGGCGCCGGCCACCACTGGCTCAGGCAGCCGGCGCCGATGCTGCCGTCGCGCTGCGGACGGTGACCCCAGAAGTGCAGGTACTTGACCCGCCGCCCGGACCGGACGGTGGCGGCGAGCTCGGCGACGGATCGGGGCGACACGATCGACAGTGTGCCCGAGGGCACCGACAATCCGCGTCCGCGTTTTGCCCGCTCCGGCGGTCGCGGGGCGCCCGCGGGCGCCCCGCGACGGGCCGAGCCCTTAGCCGCCCAGCCGGGCGGCGACCGCGCTGCGCAGCTCGGGCAGCCGGTCGTGCAGCAGGCCAGGGCACTGGGTGTTGTTGAAATCCTTGTGCCCGTAGATCTCGCTGGACGGGATGCCGTACTGCTGGCAGGTGAACGCGCAGAACCACACCAGGCTGTCCCATTGCGCCTGTGGCGGTTGCACGTCGAGGTAGGTTCCGTCGTTCTCGATGCCGATGGCCTGGCTGTTCTGCCCGACGCAGTGCGCGCCCTGGACCATCGTCTGCCCGTGCAGCAGCGCGTACAGGCTGCCGTGCCGGCCCTCCGTGAGGTAGCCGCCGCGGCTGTTGGTGAAGTGCTGCCCGGAGTCGAGCCAGCCGTTGGTGTCCATGTGCAGGTTCTGGATGTCGCGCGAGTTCTGGTAGGCGTAGGCGAGGCTGTAGTCGGTGGTGTTCGGGAACGCCGTGTGATGAATGATGATCTTGTTGGGGCGGCTCTGCACCACGGTCACGTTGGACGAGGGCGGGCGGGCGCCCCAGGTCGCGCAGTTGGCGATCACGGGCTGGTCGACCCGGGTGGCGACGGCCCGCGCGCCGCGATCGCCGCCGAACTGGGTGAACGCCGTGGCGCCGGCCGCGGCGCCGAGCAGGACCGCGCCGCGCAGCACGGCCCGCCGGGGGACGGGGACGGACATCGGGGCCTCCTCAGGGGTACGGACGCGGCCGGTGGCGGGCGGCTGCTCCGGGTCGCGGCGTGGCGTCAGACGCCGAGCCGAGTAGCCGGAAGGGGACGGCCCGCCACCGGACGCCGGTCAGCAGGGTCCGTTGCAGGCCAGCACCTTGAGCCGGTCCAGGGTGCCGTTCCAGACGTTCTGGTCACCGGGGAAGACGCCGGAGGAGGCCCACTGCCAGAACGAGTACGTCCCCCAGCCGGCCGGCAGGGTGCCGACGCTGCTGGAGTAGCGCGCGATCCAGAGCGGGTTGTTGGCGGCGAACTGGGAGGTGTTGCCGGTGCAGGTGGTCCACCAGTCGGTGGTGGTGTAGATGGTGGCCCACCGGCCCGTGCGGGCGTAGTACTGGTTGACGAACGAGGCGATCCAGCTGCGCATCGAGGCCTGGCTCAGCCCGTAGCAGGTCGAGCCGTACGGGTTGTACTCGATGTCCAGCGCGCCCGGCAGGGTCTTGCCGTCCTTGGACCAGCCGCCGCCGTGGTCCACGAAGTAGTTGGCCTGGGTGGCGCCGCTGGAAACGTCCGGCCGGGCGAAGTGGTACGAGCCCCGGATCATGCCGACGTTGTAGGAGCCGTTGTACTGCTGGGCGAAGTACGGGTTGGTGTAACCGGTGCCCTCGGTCGCCTTCACGTACGCGAACCGAGCGCCGTTGTTCCAGGCGGCGGACCAGTTCACGTTGCCCTGCCAGCTGGAGACGTCCATGCCGGGCAGGCCGGCCGGTGCGGCGCTGGCGGGCGTCGCGCCGAGGAGGGCCGAGGCGGCGAGGGTGACGGTGGCGAGCGCGGCCGTGGCGGCCGTACGCAGCGCCGTTCGCAGGGGACGGTTCATCTTTCCTCCCGGGGGGTCTGCCGCTCGTGGCGGCGGGAGTCGGTGAAAGGAACTGTCAGTATTACGTCACAGGTTGGAGACAAATTTCAATAGATACATGGAAGATCATCTTCGAATCGTCATGGCGGTGGTTGGCGGACATGTCCCGCATCACTGGCCCGGACGGCCGCCCGAAGATCCACGCGGGCGTACCCACCTGCTCGACACCGCCGGCCAGCCGCTCGCGGTCCGTGATCAGCTCGAACTCGCCGGCCGGTCAGGTCGGGTCAGCTGCGACGTTCCAGTTGCGCGAGCAGGGCCGCTGCCTTCTCCAACTCGCGATGATGGAACACGGGAATGCCGTGGCGGCGTAACGCCTCCGCGGCGACGCCGCGGCCGGCTACGGTCACGCCGGTGAACGTTCCGTCGTGGACGTAGGTGCTACCGCACGTGGGGCTGCCGTCCACCAGGACGGCGAGCCCGACAGCAGCATGCACCGCCCGGTCGATCGCCCGGCCCGCCGCCGTACGGAACAGCTCCGTGACGTCACGACCCGACACCTCCCGCACCCGAGCCCTGCCGTCGAGTACGTCCGCAGCGCTGCCGCCGACGATTTCCGCCGGCGGTCGAGGCACCGGAAACCCGACGGCCAGCTCGGGACACAGCGACACGAGCCGTCCCTCGGCTGTCCACTGCTGCCAGATCGGGGAGCTGACCGGCACGCCCGTCTCGTTGAACCGGATCGCGGCGCCGCCCAGGCAGCCGCTCACCAGCACCTTCAACATGACACGTCGGCGACGACGACCTCGCCCGGACCGTCTCCGGCCTGCGCGATGACCGTGCCGTCCGGTCGCCAGAATCCCGACCCCCCCGCGCCGAGCAGCGGTCCGTCCGGCCCCGCTCCGCAGGACAGCACCACAGGGATCCGGTGCGTGGTCGCCCGCGCGTGCATCCGCTCGTCGCGTGGGTCGGTCGGGGAGTTCAGTGTGCTCGCGACGTACATCTCCGCGCCCGCGGTGACCGTGGCGGCGGCGTGTTCGGCAAGCGAAGCATCCCGGCATATCGCCAGCCCGAGTCGGCATCCGTCGAGCTCCAGGACGACGTGCTTGGGTCCGGGGGAGAAACGTTCGTCCTCCGGCGGGTGCAGGTGAATCTTGCGATAGGCCACCCGTGCACCCGTGCCGTCGATCAGCAGCGTCGCGATGAACTCACGCCCATCAGCGGCCATGACCGGCGCGCCGACCAGCGCGACCGAACCCGTGCCGGCGCACGCCTCGATGATCGGCATCAACCGCGGGTCGTCACCGGCCACCGCCGGGGCGTCCAGGTGGTATCCGGTCAGTGACAGCTCCGGGAACACGACCAGTCTCGCGCCCGCCGCACGAATGACCCTCGCGTGCTCCGCCGCGTTGGCAGCGACGTCGTAGGCGACCACACCAGGCTGAGCGACCGCGATACGCACATGTTCTCCCTGCTCAACCGACCGCAAGATGCGCAGTCTACGGCCGCCACCACCCGCACCCGACAAGCGTGACCCCGGATGTGATCAAGCAGACGACCCGGCCGATACGACGAAATAGGCTGCGGCCAGCGTGTCGATTCCGGCGTCGCCCGTCCGTGTGGAGGGTGGAGGGACCGGCGCCGGGCCGGCCCGGGACGGGCGAGGAGAAGCACGTGAAGCAGTACCTGATCAGCATGTACCAGCCGGCCGGCGAGGGCCTGCCGGAGCCGGAGTTCCTGGCCGACGTGATGCGCAAGCTCGACGTCATCCACGACGAACTGGTCGAGGCCGGGTCCTGGGTCTTCGGCAACGGCCTGCACGCCCCGGAGACCGCCACGGTGCTGCGCCCGAAGGGGGACGAGGTGCTGATCACCGACGGGCCCTACGTGGAGGGCAAGGAGTACCTGGGCGGGTTCACCATCATCACCGCCCCCGACCTGGACGCCGCCCTGGAATGGGGCCGCCGGTACGCGCTGGCGACCACCCTGCCGATCGAGGTGCGCCCGTTCCAGGGCGAGGCCTGACGCGTGCCCGACCCGACCGACATCGAGCGGGTCTTCCGCGCGGAGTACGGCCGCGCGGTCGCCGTCCTGGTCCGGCTCCTCGGCGACATCGACCTCGCCGAGGAGGCGGTCCAGGAGGCGTTCACCACGGCGGTCGACCGCTGGGCCAGGCAAGGGCCGCCGCCCAGCCCGGCCGGCTGGATCATCACCACCGCGCGGAACCGGGCCATCGACCGGCTGCGCCGCGAGGCGTCCCGCGCCGACCGGCACGCGCAGGCCGCCCTCCTGTACGCCCCCGACGCGCTGGCCGAGGAGGGACCCGTGGGCGACGACCGACTCCGCCTGATCTTCACCTGCTGCCACCCGGCGCTGGGCACCGCCGCCCGCGTCGCGCTGACCCTGCGGCTGCTCGGCGGGCTGAGCACCGCCGAGATCGCCCGGGCCTTCCTGGTGCCCGAGCCGACCATGGCACAACGCCTGGTCCGGGCCAAGGCCAAGGTCCGGGACGCCCGGATCCCGTACCGGGTGCCACGTGACGCCGACCTGCCGGACCGGCTGCGGGCCGTGCTGGACGTCGTCTACCTGATCTTCAACGAGGGGTACACGGCCAGCTCGGGGGAGCGGCTGGTCCGGGACGAGTTGTGCGCCGAGGCGATCCGGCTGGGCCGGATGCTCGCCCAGCTGATGCCCGACGAGCCGGAGGTGCTCGGGCTGCTCGCATTGATGCTGCTCACCGAGGCGCGGCGGGTCGCGCGTACCGGGCCGGACGGCGACCTGGTGCCGCTGGGCGAGCAGGACCGCGGCCGCTGGGACCGGACCCTGATCGTCGAGGGGCAGGCCCTCGTGCGGCGCTGCCTGCGGCGGGACCGGCCCGGCCCGTACCAGATCCAGGCGGCGATCAACGCCGTGCACAGCGACGCGCCGACGGCGGCCGACACCGACTGGGCCCAGATCCTCGCCCTGTACGACCAGCTCATGCGGCACGCTCCCGGGCCGGTGGTGGCGCTGAATCGGGCGGTCGCGCTGGCCGAGGTGGCCGGCCCGGCCGTCGCGCTGGCCCAGGTGGACGGCCTGGACCTGGCCGGCTACCACGTCTTCCACGCGGTCCGCGCCGACCTGCTGCGCCGGCTCGGCCGCGCGGGTGAGGCGGTCGCGGCGTACGACGCGGCGATCGCCCGGACCGACAACCACGCCGAGCGGGCCCACCTGCGGCGCGCCCGGGACCGGCTGGGCGGGTGAGCAGGGCCACCCCGGTTTTCGCCGTCCGCTGGTCACGGCCCCGGCCGCCCGGACCGGCGGGCGGGCGGGGCTGCGTCGGGAATCCCCAGCCTGCAGAATCGTCCGGTGCGGCGCGGCGTGTGGAAGTGGAGTCTCGTCACCGTCATGACCCTGTTGGGCGCCGGCGGCACCGCCTGGGTCTGGCTCCGCTACGACTTCGAGAAGGTCAACTGGCTCTGGGGCGTGGTGGCCGGGGTCATCGCGGTCTACGTGGTGGTGGACCAGCTCTTCGCCGACCGGGAGGTGGCCCCGCCGACGGCCTGGGCGCACCGGCGGGCCGCCGCCGACGAACTCGCCGAGCTGATCCGGCGGGAGCCCACCGACCAGGGCCTGCTGCGCGCGATCGACGAGCCGTATCCGCTGCCGGTGGCCTGGCACACCGCCCCGGACCGGCTGCTGCCGTCCTGGCGGTCGATCGGCCGGTCCGCCGAGGCCGGCCCCATCGACCTCGCCGGGCGGGACGGGGCGCTGTGGGAGTGCTACCGGTCCGTGCCCTCCGGGCGCCTGCTGGTGCTGGGACCACCCGGATCCGGTAAGTCGATCATCGCGCTGCGACTGGTCCGGGAGTTCGCCGCCCGGCGCGACCCGGAGGCCCCGATCCCGGTGCTCCTGCCCGTGGATTCCTGGGACCCGGGCGCGGAAGGGTTCCACGACTGGCTGGTCGACCGGATCACCCGGCGGTACCCGTACCTGGCCGCCGGCCATCCGCGCCGCTCGGCGGTGGTGCGGGACCTGCTGGTGGCCGACCTGGTGGTGCCGGTGCTGGACGGCCTGGACGAGCTGCCCGACGACCGGCTGAGCGCGTGCCTGGACGAGCTCAACGAGCTGCCGACCCAGCGGTTCGTGCTGACCTGCCGCTCCGCCGACTACCAGAAGTACCTCATCCAGGGGGAGCGGCTGCGGGCGACCGCGGTGGTGACCCTCGCGCCGCTGACCGCCGCGCAGGTCGGCCGGTACCTACGCGACGCCGCACCGCTGCACCAGGTGACGAACTGGTCCACGGTGGCCGACCGGCTCGACGCCGACGCCGAACTGGCCGCGGCGCTGTCCACCCCGTTGCTGGTGGCCCTGGCCCGGACCGCGTTCGACCAGCCCGGCACCGATCCCCGCGACCTGCTCCCGCTGGCCACCGAGCGCGGCCGGCGATCGGTGGAGGACGAGGTGCTGTGCCGCTCGGTCGACGCGGCACTGCGGTCGCGGCGGGGCGGGCAGGGCCTGCGCCGCTGGGAGCCGGCCCGGTCCCGCCACTACCTGACCTACCTGGCCAGCCACCTGGAGTCACTGGACAGTCGCGAGTTCCGCTGGTGGCAGCTCGCCGTCGCGCTCCCGCGCCCGTTCTGGGTCGGCTTCGACGGGCTTCGGGCCGGTCTCGCGGCGGCGATCGCGCTGTCACCGCTCGGGGACGCGCTCGGCACCCTCGCTGCCGTGACCGGTCCAACCCAGGTCCGGGACCTGCTGCACGGCGTCGCCGCCCGGCCGTCCGAACTGGTGGTCCTGGTGGCCCTGGCGGCGGCCCTCCGATCGGCGCTGCGCGGCGACCCGCACCACGGCGCGCCGCCGGTGCGGCCGGTCTTCACCGGCGGGTTCCGGCCACTCCTCGAGGGACTGGCCACGGGACTGCTCGGCGGCGCCTTCTGGGGCGCCCTGGCCTGGCCGCTGTTCGCGGGGATCGGGCCGCCACCACGACTCGTCACGGTGCTCGGCACCGTGCCCGTCCTGGAGCACTGGTCGGCACCGACCCAGTGCGCCCTCGCCGTGGGCGTCGGCTGGTGCGTGTTCAACGTCGTCCGCGCCGCGCTGCGGGTCGACCTGTCCGCGCCAGCGGCGGAGCTGAGCGCGCTCAGTCCGGCGGGGACGCTGCGGGCGGATCGCGCCGCGACGCTAGCCGCCCTGCCGCTGACCGCCGTCCGCGCCGTGGTGGTGTGGTTCGTCGGCCTAGCCGCCCTCTGGCTGGCCGGCGTGGTGTCCGCCTTCCCGCCGCTCGCGGCACAGGGGTACGCCGGCCTCGGCCTCGGTCTGGGCTGGTGGCTGTACCGGCGGGGCGGCAGCGCCTGGTTCCGCTTCGGGGTGGCCCGGTTCGTGCTCGCCGTGCGCAATCAGCTCCCGTACCCCCTGCTGGCCTTCCTCGACCACGTCGAGGCGGTCGGTCTGCTCCGGCGCGGCGCGGGAGCCTACCGGTTCCGGCATGGCCGGCTGCAGGCCCGGCTGGCCGCTGGGTCGGTGGCCGGCCGGCGGGGCAGCCAACTGCGCGAGGAGTTCGCCGTCGAACTCGCCGGCGCCGGCTACTGGCCGGAGGCGTTCCAAACGCTGGCCGCCGTCGCCGGCACCCGGGCAGCCAACGTCGGGCTCGACGACGATCGGACCGGGGTGGCCCTGCGGCGGGCGGTCCTGGTCGGGGCGGCGGCCGGGCACTGGAGCGACCTGGCCGACCTGCTCGCCCAGCTCCCGGCGCCGCCGGTGTCCGGGGCGGCCCGCACCCCGGTGGCGGAGCAGCGGCGGGTGATCGCCGAGCTGGTCGGCCGGGACGCCCCGGTGCGCGACCTGCTCGCCGCCGCCGACGAACTGGCCGCGCGGGAGGAACGCAGCGGGCGGCGCGACCCGGCCACCGTCGAGCTACAGGCGATGCTCCGGTACGCCGCCGGTGACGTCGCGGCAGCCCGGGAGGCGTGCGAACGGTTGGTCGCCTCCGTGCGGTCCGCCGACGTCGACGCCCAGTGGTCCGCCCCGCTGGCCGCCGGGCTGCTGGCCGGGCTGGTCGTCACCGACGGCCGCCCGACCGAGGCGGTGGCCATCTGCCGGTACGACCTGGCCCTCGCCGACGTGCTGCCCACCCGATCGGACCTGCTCCCGCTCGTCGAAACGTGGGCGTGGTCGGCGGCGGTGCTGCGCCGGGTCACCGACGAGGCGGCCGAGACGCTGCGACGGATCCGCCTCGCGGCCCACGCCGAGCGGGGGCGCGGCAACCGGCCGGTGCTGACCCGCCGTGAGTTCGCTGAGATCGGGCTGCAGGGCTGCCACCGGCTGATCGGGCATCCGATGTTCGCGCCGCTGGCGCTCGGGGCGGCCTACCGGCTCGCCGAGGTGCTCCGAGCCCCGGAGATCGTGGCCCGTACCCTGCACCGCCCGGTGCCCATGTGGCACGACGCCTGACGGGTCCGCCCGACCGCGGTTTCCCGGAGACGGGGGTGGAGTGATCGGCGGCTCCTCGGCCTTGACAGGCCGGCGAAACAGGTCGCGCAAATACCGGATTTGCAGAACGTGATTTGGAGTTCCGCTACCGGTACAGTGGCGCGGTGCGAAACGGTGTGCAGGCCCAGGTGCCGGTGCTGTACGTCGCGGACGCCGACGCCGCGCGACGGTTCTACGAGGTCTTCGGCTACTCCGAGCTGCGCACCGGGGGCGACGGCGAGTCCCGCTGGTCCTACCTCCAATGCGGGGAGTTGACCCTGCTGCTGGCCGCCGTCACGCCGCGCCTGGTCACCGTCGAGTTGCCCCTGCTCATCTACCTCTACGTCGACGACCTCGCCGCCACGATCGACCGGCTGACCGCCGCCGGCTACCCCGTCGAGCGGGCCGGGTACCCGGACCACGCCCCGGGCGGCGAGTGCCGCACCACCGACCCGGACGGCAACGTCGTCGTGTTCGGACAGCGGCGGGCCGTACCCGAGCAGGCCCGCAGCCCGGAAGCGGACAAGGAGGCCCGGTTCTCCCTGATCCGCGAGGCCGCCGAGCGGGTCAGTCGGCACGGCAGCGCGCCGGCCCGCTGCCAGATCGGCGGTCCACGCGGCGAGGCGTGCCCGGAGCCGGCCGAGGTGAAGCTGGCCGACTCGTGGGGCGACACGGTGTGGGGCTGCCTGGCCCACGCCGACGAAACGCTGCTCAACGCCCACGGTGCGTTCCTGGCCAGCGAGGACGGGCAGGGGCTGGGCCCGTACCTGCGCAACCGGCAGGCAGGCCCGCATGCCCAGACCAAAGCGGTGCGGCGTCAGCGCCGATCATCCTGACCTCGTTCCGGCGGTGTCCCCTCGGGCGTCGCCTTCGGGACGGCATCCTTGGTTGACGTCGCCGTCGGGGCGGCCTCAGTTGACGCCGGTTTCGGGGCGGTGGCCTCGGTCGATGTCGCATTCGCAGTGGCCTCGCCGCCGGAGGTCGCCTTCGGTGCGCCGCCCGAGGAGTCCCGGGCGGCGCCGGCTGCCTGCTGCGGGACGACGGGGATGGCGGTGAACGGCTCGAAGATCTTGTCGAAGTTCCGCCGGTCCCGCAGGAGTTCCGCGCTCCACTGGGCGGCGGCCCGCTGCTCCGCGGCCATGTGCCGCCGCGCCCGGGACAACTCCTCGTTGATCGCCTCCGTCTCCTCGGCGCCCGGGGGATCGTCGACCATTTCGTCGAGGATCGTCATCCACCGCCGGTTCAGCTCCTCGGCGTACCGGGCCCGAGCCAGGTACAGCTCGTACTCGCACTCCAACTCGATCAGGCGGTCCCAGTGCGGCCGCAGCGCCTCCCGGACCCGGTCGTCGTGGCGCACCCACCACACCTCCGGCCGGCACTGGACCGTCACGCCGCCGCGCGTGTAGCGCCACAACTTCGGATCCTGCTCGGTCAGCGCCTTCTGCAGGGCCACCTCGAGGTCGCCCGCCCGGTGCGGGGCGAAATTGCGCGCGCAGTCCGCGGCCGTACGCCGCAACTGCTGAATCGCCCTGGACGTGAAATGGCGCGCGCACCAGATCAACGCCTCCGGCCGTTCGCCCGTCGCCGACCAGGTGAGCAGGGCCCGGACGGTGAACGTGAAGACGTGCCCCTTGGCCGCCACGACGATCGGATTGGACAGCTCCCGGTGCTCGAGCGTCTCGTCGAGCGGGGGAGACGGCACGTCCCCGTCCGCCGCCGCCCACAATTTCTGGAGCACCGGCCGCAGCCGCGCCCACAGTGCCTTCGTGCCCGCCAGCAGACCGGGACCGAGGCCACGGGCCAGTTCCCATCCCCGGTCGCCCCACGGCGGCTGCCGGCCCGACGAGGGCGCGTTTCCGCCCGACGCGTCGGTCATCTCACCCCTCCTCCGCACCGGGCCGGGCGGTCCGGTGCCACTGTCCGCCTTGCGGTGACTGGTTGAGGGGTATCGCGCCGTCGGCGCGGACCAGCCGGGACGTGTGGACGGTGGCGAACGTCAGCCCACGCTAACAAGGCGGGGACGCAACGGCCCGCAGCCGCGCGGGCGGACCGCTCATCGCCCATGAGCTCTCCGCGGCGGGCGCATCCTTCGTCAACGTGATCATGGCTTTATGATCATCGGCTGCTGGCGCGGCAACCGGCAGTGGACGACCAGCGCAGACGAAGGATCGGGGATGGCCAAGCAGGACAGGGGATCGCTCGCCGACCGTTTCGACGTGGCCTGGAGGGGACTCGAGTCGGATCTGAAGCAGCGCTGGCGGGAGCGGAACGGCGACAGCTGGGGGCAGCAGCAGAGCGCTTTCAACCTCCTCGCCTGGGCCCGCGAGCAGCGGCTCCTGACCACCGACCAGGAGCGCTTTCTCGACCGTTGTCGCAGCGTCCGCAACGCGTACGCGCACGTGTCGTTCCCTGGGTACTCCGGGCCGATCGCGTCCCCTCCGAAGGAAGTCGTCGAGCGGCTGGAAAAGATCCAGGCCGGGCTGCAGCATCCACGCAAGGTCAGCGAGCTGGCCAACAAGGCACTTACCTGCCTTCCCAGCACGCCGCTGCGCGAGGCGTTGCAGACCATGCACCGGGACGACTTCTCACAGTTGCCCTACCACGACGAGCAGCGCGGCTGGCTCCTGGTGACGCGCGAACAGGTCGGACGGTGGGCGGAGGCGCAAGCCGAAGCGGACGGCCTAGCCCTGCTCGACCTGCGTGTACCGGTGTCCCAGCTGGCCGACCATCCCGAGGTCGGCCCGGTGCGACCGCGACAACTCGACGCGTCGGCCTCGTTGGCAAGCGCCGTGGCGGCCCTGGAGGCTGCGCTGCGCCAGCCCGAGCAGGGGTATCCGCTGGTCCTCGTGACCGGCAAGGGCGGAACAGCCCCGGTCCAGGTGCTCGCGGTGGACGACCTGCCCAGGGCGTACCAGGAACTGGGCCGGTGATCCGGTGAGACCGGCCGATGCCGGCCTGCCGGGCGGCCACCGTTCCGCGACCTGGGCCTAGGATCTTCCGCATGCAGGAGGGCCGGTGGACGACGATCACGCCGTCGCAGTTCGCGCACGAGCGGGAGGCGCTGGCGCATGTCCAGGCGCTGCTGCCGGACACCGAGCCCTACCGGGCCTGGTCGAACTTCACCTTCACCGCGCAGACCGGCCACCCCTATGAGGTGGACCTGCTGGTCGCGGGACCGGGCGGGATCTACCTCATCGAGATCAAGAGCCTGACGGGGCGGCTGGTGCGGTGGTGGACCTGGGCCGGCTACCGCACGAACGCCACGTTGATCTCCACGCTCAGCGAACTGGCCGACCCGACCCAGCGGTACGACGACGCCTCGATCCGGCTGCGCCCGGGCCTGGACCGGGAGATGGTGCGCGGGGCGGTGGCGGACGCGGCCGGACGGATCTGCCTGCCGGACGTCAACGAGAGGGCCCTGGACGGTCTCAAGTTCAACGCTGCCCTGCCACACCGTCTCGCGGTTGCCACCCTAGCCGCTCGACTGGCCGACGTGCCCGCAGCGCAGGCAGTGCTCGCTGAGCCGGTACGGATGGCATATCTGCCATAGCACCGCCCGTTCGCACACCTCGCGCATCACCTGTTCGAGGTAGCGCAGGTGTTCGTCGGTGAAGACGCGCGCCCGGCACTCGTGACGAAAACCAAATGGGCGTGAAGCAAAAGGTGCAGTGCCTGCTCTTACGAACCGGGTCATCGACAGTTATGGAAGCAAGTTAGGATTCGGGGTGTGAAAGCGGACACCGGCCGACGATACCGGCTGTATCCCACCGACGAGCAGGCGCAGCGCCTAGTCTCGTGGGGGCACACGTGCCGCTGGCTGTACAACATTGCCTTGGAGCAGCGTCAGTTCGCCTGGCAGCAGCGCAAGGTCACTCTCGGGGTCGCCGCGCAGTGCGCGTCTCTGACCGAGGCGCGCAAGGAACTCGACTGGGTCGCCGACCTGCCTGCGCAGTCCGGTCAGCAGGTGCTGCGCCAACTGGATCAGGCGTACCAGAACTGGTGGAATCCGCAGCACCCGGCCGGGGTGCCGACCCGTAAACGTCGGTGTGCCCGGTTGTCGATTCCGTTCCCCGGCCAGGCGGTCCACGTCCGCCGCCTCAACCGCCGCTGGGGCACCGTCAGCCTCCCGAAGGTTGGCGAGGTCAAGTTCCGTTGGTCCCGCCCGTTGGGCGGCACGGTCCGCAATGCGGTGGTGTCCTTCGATGGCGTCGCCTGGCACGTCGGGTTCGGCATCCGGGCCGGCATCACCACGCCCGAGGCACACGCCCGGCCCGGCACCGTCGTGGGCGTTGACCGTGGAGTGAAGGTCGCCCTAGCGATGTCCGATGGCCGCATGTGGAACAGAGCCTTCACGACCTCTGGCCAGGAACGCGACCTGGCCCGACTCAAGTCGAAGGCCGGCCGGCAGGAAACCGCCCGCCGTAAGCGCGGCCTGAAGACCTCGAACCGTGCCCGTAAGGTCCGTGCGGAGATCGGCCGGGCCGAGGCGAAGATCCGCAACCGCCGCCGCGACTTCGTGATGTGGGCCGCCAACCGGATCTGCGCCCAGCATGCGACCGTCAAGCTCGAAAACCTCAACACCAAGGCCATGACCGCCACCGCGAAGGGCACCGTCGCCGAGCCTGGCACAAACGTGCGGCAGAAGGCCGGGCTGAACCGGGCGATCCTCGACAAAGGCTGGGGACTGTTCGAGGCAGCCCTGGCTAACCAGGCACGGACCACCGGCACCCGAATCGTGAGGGTGCCAGCCGCATTCACCTCCCAGCGGTGTAGCCGTTGCGGGAACACCGACCCGAACAACCGCGACAGCCAAGCGGTGTTCCGGTGCGGGTCCTGCGGACACCAGGCCAACGCCGACGTGAACGCGGCGATCAACATTAGGGACACCGCCGAGGCGGTGCCCCCACTCACCGGGCGGGCAGTCCGGGACAGGAACCGAAAGGTGCCCTGTCGACCACCCACCCAGCGTCGGCGACGTACGACGCTGGAAGCGGGATTCTCCCGCCTCTAGGCGGGAGAGGATGTCAAGAGTACGACGTCTATCCCGGGTGGGCCGCTGCCTCCGGCATGGGACGGCTCCGGTGAACCCTCGGCGGTAGCCCGTTGACTGCGGGCGCTCACCTGCCCTGCACAACGGTCAATTGGCGTGGTCGAGGATGGCGCTGAAGCGTTCCTCGGCCAGGTCGAGCTGGGCGAAGATGTGCTGCTTGACCGGCGCGGACAGCGGCGTGTCCGGCCGGGCGATGAGGTCCCGGAACACCGGCACCAGGGGCCGGTACTTGGCGGCCGACCGGGCCACCTTCGGGCCCACCGTGTGGATCACGCCCACTCCGTTGTCGGTGAAGTCCGACACCTTGATCACCCGGGCCCAGGGTTCCCGGTCCAGGCTCGCCGCGACGTGTTCCCGGTACTGGACGTGCCGGTCGCGCCCCGGGTCGTAGACGGGGTTGGTGACCGCGCCGACTAGGCGGGCGACGCGCGGGCCGAACCGGTCGGCGAGCACGGCCAGCGCCGCCGCCGTCGGGTCGCCGGCGACGGCTCCAGCTCGCTGCGTGGCGGTAGGCGCGCCGAGCTGGAGTTGTTGCAGGTCCAGGCCGGCCAGCTCCGCCGGGTGGTCCTCCACCGCGTCGTGCAGCAGACCCGCGACGATCACGTCCACGTCGCGTACCTGGTAGTGGTGCATCATCCGGATCGCCACCCGCAGCAGGTGGTTGAGGTACGGCTCGCGGACCCGCCGGTCGTCGCGGTGCAGGTCGGCGGCGAGGTCCAGGGCTTCGGTCAGCCGCTCCTGCGCGGCGTCGTCGAACGCGCGGATCTCCAGTCGGAACCGCGCCAGCAGGCCCGGCTCGCCGTGGATCTCGGTGATCGCGTGCATCGGCATGGTGGCCAGGTACGCGGGGAACTCCATGGTCCACTTATAGCTGATCTTCGCTGCTGCCGTGGGTGCGTGGTCGGCCACCCGACGGCCGGCACCCGCCGTCGAAAAGCCGGTTGACCCGGCGTACGGCGGGAGCGGCGCGCGACAATCGGCGGATGGACCGGCTGCTGAACCTGCTGGTGGCGCTGCCGCCCGCGCTGGTCCTGGCGTTGGTCTTCCTGCTGCCGGCGCTGGAGGCGTCCACCTTTCTCGGGCTGGTCGTACCGGGTGAGATCGCCGTGCTGGTCGGTGGCGTGCTCGCCCACGAGGGGCGGCTACCGCTCTGGGCGGTGATCGTGGCCGCGATCGCCGGGGCGGCCGTCGGCGACCAGGTCGGCTACCTGGTCGGCCGCCGCTACGGCCAGCGGCTGCTGGACCGGGCGCCCCGGCGGTTCGTCCGCTCCGGCGAGCTGCAACGGGCGCTGGACCTGCTGCGCCGCCGGGGCGCCTTGGCGGTGGTGCTGGGCCGGTGGGCGGCAGCCCTGCGCGCGCTGGTGCCCGGGCTGGCCGGGACGAGCCACATGCCGCATCGGACGTTCACCGTGGCGAACATCGCCGGCGGCGCGCTCTGGGCGGCGACCGTGGCCGTGCTCGGCTACCTGGCCGGTGCGTCGTTCCGGCTGCTGGAACGGCGGCTCGGCTGGGGCGGCGAGGTGGTGCTGGCCGTCGTGGTGCTGCTGGTCCTCGTGCGGGTGATCCGGGCCCGCCGCGCCGCCCGCCGCGCCCGGGAGTCGTCGACCGGGCCAGAGCCGCCAGTAGGTCGGTAACGACCCCGGGCCGTCCACCTCGCCGCGCTTGCCGCGTCACCCGGCCGGTGACGGTCAGCCGGTGGGGCCGAAGAAGAACAGCAGCACCAGCGCCACGGTCAGCGACACCATCCCGATGACGGCTCGCCGGGTCGGCCTCGGCCCGTCGCGCAGCACCGCCACGCCGAGCGGCACGAGCGCGTAGCAGAGACCGCCGACGGCGATGAGCGACTGCGGCACCTCGGTGCCCTTCAACGTGCCCAGCGCGAGCGCCGACATCAGGCCGAGGGCGACGGCCCGGGGCCGGCTCAGGGCACGCGACCGGTACGCCCCCACGGCCAGCACCACCCAGCCGGTCATGATGGCCAGCGCCGGCGTACGGAAGAGGTGCCAGGCGCCATAGCTGTCGGACACGGCCCGGGTCGCCGCGTCGAGGCCCTGGACCCGGACGAGTTGGAACGCCAGGTGGTCGATGCCGCCGTGGAAGGTCCGGGTGAACAGGCCGAGGATGACCAGGCCGGCGCCCCAGGCCGCCCAGACCGGGTGGGTTCGGCCGATGATCCGGGCCAGCGCGGCCACGGCCGGGGCCAGGACGACCATGCCGGCGGTGAAGAGGCTGTACGCGGCCACCAGCAACGCGGGGTGCGCCGCGTACGCCGCGAGCTGCTGCGGGAAGAAGTAGTGGAACCGGATCCGGAGCAGGATGCCGGCGAGGACCAGCAGGGGGCCGAGGGTCAACGCGAGGCCGCCGACCCAGCGGCCGGGGAAGGAGTAGCTTGTCATGGCCCCGACGCTTCCGCAGCGGGCTGGCCGGCACATCGGACCACGGCCGGCACCCGATGGGTCGGGATGGGATCACGGTCCGATGGCCACGGGGGGACGCCGTCGCCGGGTATGACGGATAGCTTGGGCGGGTGGTCGCCTCCCGCCGCCTCCTGATCACCGACCTGGTCTGGGCGCTGGTTCTCCTGCTGCTGGTCGCTTACACCGTCACCGACCCGCCCGGCCCGGCGTACCCGGGACCCTGGTGGGCGGTCTGGGCCACCGCCGGGCTCGTCGCGCTGCCGGTCGTCGCCCGGCGGCGGTGGCCCCTCGCCGTGCTGGCCGCCGTGCTCGTGGCGGCGGCGTCGGCGACCGCTGGAGGCGTGGCCGGTGCGGGGATGCTGATGATGGAGTTCGTGCCGGCGGCGACGGCCCTCTACACGGTTGCGGCCGATCTTCCGCCGCGCCGGTCCGTTCCCGCGCTGCTGGCCGCCCTGGCCGTCCCGGCGGCCGCGATCGCGGTGTTCTACGCGGCACGGCTGCCCTCGCTGCCGACCGCCGCCGGCTCGGAGGTCCCCCTCTGGGCGCCGGGGGAGATCGGCGTGACGGGGGCCCTGCTCGCCATCTGCTGGTCGGTCGGGCGTCTCGTCGGGTGGCGCCGGGACCTGGCCGCCAGGCTGGCCCGCTCCCAGGCCCACACGGCGGTCGTCGACGAGCGACTGCGGATCGCGCGGGAACTGCACGACATCGTGGGCCACAGCATGAGCCTGATCTCGGTGAAGGCCACCGTGGCGAACCACCTGGCCGACAGCAGGCCGGATGAGGTCCGCGCCGCCCTCGCCGTCATCGAGAAGACCAGCCGGACGGCACTGGCCGATCTCCGACGCGCGGTCGGCATCCTCCGGACGGAGGGCGCCGGTGAGCCGGGCGTCGAGCTCGCCCCGACGGCGGGGCCGGCGCAACTGGCGGACCTGGTCAGCAACGCCGAAGGCGCCGGCGTACGGGTGCGGTTGCGGGTCGACGGGGTCGACGACCTGCCGCAGGCGCTCGGCCTCACCGCGTACCGCGTCGTGCAGGAGGCGCTGACCAACGTCATCCGGCACGCCGCACCCACCACGTGCCGGGTCGATGTCGAGGGGAGCGCGGGAACCCTGCGCATCGAGGTGACCGACGACGGACCGCCGGACCCGACCGGGGCTATGCCGGGCGCCGGGCGGGGACTGGCCGGCATGCGGGAGCGGGTCGCCATCTACGGTGGCAGCATGATCGCCGAACCGCGTCCCGAGGGCGGATTCCGGGTCTGCGCGCTGCTGCCCTACTCGCCGGTCGGGGAGGCGGAGTGACCGGCTCCGCCGTCCGGGTCGTGATCGCGGACGACCACACCCTGCTGCGGAACAGCTTCCGGATGCTCATCGACAGCACTCCCGGCCTGGGCGTGGTGGGTGAGGCGGCCAGCGGCGCCGAGGCGGTGACGGTGTGCCGACGGGAACGGCCCGACGTGGTGCTCATGGACATCCGGATGCCCGACGTGGACGGCATCGAGGCCACCCGGCGGATCTGCGCCAGCCCGGACACCCGGGGCAGCCGGGTGCTCATCCTCACCACCTTCGATCTCGACGAGTACGTGTTCGGCGCGCTCCGGGCGGGCGCGAGCGGGTTCCTGGTCAAGGACACCAGTGCGGCGGACCTGCTCGCCGCGATCCGGGTCGTCGCGGCGGGCGAGGCGCTGCTCGCGCCGACCGTCACCCGCCGCCTCATCGCCGCGTTCACCGCGCGGCCACCGGAACGGGCCGGGGCGTCTCCGCTCCTCGACCGTCTCACGGTGCGCGAGCGCGAGGTGCTGACCCTCATCGCGCGGGGCCGATCCAACACCGAACTGGCGACGGAGCTGTGTCTCAGTCATGGCACGGTGAAGACGTACGTCGGACGCCTGCTCAGCAAGCTCGACGTCCGTGACCGGGCGCAACTGGTCATCCTCGCGTACGAGACGGGGCTCGTGACGCCGCAGGGCTGATCCCCGCGGCCGCCGGCCCGCCGCCGTCAGGACGGGGCGGGGCCGAGGCTGTCCCGGCGGACCAGTTCGGCGGGGAGGGTCTCGATCCGGTCCCGGTCGGCGGCCGGGTCCAGGGCCAGGGCCATCGCCCGGGCGCCCAGCTCGGCCAGCGGCAGCCGGACCGTGGTCAGGGTGGGCGTCACGTCGGCGGCGATCGGCATGTCGTCGAAGCCGACCACGGAAACCTCCTCCGGCACGCGTACGCCGCGTTGCCGGAGCACGGACAGGGCGCCGACCGCCATCGAGTCGTTCAGCGCCACGACCGCGGTCAGCCCCGGTACGCCGTCCAGCAGCTCCGCGGTGGCCCGCGCCCCGGAGTCACGGGTGAAGTCGGCGTATCGGATCCGGTCGGCGGGGAGCGCCCCGTCGAGGCCGGCGGCCAGGCCGGTGAGCCGGTCGGTGGTGGTGGTCAACGCGTCCGGGCCGGCGATCACGCCGACCACCCGGTGCCCGAGCCGGCGCAGTTCCGCCCCGACCAGGCGGGCGCCCTCCTCGTTGGCCGGCAGCACCGCGTCGCCCCGATGCCGGTGCCGGCCGACCAGCGCCACCCGCCCGCCGGTGGCCACGTACGCATTCAGCCGCTCGTCGAGCAGCGCGTTGACGCCCGCGTCGTGGTAGCCGGACCCGGCCAGCACGATCGCGGCCACCTGCTGGGCGCGCAGCAGGTCGACGTACTCCAGCTCGCGCTCCGGGTCACGGTAGCTGTTGCAGATGATGACCAGCCGGCCCTGCTCGGTGGCGACCCGTTGCAGCCCCCGGGTCACCTCGGCGAAGTACGGGTCGGAGACGTCGTGCACCACCACGCCGACGACGCTGCGCTGCGGCCGGGCCAGCAGTTGGGCGTGCGCGTTCGGCACGTACCGCAGCTCGGCGACGGCCCTGAGCACCCGCTCGCGCAGCTCGTCGGCCACCGGCTTGCTGCTGCGGTTGATCACCCGCGACGCGGTCGCGGGAGAGACGCCCGCCCGGCGGGCGACGTCGGCCAGCGTCGCCATGCCACCCCCTTTTCTCACCCGGTCGCCGAGAGGTTATCGCAGCACCGCAAGGAGGCTGGATCGGCGGACGTCATTCTCCCCCAACCCCCGCCTCACCGCGACGGGACGGTGGGTCGGGAGGTGGTGGCGGTGGTCCGCACCGCCTTGACGATGGCGGGGACGGAGCCGACCAGCAGGACCAGCGCCCACACCGCCGCCACCACGGCGAAGACCAGCGCGCCGAGGTCGTCGGTGATGCTGACCAGGATCACCGGCACCAGCCGGTGCAGGAACTCCAGCACCACCGTGCAGACCAGGGTGGTCAGCGCCAGCAGCACCAGGCCCTTGTTCTGCAGGAAGCGCGGTTGGGCGAGCAGCAGCAGGCCGGCCCAGACCAGTTTGAGCAGCAGCACCAGGCCGAGCAGCACGGCCGCGTCGCCGACCGGGAAGAACCCCCACACCACCAGGTACGCCAGCGTGCCGAACGGCGCCGCGAGGAACAGCGAGACCATCACGGTCAGCTCGACGAAGGCCACGATCAGCAGGACCACCGAGACGATCAGCAGGACGATCGCGAAGACCAGGGTGGCCACCCCCTGCACCCGGCCCTGGATCCGGTCCGGCACCACCAGGCTCAGGCTGAACAGCCCGGTGGTCCAGAGCGCCACCACGTCGATCAGCGCCAGGTAGCCGGTGCCCCGGCCGGCCGGCTCGGTGACCATCCCGACCTCACCGAGCTCCACGCCCAACTGCCCGGCGCTGTCCCGCAGCGCGCCACCCGCGTCCCCGCCGCCGGTGAGCAGCGCCGCCCCCAGCTCCAGCCCCACCACCAGCGCCACCGCGAGCAGCGCCAGCAGCAGGAACGGTTTGCGCAGCTCACCCATGACGTGCCTCCCTCCCGGGTCCCGCCCGGCGCGTCCGTCCGATCAGGACCGGGCGACGGTGACCGTGCATCCGTCACCTCCCGGGCAGCGCAGGGTGACCTCGGTGGCCCGGTCGACGGCCACCTTCGCCACCGCCGCCGTACCGTCGTCGCCGGGGCTCACCTCGTCGTGGACGGTGACCTCGGCGTCCCCCGGTGCGGGCGCCGTCACCTCGAACGCCGCCGGGCTGCGCAGCACCAGGGTGCGCAGGCCGCCCGGGTCGGCGACCCGCAGCAGGCAGCCGGTGCGGAAGGTGACCACCGTGCCGTCGGCGGAGGCGGTCGGCGGTGCGGCGGGCGGCGCGCACGCGACGGTGACCGTGGCCGGGTCGACCGTGGCCGTGCCGCCGCCCAGCCCGCTCAGCCAGCCCGGCCGGGCGGTCGGGTCCCCCCGGTCGTGCCGGCCCCCGCCGACCGCGATCAGATAGAGCGCCACCAGCAGCCCGCCCAGCGCCGCCAGCAGCAGCTTCTGCCACCCGCTCATGGCCGATCTCCGCTCATGGCGCTCACGGCTGAATGAGCTGGGTGAACCGGAGCTGGTCGACGCCGGCGTAGTAGAGGTCGGTGGCCTGCGTCTTGCTCACCGCCACCAGGGTGACCTGGTGGGTTCCCCGGTTCAGGGTGACGGTGCCGACGTCGATCCAGTCGGTCTTCACCACGGTCGGGGTGAAGCCGAAGAAGGTGTTGCCGACCTGCCGGCCGTCCACCAAGAAGATGGTGTTGGCGTAGTCGTACGACGTGGTGCGCACGGTGGCGAAGCGCCAGGTCCCGTCGACCGGGAGGTTCACCGTGACGGTCACCCGGTCGCCGATCGTCCGGCCCTGGAAGAACAGCTGGGCGTCGCCTGACCAGGTGACGAGGCAGCAGTTCCGCTGCTCGATCACGGTCGCCGCCACCGGGCCGGCCGACTGGACCACCGCGCCCGGCACGAGGCTCTCCGCCTCCAGGGGCACCACCTGGGCCCGGGGCGGCGGAGGCGGCGCGTCACCGCCGCGGGTGACCAGCCACCCGACCACCCCGGCCACCACCAGCACCAGCGCCGCCGCGGCCGCGAGCCACGGCCACGGCGTGCGCTTGGGCGGTACGACGGCCTGCACGTCGTAGGTCACCCGCCCACTGGACCGGGAACTCTCCTCGGGTGCGGTGTTCGCCGAGTACGCGAACCCGGTCATGTCGTAGCGCCGGGGTGGGGTGCCGGGTGGCACGGTGAGCCGGACCAGGAAGGAGACCGAACCCTGCCCGGGCACCACCCGCTGCGGCTCGGCGACGGTGAACCAGGCGCGCTGGCTGCCCTCGCCGGGCGCCACGTCGAAGACCACGATGTCCGGCGCCGCGCCCGGGTTGGAGACGGTGAAGGTGAGCTCACCGCTGTTGCGCACGTCCAGGGTGAACTGCTCGGCGGCGGCGACGACCGCCCATTCGGTGGTCATGACGGCTCCTCTGCGGACGGCACGGACGGCGGGGACGGGACGGCGGTGACGATCTCGACGGTGACGGCGGCGGGTTTCTCCGCCTCGACGATGCGGGTGATCACGGCGAGCTGGTCGGCGGCGGCCGGTGGCACCCGGACCACCACGTGAAACGGCCGGTCCGCCGGCTCCTCGAGCAGGAAACCGGTCGCCCCGGTGGCCAGTTCCAGTGCGGTGCGCATCCCGTACGGGGTGCCCCGCCAGCGGGCCAGCAGCGCGCCGTGCGCGACCAGGTCCCGCAGCCGGCCCAGCGGCAGCGGCAGCGGCGCGTCCGCCCGGGGCGTGGCGACCACGTGGTCCATCGCCACCCAGCGGGTCAGGTACGCGACGAAGCCGTCCCGGGTCCGGTACGGCGCGAAGAGCGCGTCGACGTCGGCGAGCACCGCCTCGTCCGGGGCGTGCAGCGCCTCCATCACGTCCAGCAGCGCGCCCAGCACGCTGCCCGGGCCGGCGGCCCGCTGGTACGCGGCGGGCAGCAGCCGCTCAATCGCCGTTCGGCGCATCCTGCCGCACCACCTCGATGTCGTGCTCGCCGGAGCAGAGCAGCCAGGTGCCGGGGACGGTGACCACGTCGGCGGTGGCCTGGTTGGCGCTGGCCGTCCAGTCGGCCGCGTCGCCGGTGCGATACACGCCGCGCTCCCCGCCGGCGAGGATCAGGCGGTCCGGCCCGCCGGTGGCGGCGATCGCGTCGACCGGGACGAACCGGGTCCGGTCCCGCAGCGGCAGCCCGCAGTTGACCATCACCGGCTGCCACTGCGGCTGGGCGGCCAGGGTGTCCAGCCGGACCACGCCGCCGCTCTGCGTGGCGGCGACCGCCAGCGTGCCGCTGAACGCCAGGTCCCGGCAGGTGCCGCCGATCCAGCCGGCCTGCACGGCCTGCCACTTGACGTCCGACTCGAACAGCCGGGTGCGGTGGCAGCCCTGCCCGGGCTTCTTCGGGTCCGGCTCGCCGGCCCCGCACCACAGCAGGGTCGCCGGGCCGTCGTACTGCACCGCGAGGACCCGGTTGTCTACGTTGGCCAGGCCCACGTGGGCGAAGGTGCCGGGGCGGCCGGCCGCGGTGGACAGGTAGACGCCGAAGCCGGCCTGGGCGGCGACCGCCACGCCGGGGGCGCCGCGCTCGGAGACGAACGCGCGGACCGCGTAGAAGCCCCGGTCGGCGTCGGCCGGGTCGACCAGGATCTGCAGCGGCACCGACCCGGGCAGCAGGGAGACCTCGTACAGGCCGGCGTCGGTGGCGAGCAGCAGCGCGCCCGCCCCGTCCCGGTCGATCCAGGCCAGATCCTGCACCCGGGAGTCCAGGTCGGTCAGCAGCGTCCAGGTCTCGCCGAGGTCGGTGCTCAGCCGGACCCGGGAGCCGCCGGCGTCGCGGGCGGTGACCACGGCCACCGAGCCGGCCCGGGGCACGACGCCGGGGCGTACCGGGGCGGGGGCGGGGACCACCCGGACCACGGTCTCGGCGTCGAACCGGCCGGCCGGCTCCCAGCCCGCCCCGGCGTTGGTGGAGCGGAACAGCACCGGGCCGCGGCCCGCGTACCAGGTGCCGGGCTGGTACTGGTCGACGGCGACGGTGCGCACCTGCGCGTCGGGCGCCTCGTCGACCACGAACCGGACCGACTCGACGTAGCGCACGCCCGGCTCGGCGTGCTCCAGCATCCGGTACACGTTGGACGCCCGCAGCGGCTCGCCGAACGCCCAGCCGGTCGGGTTGAGCGGGGTGGGCAGCGGGCTGAGCGTCTGGTGCAACCGGTCGTGGATGCGGCCGCGGACCGCGTCGACGTCCTCCTCCCGGCGGACCACCACCCGGGCCCGGATCGACACGGCCTTGTAGCGGGCCCAGCCGGCCCGGACCGCGGTGCCCAGGGCCCGCCGCCGGTCCAGGTCGGCCTCGACCCGGCGGCGGGCCTCCTCCACCTCGTGCTCGCGCAGCACGCCCACCGGCAGCCGGCCGCCGGGGCGGGCCTGCTCCGGCACGTACGGCACCAGCACCACCTCGACCTCGCCGGGCCGGGCGAAGCTGTAGACCGCCGCCCGGGTGAACGCCCGCGCCCGGGCCACCGCTCCGGAACCGGCGGCGAGGATCTCGTAGTCGCGGGCGGTGACCGCGCGCTGCTGGGCGAAGAACTCGTACGGCCCGCGCGTGAGGGCCGACTCCAGCGACTCCAGGTCCCGGCCCCCACCGGCCGGCTCGGGGTTGTCCACCCGCAGCCCGGGCAGCGGGTCCCGCAGGCTGGTGAGCGTCCCCGCGGCCACGTTCCCGGCCGGCCCGCCGCCGCACCGGTACCAGAGCCGGATCTGCCGTCCGGCCGGCGGCACCGCCGCCACGGTCACCAGGCCGCGCGGCGCCCGTGCCGCCTCGCCCGGGCCGCCGGCCGCCGGCCCCGCGCCGCCCCCGGCCGCTGCGTCGCCGGTCGCTGGGCCGCTTCCGGTCGCCGGGCCGTCGGTCCCCGGGCCGGGCGCCCCCTCGACGTCCGGGCGGTCGCCCGGCCCGGTCTCCGGCCCGTCCGGCGGGCGCAGGTCCAGCGCGGGGGCGAAGGTGACCACCCCGGAGGCGCGGTCGACCAGGTAGACCTTGGCCTGCGGGCCGACGCCGGCGAAGCTGTCCACCGGCCGCCAGATCTCGTATGTGCGTCCCTCGTGCTCCCGGGCGGCCGCACCCAGCTCCACCGAGCCGGTCGGCACCTCCACCCCGAGCAGCAGGTCGAGCGCCTCGGCGGTCCGGGTCAGCGGCGCCCGGGCCGCCCGGAACACCTGGCCGGCCTGGCCGGTGCCGACGCCGAGCAGTTCCGCCTCGACCGGCTCGCAGTGGTGCATGCGTACCGTCACCTCGGTCTCCCCCTCGGGGAGCAGGGCCGGCTCGGTGGTGACGAAGACGACCGGCCGGGGGTCGGCGCCGCGGGCGGCGGCGACCCGGGTGCCGGCCGGGACGCGGACCGTGCCCCGGTCCGGGCCGGTCCGGCTGAACCGGACGTCCGCCCAGGCCGCGGTGGGCGGGTGCCGGGCCACCCCGAGCAGGTTGAGGAACGCGACGTACGCCTTCTCCGGCAACTGGTTCAGCCGGTAGATCATCACCTCGGTCAGGTAGGCGAACGCCTCCAGCAGCGCCATGCCGGGGTCGTGCGCGGAGAGGTCGGTCCAGTCGGGGCAGGACCGGCGGATCCGCTCCCGCGCCTCGGTGACCAGGTCGAGGAAGGCGCGGTCGTCGAGGTGCGGCACGGGCAGCGTCATGACGTTCCCTCCTCGCCGGGGTCGTCGGCGGGCAGCAGATCGACGGAGAAGACGAGCTGGCCGGGGGAGAGGCTGGCCCGGACCCGGTAGTCCAGCCGGATCACCAGGCGCCACGGGTCGTCCGGGTCGGGTCCGGCGTCCACGTCGATCACCTCGACCCGGGGCTCCCAGCGCCGGATCGCCTGCCGCACGTAGTGGATGGCCAGGCCGGCGGTGGTGTCGTCGTTGGGCGCGAAGACCAGCCGGTGCAGCCGGGAGCCGTACCCGGGGCGCATCAGCCGCTCGCCCGGCGTGGTGGACAGCAGCAGGTACAGCGCCTGGCGTACCGTCTCGTCGCCCTCGGTCATGGCGAGCCCGCCGGCGGCGGTCAGCGCGAGGCCGCCGGTGCGTCCCGCGTCGAAGCCGGCGCCGACGAAGCGGAAGGCCCTCATACGTCCGCCTCCAGGAAGCTCTGCCGCGGGTCGCGGACGGTGTGGTGGACCAGCCCGGGCGGGGTGCCGTCGGTCAGGCCGTCCAGGTTCGACAGCACCACCCGGTGGCCGTCGACCCGCAGCCAGGTGCTGTAGCCGACGGTCACCTGCAGCGTCTTGGCGCAGGGCTTGATGACGGGGCCGTAGTTCGGGCAGGCGGTGATGTCCCGCCCCTCCGGGTCGGTCGCCACCAGCACCGGGACACCCTCGACGGTGACCCACTGCTGGGAGGCGCGGTTGGCGACCCGGCCGTCGTGGTCGCAGGTGATCAGCGAGTCGCGGTGGATCCAGCGCATCAGCCACCTCCGTGGGCACGGGCGAGGGCGCGGGCCTGCGCCGCGGCGGTGTCGGCGTCCTCGGCCGCCTCGGCATGCCGGAAGTCGACGGTCCGGGCGCGGACCACCATGGCCCGGCCCGGCGCGGAGAGCACCAGGTCGCCGGCCGCGTGCACGGTGGTCAGCTCGGGCCGCAGCTCCACGAAGCTGCCCGCGTCGGTGGCCAGCCGCAGGGTGCGCCCGTCGTCGTCGATGACGATCGACTGGCCGGTGCCGGTCCGCATCGACCAGCGCCGGGACCGGCCGTCCACGATCCCCGCGTCGTACGGCTCGACGGCCCCGAAGAGCGAGCCGAGCACGATGCCCGCCGCCGGTTCGCCGCCGGGCAGCGCCACCAGCACGGTGTCCTCCGGGTCGGGCAGCGCCACGATGCCCTTGCCCCGGCCGGCGCCCGGGCAGACCACGGCGAGCCAGCCCGCGTCCAGATCCCCGTACGCGGGCAGCGTCACCCGGACCCGGCCGAGCCGGTCGGGGTCGTCGACGTCGGTGACCGTGCCCAGGGTGACCGTGGCCGGAGCGGGCGCGGCGGCCGGCGGCGGCTCCGGCGGGACCGTGGAGAACCGGGTCAGGTGGCCGTTCGCGTCGACCGTGTGCACCACCTCGGTGAGTACGTACACCCCGGCGACCGGCGCGGGCACGCCGGCCAGGGCGATCTGCCGGCCGGGCCGCAGCGCCGGGTCGCCCTCGGCCGTCCCCGCCGCGGTGACCAGCGCGGCGACCCGGGCGTCCAGCCCGGCCTGAGCGAGGGCGGCGAGTTCGTCGTCGCTGCGTCCCGGCTGGTCCACCGCGGTCCGCACCCCGTCCGCGCCCACCTCTCCCGGCTCGGGCCGCAGCGGGATACGCCGCCCGGAGCGGGCCGCGTCGGCCTGCTGGCGCAGCGGCTCGGCGCGCTGCGGATGCCAGCCGAGAGCGGCGCACTCCGCACCGGCCCGGTCCAGGTTCTCCGCGATCCGCAGCGCGTGGACGGTGTCGCCGAGGGTCAGCGGGACCGGCTCGCCGTAGCCGTCGAGGGTCAGCAGCCGCAGCCGGTCACCGTCGACGGCCAGGTGCAGGCCGGCCCGGCCGGCGACCTCGCGGAGCAGGTCGAGGTCGCTGTGCCGGTGCTGGAGCAGCCGGTCCAGCCGGGGCCCGTCGGTCTCCGCGTCGACGGTGAGCCCGAGGTCGGCGCAGAGCGCCCCGGCCAGGTCGGAGGCGGTCACCGCCTCGAAGACCCGCAGCTCCTGCCGTTTGCGCAGCCGGTGCAACGGGTCGTACGCGCGGATCCGCAGCAGGGCGACCCCGTCGGCGGCGTAGTCCACCTCGACGGCGGTGACCTCGCCGGTGAACAGGGCCTCCGGCTGACCGTCCAGCCGCAGGTCGAGGGTGGCGCCGGGGCGCACCGGGGGGTCGAGGGCGGCGGCGCCCGGCCCGGTGGCGAGGGTGAGCTCGCACTGGGTCGGCTGGTCGAGGCGGGCGGCCACCCGTACGCCGCGCAGCCGGCGGGGGTCGGCCAGCGGCGTGCCGTCGATCGTCACGGTGGCGGCCCGGTTCACGCCGCACCACCCGTCGCGTCGCCGCGTTCCCGCGCGGCGTGGCGTCCTGCCCGGCCGGCGGGCCGGGGTGCGGCAACGGCGCGGGGTTCTCTCGGGCCGGTGGGCTGCGGTGCGGTCACGGCGTGGTCCTTCCCGTTCCGTCGCCGGTCGGCGTCGCGGCCGTCGCGGTGGCCGCCGGCACGGCCAGCGCCGTGCCGGCCGGCACGGCCAGCGGGTCGCTGATCCGGTTGTGCTCGGCGAGCAGCCGCCAGCGCAGCGGCGACCCGAGCGCGTCGTGGGCGAGCAGGTCGAAGCGCACCCCGGACCAGCCGGGCTCGGCCGCGCCGTCCGCCGCGGCGACCACCGCCGACCCGGGCGGCAACGGGGTGCTCGCCGCGGCCAGTTCCTCCGCGAAGCCCGCCTGGGCCGCCTCGGCGGACTCGGCCACCCGGACCAGCTTCAGCCGCAGCCAGGAGCGGCGGGGCGTGCCGGTGAGGGTGAACCCGTCAAAGCGTTCCGCGATCGCCACGATGACCCCGGGCACGTTCCAGGTCTTGCCCCACACCAGCCGGACCAGCGGAGGTCGCAGCCAGCCGTGCTCGGTGGCCGAGTTCTCCGCCAGCAGCCACAGCGGCCGGGTGAGCGCGCGGACGTCCTCGGGGCGTACCTGGGACTCGACCAGGTCGGTGTCGAAGAGCAGGTCCAGCACCAGTTCGGTGCGCCCGCCGCCGGTGAAGACCAGCGGGTCGTCGGCCAGGCCGGCCCCGGTGAGCTGGCCGTCGGCGGCGCCCCGGGGGCGTACCCCGGCCAGCCGGGTGACCTGCACGGCCTCCGGGTTGAGCAGGCAGTCCACCCGGGTGCCGGAGTCGTCCACGAGGAAGGCCACGCGTTCCATCACTCGCCCGCCTGTTCCCGCTCCAGCCGGCGCAGCCGCGCGGCGTCGACCGTGGTCGCCGCCGGCAGCCACAGCTTGCGGTCGTCGGGCAGCGCCGGCCACGGGTCCCGCCGGCGCCGGCCTCCGGGTACGCCCCGGGCCTCGGCACGAGGTGCGGTCCGGACCTCGTCCGGCAACGCCGGCCACAACCCGGCGGCGGCGAGCGGCGGCGATTGCGCCGGGACGGACGCCGAGGGTTCCTCGCTCCACTCCGGACCGGCGGTGGCCGGCCCGCCCGCCGCCCCGGAACCGCCCGTCCGCGTTCCCGATCCGGCCTCGCCGCAGTTCGGGTGCAGCTGTTGTCCCTCCAGCGACGACAGCTGCACCCGAAGGTCCGCCACCCGTGTCGGGTCGGCGCCGAAACCGCCGGCCCGGTCGAGATGCCCACCGTCGCGCGGGTCGGGGCGGCCTGGTGCGACCGGCGCATCCCCGTCGGGCCGCCGGCCCGCCATGGGTGCGGCCCGCTCGCCGTACCCGGGGAGCGTCGGGTCGTCGCCGTGGCCGGACCACTCGGGGCGCGGGCCGGGCCCGGTGCTCAAGCTGGGCCCGGTCCGGGCGATGTGTCCGCCGGACCCGGTACCGGCGCTGGGCTCGCCGGGCCGGGGCGGGGCCTGCCGGGCGCGCCCCGGGTGGGTGCCGGGTGCCGTGGTGACTTCCTCGTCCGTTCTGCGGCCGTCATGCCCGGCCCCGGCGATGCCGCCTGATCCCCGCTGACCAGGTGTCGCATCGATGTGGTCCGGGACGCCGGTGGACGCCGGGTCCAGGTCGGTCCGGGAAGCCGAGGGCAGTTGGGCGTTGGCGCCGCGGTAGCCGACCGGGGGCACCCGCTGCTGCCCGGCGGTCTCGGCACGGAGATGCGGGCCACCCGCAGTTGCCAGCCGTTCCCCGCCGTGGTGCTGGCCGGAGGCCGCGTCCAGGTTCGACCCGGCCAGCCGGTCCGACCCGGCCGGCGGGTCCGCGTCAGGGCGCCGGACGCCGCGCCCGAACCGCGCCCGCCACCGCCGGCCGCCCCGCGTTCCGATCACGGCCCGGCCGCCATCGCGCCCCTCCTCCCCCGCCGCCCCGCCCTCACCCAGCCCGTCCTCGGGCCCGTCGATCAAGAGGTTTGCGTCGTCCGATGCGGCGGATTCGACCGAAACTTCTTGATCAACAGCCGCGAGGTCGGCCAGGGGGAGTGCGGCTGGGGGGAGGTCGCGGAGGAGGCCGGGGGCGTGGGCGGCGACCAGGCGCAGCCAGTGCTCGGGGGGTTCGCCGGGGCGGCGGGGCGGGGGCGGGTCCACCGCCACCGAGGCGAGCCGGTCGACGGTCGGGGCGGCGTGGCGGTCGAGGACGGGGGTGGTGTGGCGGTCGGGGGCGGCGAGGCGGTCGGCGGTCGCGCGCAGCGCCCGGGCCAGCCAGTCACGGGGTCGTCGGGGCGGCCGCACTGCCGGACTCCAGTTCCAGCCCCTCGTACGCCAGGGTCAGCGCCTCGATGGCGATCTCCTGGGCGAGGGTGTTCAGGTGCGCGCCCCGCCACCGGGTGGGCCACGCGTTGATCATGTTCCAGCGCAGCACCTCGGCGGTGCCGGCCGGGTCGAGCAGCACCACCGAGACGTTGCGCCGGCTCACCGTCCCCTTCGCCGCCGCGTTCACCCAGTCCCACAGCTCGCGCGACGAGGTGAGCCCGAAGCGGAGAGTGACCGGGGCGTACTCGACCTGCCCGGGGACGGCCCGGATCCGCTCGTTGCCGGCCTCCCGGTAGGCCAGCGACGGGATGTTCACCTCGAAGCCGCTGACCTCGGTGAAGTGCCCGTTGGTGATCCCGTTGATGAGCAGCTTGAAGTGGTACGCCCGGTAGGGGTCGACGGGGGCGCCTGGCTGCGGGGTGGCCGTGGTCGGCATGTCAGCCTCCGATCGTCTCGGTCTCGGTGCCGCCGGCCCACTGGCTCAGCTTGAACACCACGAACTCCGCCGGCTTGACCACCGCGATCCCGATGTGCGCGACCACCATGCCGGCGTCGCGGACGTCCGCCGGGTTGGTCTCCTCGTCGCACTTGACGAAGAACGCCTCCTCCGGCGTACGCCCGAGCAGCGCGCCGTCGCGCCACACCCGGGTGAGGAACGCCCCGATGTCCCGCCGGATCGAGCGCCAGAGCGTGTAGTCGTTCGGCTCGAAGACCATCCATCGGGTGCCGTTGGCGATGGCCTGCTCGATGGCGATGGAGAGCCGCCGCACGTTCAGGTAGCGCCACTCGCTGGCCTCGGCGGCGAGCGTCCGGGCACCCCAGAGCCGGATGCCCTCCCCGGCGAAGTAGCGGATCACGTTGACGCCCTTGGGGTTGAGCACGTCGTGCTCGGGGCGGGTGACCAGACAGGCCAGGTCGACGGCGCCGCGTACCGGCTCGTTGGCCGGGGCCTTGTGCACGCCGCGCAGCGCGTCGGTGCGGGCCCAGATGCCGGCCACGTGCCCGCTGGGCGGGGTGAGCACCAGTTCGCCGCTGAGCGGGTCGCGCACCCGGATCCAGGGGAAGTAGAAGGTGGCGAAGTCCGACTGCCGGGGCCGGTACGCGGTTGGCCCGTCGTCGTCGGCGGGTTTCGGCGTACCGTCGGCGGGCTTGCCGGGCGGCTTGCCCGGCGTGGCGACCCGGGTGAGCCCGGAGATGTCGTCCACGTCCGGCGGCGGGTCGCAGATCGCCACCATGGTGCGCAGCCGCTCGGCCGTGCTGATCAGCGCCTCGTGGGACACCGGGTCGTGGTAGCCGGGGGCGGCGAGGATGGAGATCTCGTCGACGGCCTCCAGCAGTTGCAGCCCGCTGCGCCGCCCGCCGGTGCCGGTGAGCTGGCCGCCCTCGCCGACGTTGACCACCCAGCAGCGGGTGCCGCCGTTGTCGAGGAAGCCGAACACCGCCCGCGCGAGGGGCGTGCTCGCCAGGTCCTCGCCGTCGGCGTACAGCCGGAGGAACTCCGACCAGCTGTTCACCGCGAGCGCCTGGTCGACGTGGGCGGTGCGGTTCGGCGCGACCCCGACGAAGGCGGCGGTGCTGGTGCCGACCGGCCCGATCGGGCGGGCGCCGCTGGGCACCTCCTCGACGTAGATGCCGGGGGAGAAGTAGGTGGGCATCGGTCCTCCTTGAGGAGACGGCTCAGTCGGGGGCGCAGACGATGACGAGGTCGGGGTCGGCGGGATCGAGGTCGGCGGTGAGGGTGCGGCCCCGGCCGATCAGCCGGACCCGGACTGGCCGGCCGGGGTCGTCGGGGTCGTGCGGGACGCCGACCAGCCGGAACCGGCCGGCGTGGTCGGTCTCCGTGGCGTACGGGGTGCCGACCAGCTCGACCCGCATGGCGGCGAGCGGTTGCCGCTCCGGCCCGACCACCCGGCCGTCGAGGGTGCGCATGTCCAGCTGGCGCAGCCGCAGCGGGTGCCGCACCGGCGGCGCGGGCGGCCGCGGCCGGGCGATCTGCGCGGGTACGTCGACCAGCAGTGCCGGCCGGGGCGCCACGCCGAAGGCCCGCCACAGGGCGGGGTCGCCGGCGGTCAGCACCACCTCCGGCGCGCCGGCCGTCGCGGCGGCGGCGAGCACCCGGTCCAGCGCGGGCAGCGCGGCCGGTCCGGCGCCGCTGACCAGCAGCCGGACCACGAACCGGTACGGCTCGCGCGCCCCGCCACTGCCCATGGTCTGCCGCGCCGGCCGCAGCTCCAGCGGCCAGACGGTCAGCCCGTCCGCCGGGTCGTCGCGGGGCGGGCCGACCGGGACGGGGTCGCCCGCCGCCCCGGTCAGCCAGGCCGCCAGGTCCGCGACGGCCGCCTCGATCGCGCCGGTCATCGCGGCGGGGTCCCCTGGATCCGGTACGCGATGGCCTCGTTCCACACGTGCGGGTAGACGCCGATCTCGAAGTACCGGGTGAACCCGTTGATCGGCGCGTTGGTGCGGTCGTGCCAGAGCAGCCACACCGGGGCGATGGTGAACAGCACGTAGTTGAGCACGACCAGCGGCAGGTAGAGCGGCCCGAGCAGCCGGGCCTGGAGGATGTGCACGTCCTCGTGCCGCTGGATGCCCGGGCTGGATCCGGCGCAGACCGTGCCGATGGTGGTGGCGTACCGGGGCGAGACCCCCTCGACCACGTTGACCCGGCCGCTGGCGGCGGAGACGACCCGGTCGAGCTGGTGCCCGAACACCAGGTGCAGGGCCAGGTAGATCGCCCCGACCACCGTGTTGAGCAGGCTCCAGGTGTGGTCGACCACGAAGAGGAAGATCCCCTTCGGATCCGTGCCGTAGCTGCCGGCCGCGGCGACCGCCCAGCTGAAGGGCACGCCGACGAGTAGTCCCACCACCGCACCGATCACCAGGCCGAGGGTGCCGCCGGCCCACTGGCCGAGCAGGGCGCCGAGGACGATGTGGACGGCGGCGCTGACGATGCCGAAGACCATCTCCGGTCACCTCCCTCAGACCCACGAGCGGATGTAGCGGGGCTCGCGTCCCTGCGCGAGCTGGGTGGGCGACGCGCTGGTCGCCTGCCGGTTGCCCGGCGGCAGCTGGTTGACGCCGAGCGCGGCGGAGAAGATGACCAGCCCGTTGAAGAACGCGACGATCCACTTCTCCGGGCCGGCGTCGTCGGCGAACGCCGCGGTGAGGTACGACAGCGCCAGGGCGATCCCCAGCGCGATCCACTTGCGCGCCTTGTCGCCGTTCGGGCCGATCAGGCCGCCGACGACGTTGGTGGCCAGCAGGGTGGCGGCGGTGGCGCCGGTCAGGGTGCCCAGGGCGGCAAAGGTGAAGAGATCGTTCATGGCGATCTCCCTTCGGGATGGTGCGGTGGTGCGGTCGGGGTGGGTGGTGCGGCGGCCGAATGGTGCGGGTTGGGCCGCCCAGGGTGGCGGGTCGCGCCGGTCAGACCGGCCCCGGATGGTCGGCCGGGGGCGCCGGAGCGGGGGTGGTGGCGGTGGGGGCGGCGGCGACCGGGCCGTGCGGGCGCCGGAGCAGGAGTACGACGACCCCGGCGACCAGCAGCAGGACGACCACCCCGCCGACGATCAGGAGCCAGGGGAAGGAGCGGCTGGAGGCCGGGGTGGCCGCGGCGGACGGCGTCGCCGGCACCTCGGCGACGGCCCGCAGCTCCGCGGGTTTGGGCTGGTTGGCGATCAGCTTCCAGCTCACCGACCGGCCGACGAGCGTGCCGTTGGTCTCGATCACCCGACCGGGGAAGGTCACCGATATGTCGATCGACATCGTCTGCAGTGCCTTCTGCTGGGTCTGCGGGTCGTACTGGGTCGCTTTCTCACCGTATTTGGCGGGGTCCAGCGAGAGAGTGAAGCGATGGAGATCGCCGTCCCGGACCAGATTCACGCCCGCGCTGTTGAAATGCGACAGCGGCTTTTCGTGATAGGAGATCAGAACGCCGTAGGACTTGTCGTTGTCGTACGGGGTCTCGTCCCCGGGAGGTAGCGCGGGGAGGTTCCGCCGGAGTTCGGCGAAGGCTGCCGGTACGTTGTTCCGCCACCGCTTGAACGCAGGCCATCGGGGGTCGAGCGGGGTGAGCACCGGCCCGGGGTCCACCGACGTGAGCTCGGCTTTGTCGACGGTCAGCAGGAGTTGGCCGGTGACCGTGTCGTCGCTGGTCACGGTCAGCCCCAGGTTGAGCTGCGTGCAGCCGGTCAGCGCCGCCACGAGGGCGAGACACACCGCGAGGCGGAAGGGCCGGCCGCGGGGAAGTCTCGTATTCATGGGCACAGTGTGTGTGATCGCTATCACATACAGCAGTCAGCGATCAGTCACAAGGCTGTCGCCGATCTTACCGGCCGCTTCTCCCATTCGGCCGACCCCGAAAAGTCGGGTGATCGATATTCTGAAAGGTTGACCATTTCGCAGTTTCCGCGGTGATCCTTTTCCCCGCGTCAGGTATGTCTGGCGGGCGTGGGAACGCGGGGGACAATCCCTCCGGAAGTCGGTTGCCCACGCCGGGACCGGCAGTGAGGATGCCGGGATGACCCGACAGCACGAGGCGTCGGACCGGTGACGGTGCGACCCGTCCCCCCGATCGACGTGGCGCTGGTCCGTCGGCTGGTCGCCAGCCAGTTTCCCCGCTGGGCCGACCTCCCGGTCCGGCCGGTCGCGGTCGGTGGCTGGGACAACCGCACCTTCCACCTGGGCGACGAGATGAGGGTGCGCCTGCCCAGCGCCGCGGGGTACGTGCCCCAGGTGGCGAAGGAGCAGCGGTGGCTGCCGGTCCTCGCGCCCCGGCTGCCGCTGCCGGTGCCCAGCCCGCTGGCCGAGGCGAAGCCCAGCGCGGGCTACCCGTACCCCTGGTCGGTCCACCGCTGGATCGAGGGCGAGACCGCCACCGCCGCGCGCATCGGCGACCCGGTCCGGTTCGCCACCGACCTCGCCGGCTTCCTCACCGCCCTGCACCGCACCGAGCCGGCGGGCGGCCCGCCGGCCGGCGCCCACAGCGCGTTCCGGGGCGCCCCGCTGGCCACCTACGACGGGGAGACCCGACGGGCGGTCGAGCTGCTCGGCGACCGAATCCCGGCCGACACCGTGAACCGGATCTGGGCCACCGCGATGCGGTCGACCTGGACCCGCCCGCCAGTCTGGTTCCACGGCGACGTCGCTTGGGGCAACCTGCTCGTACGGGACGGCCGGCTGGCCGCGGTCATCGACTTCGGCTGCTGCGGGATAGGCGACCCGGCCTGCGACCTGGCCATCGCCTGGACGCTGCTGGCGGGCCCGAGCCGGGCGGCGTTCCGCGCCACCCTCGGCGTGGACGACGCGACCTGGGCCCGCGGGCGGGGCTGGGTGCTCTGGAAGGCCCTCATCACCCTCGACAATCCCGATCCGGTCCGCGCCGCCGAGGCCCGGCAGATGCTCGACGCCGTCCTCACCGAGTACGCCGAATCCACGGGGGAGTGAGCGGCCGGGCGCGGCGTACTAGGTTGGCCGGATGCACCCGATCGCCTGTGTCCTGCTGGTCGACCGCGCCGGCCGGCTGCTGCTGCAACTCCGCGACGCGCACGCCCCGCACCACCCGAACGTGTGGGGCCTGCCCGGCGGGCATTGGGAGCCGGGCGAAACCATCGAGGAGACCGCGCTGCGCGAGCTGTGGGAGGAGACCGGCCTGCGGCCAGCGGGACCGCTGCGGCTCTTCGCCACCCAGGAGCTGCCGGAGATCGGGCGGATCAAGCACTACTTCTGCGGCGTGACCACCGCCGGGCAGGAGGACGTGGTGCTCGGCGAGGGCGCCGCGCTCGTCTTCACCGCCCCGGCGGAGGTCCTGGACGGCCGCCCCTACACCCCGGGCACGGCCGACGTCCTCGCCCGCTTCCTGGCCTCCCCCGAAGGGGCCCGCGTCATCCCCTGAGCGCTCGCCGCCTCCGTAGGCGCGTCGTGGGAGCAGATCACGGGAAGAGCGGCCCGCTCGCGCAGCACGCCATTCTCTCCGTTCGTGAAAGAGGCCACTTGCCGCGGGTGAGCCCGGCCGCTGCGGCCGGTCCGGTCGCGGCGCACCATAGGTGGGTCGAGGCGGCGACGGGAGGCGACGATGGCGTGGTGGGGCAGGGCCGGAGCACTCCGGCTCGGCGGGTCTGACGCCACGCCACGACCCCGAGCAGCCGTCCGGGAGGCCGTGGGGCGACTGCGGCGGGGCTGGCTGCCGGCGCTCGAGGCGACTCTCGCCGCCACCGTCGCCTGGATCCTCGCCACCCGGCTGGTCGGCCACCCGCAGCCGTTCTTCGCACCGGCCGCCGCGCTGATCGTGCTCGGCCAGGCCCGCGGCCAACGGCTGCGCCGGGCCGTCGAGGTGGTGCTCGGGGTGGCCGCCGGGGTGCTCGTCGCCGACGTGGTCGTGCAGGCGCTCGGCCCGCACACCAGCTGGACCGTGTTCACCGTCATCCTGCTCACCGTGGCCCTCGCGGTGGCGGTGGGCGCCAGTTCCGTCACCGTGGTGCAGGCCGCCGTGTCCGCCCTCTACCTGGTGGTCGTGGCACCGCCCACCGAGACGCTGGTCCCGTTCCGGTTCGTCGACGCGCTGATCGGTGGCGGGGTGGCCATCGTGGCGAGCCAGCTCATCGACGCCCGCCGCCCGCTCGCCCCGCTGGTCGCCGAGTTCCGGCACACCTTCGAGGAGTTGGCCGGGGTGCTCGACGAGATCGCGGCGGCGCTCGACGGGAGCGACGACGAGGCGGCGCTGGCCGCGCTGGAGCGGGCCCGGCACGCCGACGCCGGGGTGGAACGGCTGCGCGGGGCGGTGCAGGCCGCCGGCGAGGCGCTCTGGCTCCACGTACGGCGCCGCCAGCACCTCGGGCGGCTGCGCTCGGTGGAGAGCTCGATCCGACAGATCGACTACGCGGTGCGCAACGTGCGGGTGCTGGCCCGCGCCGCGGTCACCCTCACCCGGGGCCCCGCGCCGGTGCCAGCCGAGCTGGGCGCCGCCGTGCGGACCCTGGCCGAAGCGGTCCGCTCGGCCGGGGACGCGCTCGCCGCCGACCTGACCGGGCAGGACGAGATAGCCGACCGGCACGCGGAGCGGGTGGACGCGGCCGCGTTGGAGGCGGTCCGGTCGGCCGGCCGGCTCTTCACCCCGGGGCAGACGCTGCCCCTCGCCATGATCATCGGCCAGGTCCGGGCCACCGCGATCGACCTGATGCGCGGGGTCGGCGCCGACGACGACGCGTCGGTGCTCACCCGGGTCGACACGGCCGTCACCGGGCCCCCGCACTGACTCCGCGCTCAGCCCACCAGCCAGTCCACCGCCCGTTGCCGGATCTCCGCCGGCACCTCGTGGCCGCCCGGGAACTCGGCGTACTCGGTCGGGTAGCCGAGGCTGTGCAGGCGAGGCACCAGCCGCCGACTGCACACGTCCACCGGCAGCACCCGGTCGTCGGCGCCGTGCGACACGAAGATCCGCGGCCGGCCGTGGGTGACCAGCGGCGCGGCGAACCCGGGGGAGAAGGCCAGGACCGCGTCGACCAGGTCGCCGTTGGTCAGGCCCAGCGAGAGGGCGTACGACGCCCCGTCGGAGAAGCCGCCCAGGATCACCCCGGCCACCGGGTACGCCTGCAGCACCTCACCCAGCAGCGCGTCGATCCGGCGGACGTCCGGGCCGTACCCCTCGGCGATCAGGTCCCAGCTGCTGGCGGTGGCCTGCGGCGCGACCAGCAGCAGCCGGTGCGCGTCGGCCAGCGGGAGCAGCAGGTCCAGCCCCTGTCGAGCCGAGCCGCCGGCGCCGTGCAGCAGCACCACCACCCGGTACGGCCCGGCGCCGTCGGCCGGGGCGTACCGCAGGGCCGCCGCCCCGCCCTCCGGATCGGGGACCGCGGTCAGCCCGGTCGGACCGGGCACGGCCACCGCGGCGGCGCGGGCGGTCAGCCGGCCGTGCCGGTGCCCCTCCTCGGGCTGCCGGTGCGGCGGCGCGGGCTCGGTCAATGCTCGCCCCTCTGTCGTCGGTCGGTCCGGCGGCGCATACCCGGCTGGTGCCGGCTCAACCGCTGAGCACCCGCCCCGCCCGCTCCCGCCGGCCCGCCCGCACCCGCCGGGCCACCCGCTCCCGTCGGCCCGCCCGCTCCTGCCGGAACCACCCGCTCCCGCCGGGCCACTCGGTCCCGTCGGCTCGGCGCCGGGGCTGCCCGGGCCCGCCGGGTCAGGCGCTCTCCCGGGCGACCAGCGTCGACGGGAAGGCGGTGACCGGCGGCACCCGCCCACCCTCCAGCACCGCCGTGGCCGCCGCCGTGGCGATCCGGCCGACCGGGTGGGTGGCGGTGGTCAACGCCGGACTGCTGACCGCCGCGTACGGGATGTCGTCGAAGCCGGCCACCGCCACGTCGTGCGGCACCCGGATCCCGCGCCCGCGCAGCGCGGCGATCGCGCCCAGCGCGGTGCTGTCGCTCGCCGCGTAGATCGCGTCGGTGTCCGGCCAGCGGGTGAGCGCCTCCAGCGCGGCCCGGCCGCCCCGCGCGGCGGTGAAGTCGCCGGTCACCAGGCGTACCGGCAGCCCGGCCGCCCGCATCAACGCCTGGTACGCGGTCACCGACCGCTCCGCGCAGCTGAGCCAGCGGGGACCGGTGACCATGACGATCCGGCGGCGACCGCCGGCGTGCAGGTGGCGCAGCACCGCGTCGGAGCCGGCGACGTTGTCCACGTCGAAGGCGGGGACGGCGGCCGAGCCGATGCCGATCGAGGCGATCCGGCCGCGCAGCGTGGCGGGCACCGCGTCGAGCACCCGCTCGGTGGTGTTGATCAGCAGCACCCCGCAGACGCTGCGGTCGTCGCCGAGGCGGCGCAGGTTGGCGGGGGCGTTCCGCTGCACCCACTCCAGGGCGACCCCCACGCCCTGCGGGGCGCAGACCCGGGCCGCCGCGCTCACCACCCGGTCCACGTACGGGTCGTCGAGGATCGTGGCGTCGGTGCCGGCCACGGCCACCACCAGCCGCACCCCGGCGCCCCGGACCAGCGCGCGGGCGGCCGTGTTCGGCACGTAGCCGAGGCCCTCGGCGGCGGCGGTGACCCGGTGCCGGGCGGCCGGCGAGGCGAACCCGTAGCCGCCCAGCACCCGGGAGGCGGTGGCCCGCGACACCCCGGCCGCGCGGGCGACGTCGTCGAGGGTGGCGGGACGTGCCGTCGGCGTACCCATGTCGCTGCCTCCTGCCCGGCCGTGCCCCCGCGCCCGGCCACTGTCGGCCATCATGCCGGGTCCGGGCCGCCACCGTTAAGGGTGAAAGCGCTTGTCGTGTGAGCGCTCTCAGAGGTGGGATGGTCGTCGGGCAGCCCAGGGGAGAGGGAGACAATGCGGTGAGCAGCACCATCGACGCATCGGCCGTCGACCGGCCGGTCGTGCCCCGGGCGGTCCTGGCCGCCCGGACCGGGGTGGCGGTCGTGTTCGCCCTCAACGGGCTCGCGGTGGGCACCTGGTTCTCCCGGGTGCCGGCGGTGCGGGAGGCGCTCGGGCTCAGCACCGGGCGGCTCGGCCTGCTGCTGCTGACCTTGTCGCTCGGCGCGGTGCTGGCGATGCCGACCGCCGGGCTGGTCACCCAGCGGCTCGGACCGGCCCGGACCGTGGCGGCGTCGGTCCTGCTCGTCGCGTTCGGCACGGTCGTCGCCGGGGTCTCCGCCAGCCTGCTCGGCTCGATGGCCGGGGTGGCGATCGGGCTCTTCGCCTTCGGCTACGGCTCCGGCACCTGCGACGTGGCGATGAACGTCGAGGGCGCGGCGGTGGAGAAGCGCCTCGGCCGGACCATCATGCCCCGGTTCCACGCGGCGTGGAGCCTCGGCTCGGTGGCCGGGGCGGGGATCGGCGCCGGGGCCGCCCGGCTGGGCGTACCGGTCGGGGCGCACCTGCCCGTGCTCGCCGCCGTGGTCCTGGTCGGCACGCTGCTCGGCGCCCGCGCGTTCCTGCCCGCCCCCGCGGAGGCGGAGGGTACGGCAAACCCGGCGGCCCGGCGGCGGGCGCTGCTGGCCACCTGGCGGGAGCCGCGCACCCTGCTCATCGGCCTGCTGGTGCTGGTCATGGCCTTCACCGAGGGCAGCGCCAACGACTGGCTGGCGGTGGCGTTCGTTGACGGGTACGGCGTCAGCGAGGCGGTCGGCGCCACCGTCTTCGGCGTCTTCGTGGTTGGTATGACGCTCGGCCGGACCGCCGGCACGATCGCCATCGACCGGTGGGGCCGGGTGCGGGTGCTGTTCGGCACCATCGGGCTGGCCGCCGCCGGCGCCGCCCTGGCCGTGCTGGCCGGCTCCGGGCCGCTGGCCGTGGTCGGCGTGGCGCTCTGGGGGATCGGGGCGTCGCTCGGCTTCCCGGTCGGCATGAGCGCCGCCGCCGACGACGAGGACCGGGCGCCGGCCCGGGTCAGTGTGGTCGCTGTGATCGGCTACACGGCCTTCCTGGGCGGGCCGCCGCTGCTCGGCTTCCTCGGCGACCACCTGGGCATCCTGCACGCCCTCGGCGTCGTGCCGCTCCTGCTGCTGCCCACCCTGGCGCTGGTCCCGGTGCTCCGCCCACCGTCCCCGACGAGCCAGGACTGATCGGCTCGGGCCACCGCAGGTCGCGGCGGATCACCGCCGGTCAGCGGACTCCCACGGCGCTCCCAGGTGGCTGCCAGGTGACGGTGCTGCACTGGGCGGGACGCCGAGGAGAGGAGACCGGCATGGGCTGGTTCCGCCGACGGGGCGCCGACCGGACGACCCCGACCAAGCTCGACCGCGAGGCCACCGCGGAGGACCTGGCCGCGCTGGAGGCCTTCGTGACCAGCCGCCGCGGGGTGGAGTTCTACCTGGAGCCGGAGACCACGGCCACCGACACCACGGTGGTCGCCATCGCCCACGACGGCGAGTGGATCCGCCGCCGCACCGGCTCGCCCCGGGCCGCCGGGAAGATCGCCCAGCGGCACGCGATCCCGCTGTACGAGGCGGCCCGCACCGGCTACCCCGAGCGGATGCGGGCCTGGAACCGGGCCCACCCCGAGCGCCGGGCCCGCTGACCCGGCTGCCGGCCGGGTCAGCGGCGCACGCGGAACGCCGCCGCCAGCTCGTCGTCGTAGGTGGCGATCGGGCGACCGTCGGCCGCGTACGCGACGAGCCGGCCATGCGTCATGGTCGCGGCGCGGAACGAGAAGATCCGCGACCCTGGGTAGGCGTCGAGCAGCGGGATGGCCCGGGGCGCCCCGCCCGGCGCCGAGTAGTAGGCCAACCGAGCCACCCGCGCGGAGACCACCCCGTTGACCCGGACCTTCGTCGGCTCGACGGCCGTGCCGAAGGTGACCGCCGCGTCCCCGCCGTACGCGGCGCACTCGGCGGGCCCCTGGCAGACGAAGAAGTATCGGGGGTTCGCCACGTCGTCGAGGTCGTACGCCTTGAACGTGGGGTCCGCGCCCGCCGGGAGCGGCTGCACGGCGAAGAACGCCAGCGCCGTGGCGGCGGCCACGCCCACCCGCAGCCAGGCCCGGCCGGCGGTGCGGCGGTGTGCCCGGGTGGCGGTGACCGCGACGCCGCCGAACCCGAGGAGGCAGAGCGCGCCGACGCCGAGCGCCCGGGCGTTCTCCAGCAGGAACTGCACGCCGGGCCGGGCGGACACCGGGCCCAGCGCCGCGCCGAGGGACACCACCATGGCCACCAGCAGGGCGGCGCCGGCCACCCGGCGGGCCACCCCGGACGCGCCGACCAGCAGCATGGCGGCCAGCACCGGCCAGATCTGGTGGTGGGTCCAGGACACCGGGGAGGCGGCCACGGTGGCGCAGCCGACCAGCACGGCGGCGTGCCCCGGCCGGCCGTGCCCGGCGAGCTGCCGGGCCCGCAGCAGCGCCACCGCGCAGATGACGCCCACCAGTGCGGCCCAGAGCAATGGCAGGGTGGCCGGGGCGACGCCGACGCGGAGCAGCATCCCGTGCAGCGACTGGTTGCCCAGCGACGCGAGGTCGCCGATCCGGGAGGTCTGCAACACCGTCCCGGTCCAGTAGGTCCAACTCTCCGCGGGCAGCACCGCCGCGGCGACCCCCGCCGCCGCCAGGAAGGTGGCCACCGCCCGACCGGCGTCCCGGTAACGGCCGCTGACCAGAAAGTACGCCACGAAGAGCAGCGGGGTCAGCTTGATCGCCGCGGCCAGCCCGACCAGCACCCCGCGCCAGCGGGGCGGAACCACCCCCATGCCGTCCAGCAGGGCCAGCAGCACGATGAAGATGCTCACCTGGCCGAAGCGCAGGTTGCTCTGCACCGGCGCGGAGAGCATCAGCGCCGCGGCGACCGCCGCCATGACCAGCGGCCGCCGGGACCGTTCGGGCGCCAGCACCCCACCGACCGGTACGGCGATGGCGACCACGGCCGCGACCGTCAGCAGCAGCCAGGCCACGCCCAGCACGGACTCCGGGACCACGGTGATCGGGGCCAGCACGAGCGCCGCGAACGGGGGATAGGTGAACGGGCCCCCGTTCTCCGCGACGTACCCGTACAGCGGCCGCCCGGCCCGCAGGTCGGTCAGCGCCCCGTAGTAGATGTGCAGGTCGGAGAGGTGGTCCGGGCGTCGTGCCACCAGCGCGACGGAGACCGCGGCGGCCAGCGCGAACCCGGTCCACAGCAGAATCACCCGGCGGTCCCGCATCGACCGAGGATAGGCCGGGCCGCTGCGTCGTGGGACCCCGTGCGGCGCGATGCCGGTCAGCCGGCCAGGGCAGCCCGCGCCTCGGCCAGCCGCACCGGCTCGTCGTGCGCCGAGACGTACCACTCGACGTCGTCGGTGAGCAGGCCGCGCGCCATCGCCAGATCGGGCTCGTCCTCCGGAGTACGCAGATGGGCCGGCGGCGGGTACCAGCAGTCGCCGAGCAGCAGCACCGCCGAGTCCGGCACCAGCACCACCGACGAGTCCGGGGCGTGCCGGCCGCCCACGTGCCGGACCACGACCCCGGTGGGCAGGGTCAGCTCGTCGGTGAAGGTGCGGGTCGGTGGCAGGACGGTGAAGCCCTCCCAGGAGTCGACGGCCAGGGCCCGGGCCCGGAAGCTGTGCCCGAGCCGGGGGTTCTCGCGGACCTGCTCGCGCAGGTGGCGGTGGCTCCACGGCCGGGCCGCCTCGGCGCGCAGCGGCGCGACGCCGGCCTCGTGCCCGACGATCTCGACGCCGGGCCAGGCGCAGGCGCCCCAGACGTGGTCCCAGTGGTGGTGGGTGTAGACCAGCCAGCGGGGTTCCGGCAGCCCGGCCGCGCGCAGCCCGGCCCGGATCTCGCGGGCGTGGGCCGGGCTCTGCCCCGCGTCGACGATCACACTTCCGCGCTCGTCGGCGACGACCGCCACGGTCGGGCGGACCGTGTACGGGTCCGGATCGCCGGGGAACAACCAGACCCGGCCGGCCAACGGTCGGGGCGTCAGGGTGTCGATGGCGCCATTCCTCTCGCCCGGGCGGACCTCCGGTCCGCAGTCGACCGCGATGCTATCGGCCCGATCCGTTCCCGGCCGCTCCTGCCAGCGCGGACGTGATTCCCGAACGGTGCGGGGTCAATGGGCGGAAACGCTTCCGGTGACGGGTTCCGGGCGACCGGAAATTCGCGCCGTCGGTCGATGTCCGCCATTGTGATCGGAGCTGCCCGCCAGTTCGACTGATCGACGACTGTCCATTGTCGAGGGGTGCGGAGGCAGGTCGGACCTGCCGTTGACCGGGGGGCGGAGGCTGTGGCACCATTCGCGGCCAGACGGCAGTGAAGGAAGCCGGTGTGAATCCGGCGCGGTCCCGCCACTGTCACCGGGGAGCGATCCCCCCTCGTGAGTCACGGCCGTGCGTGCGCGGTTGGAAGGCCGGGGGAGAGCGTCGATCCGGGAGCCAGGATACTTCGGCCGTCGGCGAACCCCAGGGCGTGGACACCCGAGGAGGACCCGATGCACGGCCTTTCCGCCATCGACGGTGATCGTCGTATCCGGCCGGGGCGCACCCGCGTGCCGCTGACCGCTCACCCCACCGCGCCGCGGGCCGGTGGCGGTCCCGCGTACCCGACCGTTCGCCGCGCCGCCGCTCGTCCGGGCGCCGCAGGGGCATCTGGCGTCATCGCCGAGCCCGCCGCCGAACGCGACCGCGCCGTCCACCGCTGAGTTCCGCCCCGCCGGTTTCGCCCCCGGCCGGGCGTCCCCGCCGATCCGCCGTCGGTGAACCGCCCGCCGGGCCCGCGTACCCGCTGAACCTGCGCCCATCCCCGCCCGCCGCCATCCCCGCCCGCCGCCGGCCCCGCCGCGCCGCCGGGCTCACGCTCCGGAGCCGTCCGTGCGCATCCTGCTGCTGTCCACCGCCGACACCGACCTGCTCGCCGCCCGCGCCAGCGGCGCGGACTACCGGCTGGCCAACCCCGCGCGGGTCGCCGCCGACGCCGTGCCCGCGCTGCTCGACGGCGTCGACCTGGCCGTCGTACGCCTGCTCGGCGGCCGGCAGGCGTGGCCGGACGGCCTGGCCGCGGTGCTCGCCTCCGGCGTGCCGACCGCGGTGCTCGGCGGTGAGGCGCTGCCCGACGCGGAGCTGATGGCGGCGTCCACGGTGGCCGCCGGGGTGGCCGCCGAGGCCCTCGCCTACCTGGTGGAGGGCGGCCCCGACAACCTCGCCGAGCTGGCCCGGTTCCTCTCCGACACGGTGCTGCTCACCGGCGAGGGCTTCGCCCCGCCCGCCCCCACCCCGCCCTTCGGCCTCCTCGGCCCCGACCCCGGGCCGGCGGGGGACGGGCGGCCCACCGTCGGGATCGTCTTCTACCGGGCGCACGCCCTGGCCGGGAACACCGCGTTCGTCGAGACCCTGGCCGACGCGGTCACCGCCGCCGGCGGGCACCCGCTGCCGATCTTCTGCGGCTCGCTGCGCGGGCTCACCCCCGGCGACGGGCCGATGGGCCTCTTCGCCCGCTGCGACACCCTGGTGGTGACGGTGCTGGCGGCCGGCGGCACGGTCGCCGCGGACGCCTCCGGCGGGGGCGACGAGGACGCCTGGGACGTCGGCGCGCTCGCCGCCCTGGACGTGCCGATCCTCCAGGCGCTCTGCCTGACCAGCACCCGCGACCGGTGGGCGGCCAGCGACGCCGGACTGTCCCCGCTGGACGCGGCCATGCAGGTGGCCATCCCCGAGTTCGACGGCCGGATCGTCACCGTGCCGTTCTCGTTCAAGCGGATCGACGCCGACGGGCTCTCGGTCTACGACCCGGACCGGGAGCGGGCGGCCCGGGTCGCCGGCATCGCCGTCCGGCAGGCCCGGCTGCGGCACCTGTCGAACGCCGACAAGCGGCTGGCCGTCGTGCTCAGCTCGTACCCGACAAAGCACTCCCGGGTCGGCAACGCGGTGGGCCTGGACACCCCGGCCTCGGCGGTGCGCCTGCTCGCCGCCCTCGCCGACGCCGGCTACGACCTCGGCGCCGGGCCGGTGCCGGACGACGGGGACGCGCTCATCCACGCGCTGATCGCCGCGGGCGGGCACGACGTCGAGTGGCTCACCCCGGAGCAGCTCGCCGCAGCCGAGGCCCGGGTGCCGGGGGGAACCTACCGGCGCTGGTTCGACGCGCTCCCCGCCGGGCTGCGGGAGCGGATGCGGGAGCACTGGGGCGAGCCGCCGGGGCAGCTCTACACCGACGGCGGCGACCTCGTCCTCGCCGGGCTGCGCTTCGGCAACGTGGTGCTGCTGATCCAGCCGCCCCGCGGCTTCGGGGAGAACCCGGTCGCCATCTACCACGACCCGGACCTGCCGCCCAGCCACCACTACCTGGCCGCGTACCGGTGGCTGGCCGCGCCGGTCGCCGACGGCGGCTTCGGCGCGCACGCCGTGGTCCACCTCGGCAAGCACGGCACCCTGGAATGGCTGCCCGGCAAGGGGCTCGGGCTGGCCGCCGACTGCGCCCCCGATGCGGTGCTCGGCGACCTCCCGCTGGTCTACCCGTTCATCGTCAACGACCCCGGCGAGGGCACGCAGGCCAAGCGCCGCGCCCACGCCGTCGTCGTGGACCACCTCGTCCCGCCGATGGCCCGCGCCGAGACGTACGGCGAGCTCGCCAAGCTCGAACAGCTCCTCGACGAGTACGCCACCGTGCAGGCCCTCGACCCGGCCAAGGTGCCCACGGTCCAGCGGCAGATCTGGGACCTGGTGCGGGAGGCGCAGCTGCACCACGACCTGCACCAGGCGGAGATGCCCGCCGAGGACGACTTCGACGACTTCGTGCTGCACCTGGACGGGTACCTCTGCGAGGTCAAGGACGTGCAGATCCGCGACGGCCTGCACGTGCTGGCCGAGGCGCCGACCGGCGAGGCGCGGGTCAACCTGGTCCTCGCCGTGCTGCGCGCCCCGCAGGTCTGGGGCGGCGTGCGCGCCCTGCCCGGGCTGCGCCAGGCCCTCGCCGGGCGCGTCGGCCTCGACGAGGCGGCGCTGCTCGCCGCGCCCGGGGAGCGGATCACCGTGCCGGTGGCGCTCACCGAGGCGGTCGACGGCCCGGCCGCCACCGCCGCCGACGCCGTCGACCTGATCGAGGCCCTCGCCCGCCGGCTGGTCCTCGGCATGGAGACGCTCGGCTGGGACGGCGCCAAGGCGGACGCGGTGGTCCAGGAGGTGGTCGGCGGGGCCGTGCCCGACGCCGCCGAGGTGCTGCGCTTCGCCGCCCGCGAGGTGGTGCCGCGGCTGGACCGCACCACCGACGAGATCGGCCGGGTGCTCGGCGCGCTCGACGGCCGGTTCGTCCCGCCCGGCCCGTCCGGGTCACCCACCCGGGGACTGGTCAACGTGCTGCCCACCGGCCGCAACTTCTACTCCGTCGACCCGAAGGCCATTCCCAGCCGCAACGCCTGGGACGTCGGGGTGGCGCTCGCCGACTCGCTGCTCGCCCGGCACCGCGCCGACACCGGGGCGTACCCCCGCTCGGTCGGGCTCACCGTCTGGGGGACCAGCGCCATGCGCACCCAGGGTGACGACATCGCCGAGATTCTCGCCCTGCTCGGCTGCCGGCCCACCTGGGACGAGGGATCCCGGCGGGTCACCGGCGTCGAGGTGGTGCCGCTGGCCGAACTCGGCCGCCCGCGGATCGACGTCACCGTCCGCATCTCCGGCTTCTTCCGGGACGCCTTCCCGCACGTGGTCGCCCTGATCGACGACGCGGTCCGGCGGGTCGCCGCGCTCGACGAACCGGCCTCGGACAACTACGTGAAGGCACACGTGGACGCGGACGTCGCCGAGCACGGCGACGAACGGCGGGCCACCGCCCGCGTCTTCGGCTCGAAACCAGGGGCGTACGGGGCCGGGCTGCTGCCGCTCATCGACGCCCGGAACTGGCGTACCGACGCCGACCTCGCCGAGGTGTACGCGGTCTGGGGCGGCTACGCGTACGGGGCCGGGCTGGACGGGCGGGAGGCGCGGGCCGACATGGAACGCTCCTTCGCCCGGATCGCCGTCGCCGTGAAGAACCAGGACACCCGCGAGCACGACATCGTCGACTCCGACGACTACTTCCAGTACCACGGCGGGATGGTGGCGATGGTCCGCCACCTCACCGGCGCCGCCCCGGCCGCGTACGTCGGCGACTCGGCGCTGCCGCACGACGTGCGTACCCGCACCCTCGGCGAGGAGACCCGCCGGGTGTTCCGGGCCCGGGTGGTCAACCCGCGCTGGATCGCCGCGATGCGCCGGCACGGCTACAAGGGCGCCTTCGAGTTGGCTGCCACCGTGGACTACCTGTTCGGCTACGACGCCACCGCCGGGGTCGTCGACGACTGGATGTACGAGCGGCTCGCCGAGGCGTACCTGTTCGACGACACGACGCGCGCCTTCCTGGCGGAGTCCAACCCGTGGGCGCTGCGCGGCATCGCCGAGCGCCTGCTCGAGGCCGCCGAGCGTGGGCTGTGGGCCGCGCCCGAGCCGGCCACCCTCGACCGGCTGCACGAGACATACCTGGCCAGCGAGGGCGACCTGGAGGACCAACAGTGACCGCATATCCGTTCAGCGCGGTGCTCGGCATGGCCGAGATGCGCCTCGCCCTGCTGCTCAACGCGGTCAGCCCGGCCATCGGCGGGGTGCTCGTCCGCGGCGAGAAGGGCACCGCCAAGTCCACCGCCGTCCGGGCCCTGGCCGCGCTGCTGCCCCTGGTCGACCGGGTCGACGGGTGCCGCTTCGCCTGCGACCCGGCCGCCCCGGACCCGGGCTGCCCGGACGGGCCGCACCCGACCGGGTCGGCCGCCGAGCGCCGCCCGGCCCGCCTGGTCGAGCTGCCGGTCGGCGCCGCCGAGGACCGGGTGGTCGGCTCGCTCGACCTGGAACGCGCCCTCGCCGAGGGGGTACGCGCCTACGAGCCCGGCCTGCTCGCCGACGCCCACCGCGGCGTGCTCTACGTCGACGAGGTCAACCTGCTCCACGACCACCTGGTCGACCTGCTCCTGGACGCCGCCGCGATGGGCCGCTGCCACGTCGAGCGGGAGGGCGTCTCGGTCAGCCACGCCGCCCGGTTCCTGCTGGTCGGCACCATGAACCCGGAGGAGGGGGAGCTGCGCCCACAGCTGCTCGACCGGTTCGGGCTCACCGTCGAGGTGGCCGCCAGCCGTGACCCCGCCGTACGCGTCGAGGTGGTCCGCCGCCGGCTCGCCGCCGACGCCGACCCGGCCGGCTTCGCCGCCCGCTGGGCCGACGAGGACGCCGAGGTGGCCCGCCGGGTCGCCGCCGCCCGCCACCGATTGCCCGCCGTGGCGCTGCCCGACGCGGCGCTGCGCCAGATCGCCGAGGTCTGCGCCGCGTTCGACGTGGACGGCATGCGTGCCGACATCGTCACCGCGCGGACCGCCGTCGCCCACGCCGCCTGGCAGGGCCGGGACCGGGTGACCGCCGAGGACGTCCGGGTCGCCGCCCGGCTCGCCCTGCCGCACCGCCGCCGGCGGGACCCCTTCGACACGCCGGGCCTCGACGAGCAGCGCCTGGACGAGGCGCTGCGCCGGGCCCGGGACGAGCACCCGGACGACGACCCGGACGACGACGGCCCGGGCGGCGGATCCCGCCCGGACGGCGGTCCCGGCGGGCCGGCCGGCGGCCCCACCGACGACCTGGGCGGGGGAGCCGAGAGCGGGGCGCCCGACGGGCGGGGCTCGGGCGAGCGCCCGGGTGCGCCGGATGACGGGCGACGGACCGGCCGGGACGGCCAGCCCGGCGGGTCCGGCGACGACGGCCACGGCGGGGTCGAGTGCGACGACCGGTTCGACCGGTCGGGCGGCAACGGCTGGGGCGGGTCCGGCGGCGACGCGTCCGCTTCCGACGGGCCCGGCCGAGCGGGCGACGCCGACGGGTTCGGCGGGGACCCCGACGCCGATCGGCGCGGCTGCGCGGGTGATGACGCCCCGGGCCAGGGCGCCGACCGGAACGGGCCGGGTGCCCGGCGGGCCCGGTCCGCCGGCCGGCCGGGGGAGCCGGACGGCGCCGGGCGGCCCGGCACGGTGGCCGTACCCGATCGGGGGCTGCGGGCGCGGCTGCTGACCGCGCCCGGAGTGGGCGAGGGGGTGCCCGGCCGACGCTCCCCGGCGCGCACCGGGCGCGGCCGGACCACGGGCGCCCGGGTGCCCGCCGGACGGCCCGGCGCGCTGCACCTGCCGGCCACCGTCCGGGCCGCCGCCCCGCACCAGGCCGCCCGTGGCCGGCACGACGGGCCGCTGCGGCTGCACCCGGACGACCTGCGCGAGGCGGTCCGCGAGGGACGCGAGGGAAACCTCGTCCTGTTCCTGGTCGACGCCAGCGGGTCGATGGGCGCCCGGCAGCGGATGAGCGCCGTCAAGGGTGCGGTGCTCGCCCTGCTCACCGACGCGTACCAGCGCCGGGACAAGGTGGCCGTGGTCGCCTTCCGGGGCGCCGGGGCGCACACCCTGCTGCCGGCCACCTCCTCGGTGCTGGCCGCCTCGACCCGGCTGGCCGAGCTGCCCACCGGCGGGCGTACCCCACTCGCCGAGGGACTGCTCGCGGCGGCCGAGCTGCTCCGGGTGGAGCGGCTGCGCGACCCGAAGCGGCGCCCGCTGGTCCTGGTCGTCACCGACGGGCGGGCCACCGCCGGAGCGCGCCCGCTCGACCGGGCCGCCCGGGCGGCCGCGGTGCTCGCCGCGACCGGCGCCCCCTGCGTGGTCGTCGACTGCGAGTCCGGCCCGGTCCGCCTCGGCCTGGCCCGCCGCCTCGCCGCCCAGCTCCGCGCCCCCCACCACCCCCTAGCCGCCGTGACCACGGATCCGCTCGTCGGCCTCGCCGCCAATGGAGATCTTGGTGAGAAAAGGCCCCTGGAGGGGCCATTTCCGACCAAGATCCGCGCCGCCGCCGCCCCGACCACCAGGAGTGCCCGCTGATGCCGCAGGGGAAGCCGACCCACGTGCCCGCCGACGGGCTGACCACCCGGCAGCGGCGGAACCGGCCGCTGCTCATCGTCCACACCGGACAGATGAAAGGGAAGTCGACCGCGGCCTTCGGGCTGGCGCTGCGGGCCTGGACGGCCGGCCTGCCGATCGGCGTGTTCCAGTTCGTCAAGAGCGCCAAGTGGCGGGTGGGGGAGGAGAACGCCTTCCGCGCCCTCGGCGAACTGCACGCGCGCACCGGCCAGGGCGCCCCGGTGACCTGGCACAAGATGGGCGAGGGCTGGTCCTGGATCCAGCGCGGCGAGGTTGCCGACCACGCCGCCGACGCCAGGGAGGGCTGGCGGCAGATCCAGCGCGACCTGGCCGCCCAGCGCTACGGCCTCTACGTGCTCGACGAGTTCACCTACCCGATGACGTGGGGCTGGGTCGACGTCGACGAGGTGGTCGAGACGCTGCGCAACCGGCCCGGCTTCCAGCACGTGGTGATCACCGGCCGCAACGCCGACCCGCGGCTGGTCGAGGCGGCCGACCTGGTCGCCGAACTGACCAAGGTCAAGCATCCGATGGACGCCGGCCAGAAGGGCCAGAAGGGCATCGAATGGTGACCCCGCCGCCCGGCCCGGCGGACCCGTGGGCGCTGCCCCGGCTGGTCGTCGCCGCCCCGGCCAGCGGACACGGCAAGACCACCGTGGCCACCGGGCTGCTCGCCGCGCTGCGCCGCCGGGGCCTCACGGTCAGCCCGCACAAGGTCGGCCCCGACTACATCGACCCCGGCTACCACGCCCTCGCCGCCGGCCGCCCCGGCCGCAACCTCGACCCCTGGCTGGTCGGGCCGGAGCGGATCGCCCCGCTGCTGCGCCACGGCGCCAGCGTCCCCACCCCCGCCGACGTCGCCGTCGTCGAGGGGGTGATGGGGCTGCACGACGGCGCCGTGGGGCGCGGCGCGTACGCCTCCACCGCGCACGTCGCCCGGCTCGTCGCGGCGCCGGTGCTGCTGGTCCTGGACACCACCGCGCAGGGCCGGTCCGCCGCCGCGCTGGTGCTCGGCATGCGCGCCTTCGACCCGGAGGTGCGGATCGGCGGGGTGATCCTCAACCGGGTCGGCTCGCCCCGGCACGAGACCCTGCTGCGCGACGCGCTCGCCGAGGTGGGCGTACCGGTGCTCGGGGCGGTGACCCGGGCCGCCGAGGTGAGCGCCCCCGCGCGCCACCTCGGGCTGGTGCCGGTGGCCGAACGGGCGCCCGAGTCCGTCGCCGTGGTGGCCGCGCTCGCCGACCTGGTCACGTCCACCGTGGACCTCGACGCCGTGCTCGACCTGGCGCGTACCGCGCCGCCGCTGACCGAGCCGGCCTGGGACCCGGTCGCCGCCGTGGGCGGGCCCGCCGGCACCGCCCGCCCGGTCGTCGCGGTCGCCGGCGGCCCGGCCTTCACCTTCTCGTACGCGGAGACCGCCGAACTGCTCACCGCGGCCGGCGCGGACGTGGTGACCGTCGACCCGCTGCGCGACCCGACCCTGCCGCCCGGCACCCGGGCCGTGGTGGTCGGTGGCGGCTTCCCCGAGGTGTACGCCGACGCCCTCGCCGGCAACGCCGCGCTCCGCGCCGAGCTGGCCGGGTTCGCCGGTCCGATCGTCGCCGAGTGCGCCGGGCTGCTCTACCTCGGCCGCGCCCTGGACGGGGTACCGATGTGCGGACGGCTCGACCACACCGCCCGGATGACCGGCCGGCTCACCCTGGGCTACCGCGACGCCGTGGCCGCCGCCGACTCCCCGGTGCACCGCGCCGGCGACCGGGTACGCGGACACGAGTTCCACCGCACCGTCACCGACCCCGGGCACGGCGACCGTCCGGCCTGGCGCTGGGACGACACCGCCCACGGCTTCGTCGCCGGCCGGGTGCACGCCTCCTACCTGCACACCCACTGGGCCGGCCACCCGCACGCGGCCCGCCGGCTGGTCGAGGCGGCGAGCCGGTGAACGCCGACACCGCCACCCTGACCGGGGTCGGGGTCGGCCCCGGCGACCCGGAACTGCTCACCCTCCGGGCGGTCCGGGCGCTGCGCGAGGCCGACGTGGTCTTCGTACCCGTGCTGGACCGGCACGCCGCGGACCCGGACGCCCCCGCCGGCCGGGCCGAGACGGTGGTCCGGGCGCACGTGGCCGCGGACCGGCTGCGCCGACTGCCGTTCGCGCTGGACGACCGGGGCGGGGTCACCACCCGCCGGGAGCGGGCCTGGGACGCCGCCGCGCGGGCGGTGCTGGCCGCGGTCGACGCCGGCGCCCGCGCGCTCGCCTTCGCCACCATCGGCGACCCGAACGTCTACTCCACCTTCGGCTACCTCGCCGACGGGGTCCGCGCCCGGCGGCCGGCGGTCCGGATCCGCACCGTGCCCGGGATCACCGCCATGCAGGAGCTGGCCGCCCGGGCCGGCGTGCCGCTCTGCGAGGGGCGGGAACCGCTGACCCTGCTGCCCGCCACCGCCGGGCTCGCGCCGGTCGCCGACGCGCTCGCCGGCCCCGGCACCGTCGTCGTCTACAAGGGCTGGCGCCGCCACCCCGACCTCGTCCACGAGCTGCGCCGGCAGGGCCGGCTCGGCGACGCCGTGCTCGGCCGCGCGCTCGGCCTGCCCGACGAGCGGGTCGGGCCGGTGGACGCCGACGCCGACGACCTGCCGTACCTGTCGACGCTGCTGGTGCCGGCCCGCCGGGACCGCCGGGGAGGAAAACTGTGACCACCAGCGGAAAGGTCTGGTTCGTCGGGGCCGGCCCCGGCGCCGCCGACCTGCTCACCCTGCGCGCCGCCCGGGTGATCGGCACGGCCGACGTGGTGATCTGGGCGGCCAGCCTGGTCCACGCCGACGTGCTCGCCCACGCCCGCCCGAACGCCGAGCTCGTCGACTCCTCACAGCTGCCCATCGAGGGGGTGCTGCCGCTCTACCGGCGGGCCGCCGCCGAGGGGCTGACCGTGGCCCGGATCCACTCCGGCGACCCGGCGCTGTGGGGCGCGGTGCAGGAGCAGCTCGACCTGTGCAGCGCGCTCGGGCTGGCCGTGGAGATCGTCCCCGGGGTCTCGTCGTTCACCGCCGTCGCCGCCCTGGCCGGCCGGGAACTGACCATCCCCGAGGTGGCCCAGTCGGTGATCCTCACCCGGCTGGAGGGCGGGAAGACGCCGATGCCGCCGGGGGAGCGGGTCCGGGACTTCGCCCGGCACGGCACCACCATGGCGCTCTTCCTCTCCGCCGCCCGCTCCGGGCAGGCGCAGGCCGAGCTGCTGGCCGGCGGCTATCCGCCGGAGACCCCGGTGGTGGTCGCCTACCAGGCGACCTGGCCGGACGAGCTGGTGGTCCGCTGCACCCTCGCCGAGCTGGCGGCGACCGTCAAGGCGCACAAGCTGTGGAAGCACACCCTGTTCCTGGTCGGGCCGGCGCTCGCCGCCGAGGGCACCCGGTCGCACCTCTACCACCCCGGCCACTTCCACACCTTCCGCCGGGCCGAACCCGCCGCCCGCACGTCGCTGCGCCGCGCCCGCGCCGGCCAGCCCGCCGCCCCCGCCGCGCGATCCGCCGACGGCCCCGCCGCCCGCGGCGAGGACGTGCCCGCTGCCGATCCCGCCGCCGCGGCCGGGGACGGTCGATGACGTACGCCGAGCCGCCCCTGCGCGAGCCGGACCTGCCTCGTACGGCGAAGGTCCGGCCCACCGCACTGCGCACCGGCTGGACCACCGGCGCGTGCGCCACCGCGGCGACCAAGGCGGCCCTGACCGCGCTGGTCACCGGCGTGCCGCAGCGGGTGGTGGAGATCGGCCTGCCCGCCGGCCGGCGGGTCAGCTTCGCGGTGGCCCGCTGCGACGTCGAGCCGGCGCGGCGGGCCGAGGCGGTGGTGGTCAAGGACGCCGGGGACGACCCGGACGTCACCCACGGCGCCGAACTCACCGCCACCGTCGCCTGGCGGGACGAGCCCGGGCTGCGCCTCGATGGCGGGCCCGGCGTCGGCACGGTCACCCGGCCGGGGCTGGGACTGCCGGTGGGCGGGCCCGCCATCAACGAGACCCCGCGCCGCATGATCGGCCAGGCCGTCGCCGAGGTGGTCGACCTGGCCGAGGTCGGCGTCCGCGTGGTGATCAGCGTGCCGCGCGGCGAGATCATGGCCCGGAAGACCACCAACCGGCGGCTCGGCATCCTCGGCGGCATCTCCATCCTCGGCACCACCGGGATCGTCCGTCCGTTCTCCACCGCCTCCTGGCGGGCCAGCGTGGTGCAGGCCGTGCACGTGATGGCCGCCCAGGGGGAGCGGACCGTGGTGCTCTGCACCGGCGGGCGGACCGAGCGGGCGGCCCGGGCGCTGCTGCCGGAGCTGCCCGAGGTGTGCTTCGTGGAGGTCGGCGACTTCACCGGGGCGGCCGTCACCGCCGCCGTCGGCGACGGGATGACCGGGGTGGTCTTCGTCGGCATGGCGGGCAAGCTGGCCAAGCTCGCCGCGGGCGTCCTGATGACCCACTACACCCGGTCGAAGGTGGACCTGTCGCTGCTCGGCGCGATCACCGCGGAGGCCGGCGGCGACGCCGGACTGGTCGGCGCGGTCGCCGCCGCCAACACCGGCCGGCACGCCTACGAGCTGTGGGCGGCCGCCGGGCTGCTCCGGCCCGCCGGGGACCTGCTGTGTCACCGGGTCCGGCAGGTGCTGCGCCGCTTCGCCGGCCACGCCGTCACCGTCGACGTGGCCATGGTGGACTTCGCCGGTGCCGGCGTGGTGGCCTGCTCGGGGCGGTGGGCCGCATGACCACGCCGCCGACACCATCGGCGGACGCCGTACCCGGGGCGGTGGTGACCGTCGTCGGGATGGACGCCACCGGCCGGCCTGACCATCCCGCGCTCGCCGAGGCCCTCGCCGGCGCCGGGCTGGTCGTCGGGGCGGCCCGGCACCTGGCCGCGGTGCCCGTCCCGCCCGGCTGCGTCACCGTCGTCCTCGGTCCGCTCGCCCCCGCGCTGCAGCGGCTCGTCACGGCCGTCGCCGCCGGCACCCCCGCCGTCGTGCTGGCCAGCGGCGACCCCGGGTTCTTCGGCATCGTCCGGCGGGTGCGGGCGGCCGGCCTCCCGGTGCGCGTGCTGCCCGCCGTGTCCAGCGTCGCCGCCGCGTTCGCCCGGGCCGGCCTGTCCTGGGACGGTGCGGCCGTGGTCAGCGCGCACGGGCGCGACCTGCGGCCCGCGCTCAACGCCTGCCGGGCGCTGCCCGCCGTGGCGGTGCTCACCGCTCCCGGCGCCGGGGCGGCCGAGGTCGGCGCCGGGCTGGCGGGCTGGTCCCGCCGGCTGGTCGTGGTCGAGCAACTCGGCACGCCGGACGAGCGGCTCACCTGGACGACTCCCGAGCAGGCCGCCGCGACGGTCTGGGCCGACCCGCACGTCGTGCTCAGCCTCGCCCCGGACGCGGTGCCGGCCGACCGGATGCGGGCCGACAACCAGCCCGCCGCCGCGCCCGCCGCGGGCTGGGCGTTGCCCGAGTCCGCGTACGCCCACCGCGCCTCCATGATCACCAAGGCGGAGGTGCGCGCCCTCGTGGTGGCCCGGCTGCGGCCCCGCCTCGGCCGGCTGGTCTGGGACGTCGGCGCCGGCAGCGGCTCGGTCGGCATCGAGTGCGCCCTGCTCGGCGCGGCGGTCATCGCCGTGGAACGCGATCCGGACGCGCCGATCCGGGCCAACGCCGCCCGGCACGGCGTCGACGTCCGGGTGGTGGCCGGCGCCGCCCCGGCGGCCCTGGACGCCCTGCCCGACCCGGACGCCGTCTTCGTCGGCGGGGGCGGCACGGACGTGCTCGCCGCGGTGGCCGCCCGCCGCCCGCCCCGGGTGGTGGCCGCCCTCGCCGCCCTGGACCGGGTGGCCCCGGCCGTCCACCTGCTGCGCGCCGCCGGGTACGCGGTCGAGGGCAGCCAGCTCGCCGCCGCCCGCCTCGCCGACCTGCCCGGCGGTTCCCTGCGGCTCGCCGCCACCAACCCGGTCGTCGTGCTCACCGGCGAGCTGCCGGAACCGTCCGCCTGGAGAAAGCCATGACCACACACTCGGACCTGTTCACCGACCCGTCCGCTGCCGGAGACGTCGAGCGGGGGCCCCTCCTGGTCGGACTCGTCGCGGCCACCGCCGCCGGCCGCCGGCACGCCGGCACCCTCGCCGCCGCGTGGCCGCACGCCCGGCTCATCGAGGCGGCGACCACCGCCGACGCGCTGCGGGCCGCCTGGGCGGAGTGCGACGCGGTGGTGGCGTTCCTGGCCACCGGCGCGGTGGTCCGGATCCTCGCCCCGCTGCTCGGCGACAAGCGCACCGACCCGGCCGTGGTGGTGGTCGACGAGGCGGCCCGGCACGCGGTGGCCCTGCTCGGCGGGCACGCCGGCGGCGCCAACGCCCTCGCCGCCCAGGTCGGTGCGCTGCTGGACGCCCGGCCCGTGGTCACCACCGCCACCGACGCGGTCGGCCTGCCCGGGCTGGACACCCTCGGCTGGCCGGTGGAGGGGGCGGTGGCCGCGGTGTCCCGGGCGCTCCTCGACGGCGAGCCGGTCCGGCTGGTCGCCGACGCCACCTGGCCGCTGCCCGCCCTGCCGGCCAACGTCCGGGTCCAGGTCGAGCCGCCCGCCGGCATCGGGACGCCGGTCTCGGCCGCCGCCGGACCCGCCCACCCCGCCCCGGCCCGGCCGGCGGACGGGCGGCAGCGCGACGCGGGCTGGCGGATCCTGGTCACCGACCGGCTGGTGCCGCTGGACGACCGGACCGTGGTGCTGCGGCCCCCGTCCCTGGTCGCCGGCATCGGGTCCAGCCGGGGCGTACCCGCCGACGAGGTGGCCGGCCTGCTGCGCCGGGCGCTCGCCGACGCCGGCCTGAGTCCGGCCAGCCTGCGCCACCTGGCCAGCGTGGACGTCAAGGCCGACGAGGCGGGCATCCGGGCCACCGCCGAGGTGTACCGCGTCCCCCTGGTGACCTGGCCGGCGGCGGAGCTGGCGGCGGTCGACGTGCCGCACCCCAGCGAGGTGGTCCGCGCCGCCGTCGGCACACCGAGCGTCGCGGAGGCCGCGGCGCTGCGCGGCGGCGGCACCCTGCTGGTGCCCAAGACCGCCTCGGCGATGGCCACCGTCGCGATCGCCCGGCACGCCCCGCGCGGCCGCCTCGCGCTCGTCGGGCTCGGCCCCGGCGCGGCCGACCTGCGCACCCCGCGCGCCGTCGCCGAGCTGCGCCGGGCCGCCGTGGTCGTCGGCCTCGACCAGTACGTCGACCAGGTGCGCGACCTGCTCCGCCCCGGCACCCGGGTGCTGGCCAGCGGCCTCGGGGCGGAGGAGGAACGGGCCCGAGCCGCGGTCGCCGAGGCCACCGCCGGCCACGCCGTCGCGCTGGTCGGGTCCGGCGACGCCGGGGTGTACGCGATGGCCAGCCCCGCCCTCGACCACGCCGACGACCGGATCAACGTGGTCGGGGTGCCCGGGGTGACCGCCGGGCTCGCCGCGTCCGCCCTGCTCGGCGCGCCGCTCGGGCACGACCACGCCTACCTGAGCCTGTCCGACCTGCACACCCCGTGGGCGGTGATCGCCCGCCGGGTGGCCGCCGCCGCCGAGGCGGACTTCGTGGCGGTGCTCTACAACCCGCGCAGCCGGGCCCGGGACTGGCAGCTCGGGGAAACGCTGAAGACCTTCGCCGCGCACCGCCCGCCGCACACCCCGGTCGGGGTGGTACGCCAGGCCAGCCGGCCCGGCGAACGCGTCCACCTGGCCACCCTCGCCACCCTCGATCCCGCGCTGGTCGACATGTACAGCGTGGTCGTGGTCGGCAGCTCGCAGACCCGGGTGGTCGCCGGCCGGATGGTCACCCCGCGGGGCTACCGGTGGCGGGAGTGACCGCCGCCCGGGTGACCGTCGGCGCCTGCCAGGGCTGCGGCGCCTGCCTGCTCACCTGCCCCGTGCACGCCATCCGCCCCACCCCCGACGGCCTGCGGGTCACCGACCGCTGCACCGGCTGCCTGGAGTGCCTGGAGATCTGTCCGGTGGACGCCATCCGCGTCGACCCCGACCCGGAGGAGAGCGATGACCTCGACGGCCACCCGGCGACGACCGGCGCTACGGAGGGCGGACTCGTGAGCGCGTGGAGCGAGCCGGGGCGGCCCGCCACGCGACCCCGAACCGGGGTGGCGCGGTGAGCCGGGTCGTGCACCCGATCGAGGCGGAGTCGTACCGGATCCTGCGCGCGCGGGTGGACCTGTCCCACCTGCCGCCGCTGACCCGCGCGGTCACCGAGCGGGTGGTGCATGCCAGCGCCGACCTCGACTACGTCACCGACCTGGTCTGCGCCGAGGAGGCGCTCGCCGCTGGGCTGGCCGCGCTGCGGGCCGGGGCGCCGATCGTCACCGACGTGTGGATGGTCGCCGCCGGGATCACCCGGGCCGGGCGGGACCTCGTCTGCCCGGTCGCCGAACCGGCCACCGCGGACCTGGCCTGCGCCGCCGGCCTCACCCGGTCGGCGGCGGCGGTGCGGATCGCGTACCAGCGGGTCGGCCCTGGCGCGGTCTGGGTGGTCGGCTGCGCCCCGACCGCGCTGGTGGAACTGATCGAACTGGCGGCGGCGCCGGCGCTGGTGATCGGGCTGCCGGTCGGGTTCGTCGGGGCCGCCGAGTCCAAGGCGGCGCTGCGGGCCAGCGGCCTGCCCGCCGTGTCCAACGTGGGGGAGAAGGGCGGCTCGGCGGTCGCCGCCGCCGCCGTCAACGCCCTGCTGTATCAGGAGGAAGAGTGAAGGACCGTACCCCGCTGCTCATCGTCGGGCACGGCACCCGCAGCGTGGCCGGTGTCGCCCAGTTCGCCGCGCTCGTCGAGCGGATCCGCCGCCGGGGCGTGGTCGACGACGTCGACGGCGGCTTCATCGAGCTGTCCCGTCCGCCGCTCACCGACGCGGTCGGCGCGCTGGTCGGGCGGGGGCACCGGCACCTGGTCGCGCTGCCCCTGGTGCTGGCCGCCGCCGGGCACGGCAAGGGCGACATCCCCGCCGCCCTCGCGCGGGAGCGGCAGCGCCACCCCGGCCTGCGGTACGCGTACGGCCGGCCGCTCGGGCCGCACCCGCTGCTGCACGACACCCTGGCCGACCGGATCGACGCGACGCTGGCCGGCGCCGACCGGGCCGGCACCTGGGTCGCCCTGATCGGGCGCGGCTCCACCGACCCGGACGCCAACGCCGAGGTCGCGAAGGTGGCCCGGCTGCTCTGGGAGGGGCGCGGCTATGCCGGCGTCGAACCGGGCTTCATCTCGCTCGCCGAGCCGGCCGTGCCCGTCGTGCTGGAGCGGTTGCGCCGGCTCGGCGCCCGCCGGATCGTGGTCGCCCCGTACTTCCTCTTCGCCGGGGTGCTGCCGGACCGGATCGCGGCGCAGGCCCGGGAGTTCGCCGTCGACCACCCGGGGCTGGACGTCCGCGTCGCCGACCTGATCGGCGACTGCGACCCCCTGGCGGACCTGGTGCTGGAACGGCACGCCGAGGCGCTGCGCGGGGACATCCGGATGAACTGCGACACCTGCGCGTACCGGGTGGCGCTGCCCGGGTTCGTCGACAAGGTGGGCCGGCCGCAGACCCCGCACCACCACCCCGACGACCCGGCCGACGGGTCCGGCCACCACCACCATCCCCATCACGATCACCACCACGAGCCGGCGCTGCGTCCCGGCCAGGTCGCCGTCGTGGGCGGCGGCCCCGGCCCCGACGACCTGATCACCGTACGCGGGCAGGCGCTGCTGGACGCCGCGGACGTGGTGGTGGCCGACCGGCTCGCCCCGGCCGGGCTGCTGCGCCGGCTGCGCCCCGGCGTGCTGCTGGTGGACGCGGCCAAGGTGCCCCGCGGGCCGTCGATGGCGCAGGACACCATCAACGACACGCTGATCGCGCACGCCCGGGCCGGGAAGCGGGTGGTCCGCCTCAAGGGCGGCGACCCGTACGTCTTCGGGCGCGGCCACGAGGAGGTGCTGGCCTGCGCGGCGGCCGGGGTGCAGACCGTGCTGGTCCCCGGGGTGAGCAGCGCCGTCGCCGCCCCCGCCCTGGCCGGGGTGCCGGTGACCCACCGCGGGGTGGCGCACGACGTCACCGTGGTCTCCGGGCACCTGCCGCCCGGGCACCCGGACTCCCTGGTGGACTGGGTGGCGCTGGCCCGCGCCCGGGGCACGGTGGTGCTGCTGATGGCGGTGGAGACCATAGCGAAGATCGCGGCGGCGCTGGTCGAGCACGGCCGCGCCCCGGACACCCCGGTGCTGGTGGTCCGGGACGCCGGGCAACTCGGCCAGCGGACCTGGTCGTCGCGGCTGGACGAGGTGGGCGGGCTCGTCGCCCGGGAGGACGTCGCGCCGCCGGCGGTGTTCGTCGTCGGCCCGGTGGTCGACCTGCGGCTGGCCGGCGGGCCGGCCGGCCCGGTTCCGTAGTCCGGGCCGGCCGCCCCCGAGGCGGATGGGTTGCCGCCCACCCGCCGTCCCCGCCGGTCAGGTACGGACACCCGGCGCCGAGCGGAGCACGGCGGTGAACACCGCGATCCGCTCGGCACCGGCGACCCGGTTCCGGGTCATGCCCACGCCGAGTCGGCCCGCCCGAGCGTCACCGTGGCCGCGTGGCCGGTCACCACGACCGCGCCCGCTCCCAGGCCCGGCCGGCGTGGGCCGGGCCGCCTGATCGTCGTCACTCGCCGTCCCCCCATCAGAGGTCGCCGGAGCGGTCCCTGCCGGCCGCGCATACGCCCAGGACGGCCCAGGCGCCCGGCCGGCGGCACGAGCCTGCCTTCCCGCTCGTGCAGCCTCCTTGCAACCGGCTTGCAACGGGTGCACCGCGGACCGGCATACTCCGGCACCGGGGAGGTTGGCCGATGGAGTTCCGGATCCTGGGCGCGGTGGAGGTGTGGTCCGAGCAGACCCGCGTCGACGTCGGTGGGCGACAACCGCGGCTCGTCCTCGCGGCGCTGCTGCTGGAGCCGGACCGGGTCGTACCGGTCGACCGGCTGATCGACCTGGTCTGGGGCGAGTCGCCGCCGCCGAGCGCCCGGGGCACCCTGCAGGCGCTGGTCTCCCGGCTGCGTACCGTCCTCCGCCGGATCGGCGCGCCGGTGGAGATCGTGAGCCGCGGTGCCGGCTACCTCGTGCGGGTGGACCCCGACACGGTCGACGCGCACCGGTTCACCGCGCTGACCGCGCGGGCCCGGACCGCTGGCGACGAGACCGCGGTCGAGTTGCTCGACCGGGCGCTGGGCCTCTGGCGGGGGGAGGCGCTCGCCGACGTCGCCGACGACGACGTACGCCACCGGCTCTGCGCCGGGCTGACGGAGGCCCGGTGGACGGCCGTGGAGGACCGGGCGGAGGCGCTGCTGCGGCTGGGGCGTGCCCGGCAGGTGGTCGGCGAACTGACCGACCAGGTCGCCCGACAGCCCGGCCGGCAGCGGCTGGTCGGCCGGCTCATGCTCGCCCTGCACCGGGAGGGCCGCGCCGACGAGGCGCTGGCCACCTACCAGCGGGTGCGGGCCCTGCTCGCCGAGGAGCTCGGCCTCGACCCCGCGCCCGAACTGCGGCGCCTCCAGCAGCTCATCCTCCGGGCCGACCCGGTGTTGGACCTGCCCGGCGGCGCCGGCCGTGCCGTGCGTCCCGCCGAGCTCCCCCACGACGTGCCCGGCTTCACCGGCCGGGACGCCAACCTCGCCCGGCTGGACGCCACCCTGCACGAGCCGTCCACCGGCACCCGGATCTGGGTGGTCAGCGGCACGGCGGGGGTCGGCAAGACGGCCCTGGCGGTGCACTGGGCGCACCGGGTACGCGACGCCTTCCCCGACGGCCAGCTCTACCTCGACCTGCGCGGCTTCGACGCCGAGCGGGAGCCGGTCCCGCCGTCCGCCGCGCTCGCCCAGCTCCTGGGTGGGCTCGGCGTCGACCCGGGGGCCGTCCCCGACGAGCTGGACGCACGGGCGGCGCTGTTCCGCTCCCTGCTGTCCGGGCGGGACGTCCTGCTGGTGCTGGACAACGCCCGCGACGCGGGCCAGGTGCTGCCCCTGATCCCGTCCGGCGGCACCGTGCTGGTCACCAGCCGGCACCGTCTCGGCGAACTCGTGGTCCGGGCCGGCGCCCGGACGCTGCCGCTGGACGTGCTCACCCCGACGGACTCGGCACGCCTGCTGGCCGCGCTGCTGGGTGACCGGGCCGTCCAGGCCGAGGCCGCCGCGGCGGCCCAGCTCGCCCGGCTCTGCGGACACCTCCCGCTGGCCCTGCGGATCGCGGCCGCCAACCTGCAGGCCGACGGGGAGCCGCAGATCGCCGGGCTGGCCCGGGAACTCGCCGAGGGTGACCCGCTGGCGGGGCTCACCGTCGACGGTGCCGAGGAAGGGGCGGTGACCAAAGCGTTCGCGCTGTCGTACCGGGCGCTGCCGGGGGAGCAGCGGCGGATGTTCCGCCGGCTCGGGCTGGTGCCCGGATCGAGTTTCGCCGCCGGGGCGGCGGGTGCCCTGGTCGCGGCGGCGCCGGCCGTGGCCGAACGGCTGCTGCGAGCGCTCGTCGCGGCCCACCTGGTCGAGGCGCAACCCGGCGGGCGGTACCGCTGCCACGACCTGCTCCGCCGGTACGCGGTCGACCGGGTCACCCGGGAGGAGGACAGCACGCGGCGGGGCCGGGCCCGACAGCGCCTCCTCGACCACTACCTCGAGGCCGCGGACGCGGCGGGCCGCCGGCTCATCCCGCACTTCGTCCGGCTGCCGCGCCCGGTCCCGGCGGACCCGTTCCCCACCACGCAGGCGGCGCTGGCCTGGCTCGACGCCGAGTGGACGAACCTGACCGCGGCGGTGGAACAGGCCGCCCGGCACGGCCCCCGCCGGTACGCCTGGCACCTCACCGACGCGCTGCGGGCCTACTTCCACCAGCGGGGGCGCCGTGAGGAGTGGCTGGCGGCGGCGACGGTCGCGTTGGCGGCCGCCCGGGCCGAGGACGATCCGCGGGCGCAGGCCGCCATGCACCACAGCATCGCCCTGGTGCACGTGACCAGCGGACGGTACGACGAGGCCCGGCTGCACCTGCTCGACGGGCTGCGGATCGACGTTGGGGACGGCTGGCCGGAGGGGCGCGCCGGGATGCTGAACAACCTGAGCGCGGTGCACCAGCGCCTCGGCGACCCGCAGGCGGCGCTCACCTGCGCCCGCCACTCGCTGGAACTCAACCGGCAGCTCGGCATCGACGGCGGGGAGGTGATGTCCCTGGCCAACCTCGGCTTCGCGTACTGGCAGCTGGGCGAGTTGGCCGAGGCGGACGACCACTTCCGGGCGGCGCTGGAGCGGGGCGAGCGGGCCGGAGCCCGGTACAACGTGGCCGTCCTCCTGGTCGACCTGGCAAACGCCCGCCGGGACCTCGGCGACCACCACGCCGCCGAGGAACTGTACGCACGGGCGCTCGTGGCCAACCGCGAGCTCGGTTACCGGTATGGCGAGGCGACCGCCCTGGCCGGCCGGGCGGTGCTCTGGTGCGCGACGGGCCGGGCGGCGGAGGCCCGGCCCGACGCCGAGCGGGCGGTGGCGCTCACCCGGGAGATCGGCGACACCGGCACCGAGGCGTGGACGCTGGACGCGCTCGGCCGGGTCCTGCTGGCGCTGGGCCGGCCGGCCGAGGCCGCGGCGGAGCACCGCCGGGCCTTGGAGCTGGCCCGACGGACCCGGTTCTGCTGGGGTGAGGCGACCGCCCTGGCCGGCCTCGCCGACGCCGGGCTGGCCGCCGGCGACCTCGACGCGGCCCGCGAACACGGCCGCGCCGCGTCAGCCCTGGCGGTGCGGGCCGGCTACCGGTTGATCGAGATCCGGGCCGCGCGCGTGCTCGCCCGGGTGGCGGAGGCGTCCGGCGACGTGGTGCGGGCGGCCCGGCCGGACGAGCGGGCCGGGCGCCCGGCGCGGGAGACCGGGTAGCCGGCGGAGCAGTGCGCTGGCTCCTCCTGGCGACACGCGGCGGCCTGCCAGGCCGGTCAGCCGATGAACGCGCGGGCGAGCGCGTAGCCCAGGGTGGCCGCGCCCAGCCCGGCGAGCACGCTGGCCAGCACGTTCGCCACGGCGTGGCGGCGGGCGCCGGTGCGGGTCAGCCGCAGCGTCTCGTAGCTGAGCGTGGACCAGGTGGTGAGCGCGCCGCAGAAGCCGGTGCCGACCAGCGCGGTCACCGCCGGGCTCGCCGGCACCGCGGCCACCGCGCCGAGCAGCAGCGAGCCGGCCACGTTGACGGTCAGCGTCCCCCACGGGAAGGGCGAGCCGTGCCGGGCCTGCACCGCCCGGTCGGTCAGGTAGCGCAGCGGGGCGCCGAGCGCGGCCCCGATCGCGATCAGCAGGACGGTCACCGCCGCTCCCCGGCACCGGCCCGGGCCAGCACCAGGCCGGCCGCCGCGTCCCCCATCCACACGGCAAGGAGCGCCCCGACCAGGGTCGCCGCGAGGTACGCCAGCGCGATGCCCGGTGCCCCGGCGGCCACCGCCCGCTGCACGTCCACCACGTAGGTGGAGAAGGTGGTGTAGCCGCCGAGCACCCCGACGCCGAGGAACGGCCGGACCAGCGGGCCGGCCGGGCGGGCGGTGAGCACCGCCATCAGCACGCCGATCAGCAGGCAGCCGGTGAGGTTGAGGCCGAAGATGGCCCACGGGAAGCCGGTGGGCGGGCGCGGGAAGGCCGCCTGGAGACCGGCCCGGGCCAGCGCGCCGAGCACGCCCCCGGCCGCGATGGCGCCCAGCACCGCCGCCGGGTGGGCGGTCAGTTCCCCGCGGTCGGCGGGTACGCGCAGGTCGACGTCCGGGTCGACGCGGCGTTCGGGTGGTTGTGTCACTGTGCCTCCCCACCAGGACGGGCATCACTGGCAGGGACCGTTGGCGAGCGTGTCGCGGTTTTCCCGGCACAGCCGGGACGGCGGGCCCCACCGCCGGTCCCCGCGAGCATAACCCCGCCGCCGGACCGGTCCCGGGCGGCTCCGCCGGCCGGGACCGCTCGCCGCCGTCCCACCGGGGTGACGGTCAGGCGGCGGCGTCGACCAGCTCGCGGGCGGGCGAGACGCCGGCCGCCGACCGGCGGGCGTGCCGCTCGGCGACCAGCAGCACGGCGAGGCCGAGCAGGGTGAGCCCGGCACCGGCCCAGATCGGGGCGGTGAAGCCGAGCCCGGCGCTGATGGCCAGCCCGCCGATCCAGGCGCCGAGGGCGTTGCCGACGTTGAAGGCGGCGATGTTCGCGCCGGAGGCCAGGGTGGGGGCCTGGTGGGCGTACTTCATGATCCGCATCTGCAGCGGCGGCACGGTGGCGAAGCCGAACGCGCCCATCAGCACCAGGGAGACGACGGCCAGCGCCGGGCTGGTGGCGGTCAGCGCGAAGCCGACGAGCACCGCGGTGAGCACCGCCAGCACGGTGACCAGGGTGCGGGACAGCGACGTGTCGGCGGCCCGGCCGCCGGCCAGGTTGCCGACGAAGAGCCCGACACCGAAGAGGACCAGCAGCCACGGCACGGTCGCGGTGGCGAAGCCGCTCACCTCGGTCAGCGTGTACGCGATGTAGGTGAACGCGCCGAACATGCCGCCGAAGCCGAGGACGGTGATCACCAGCGAGAACCAGACCTGTGGCCGGGTGAAGGCGCGCAGTTCGCCGCGCAGCCCGCCGGTGGGTGCCGCCTCGGTGGCCGGCCCGCGCCCGGGCACCAGCAGGGCCAGCCCGACCAGCGCGACCAGCCCGATGCCGGTGATCGCCCAGAAGGTGGCGCGCCAGCCGAAGTGCTGGCCGAGGAAGGTGCCGAAAGGCACGCCGAGCACGTTGGCGATGGTCAGGCCGGTGAACATCAGCGCGACCGCGCCCGCCCGGCGGGCCGGCGGGACCAGGCCGGCCGCCACCACCGCGCCGATGCCGAAGAACGCGCCGTGGCAGAGCGCGGCGACGATCCGGCCGGCCAGCATGGTGGCGTAGTCGCCGGCCAGGGCGGAGAGCAGGTTGCCGGCGATGAAGAGCACCATCAGGCCGAGCAGCACGTGCTTGCGGCGGAGCCGGGTGACGGCGGCGGTGAGCGCGACTCCGCCGATGGCGACGCTGAGGGCGTACCCGGAGATCAGCCAGCCGGCGGTCGACTCGCTGACCGCGAAGTCGGCGGCGACCTGAGGGAGCAGCCCCATGATCACGAATTCGGTGAGTCCGATGCCGAAGGCTCCGATCGCCAGAGCGAGCAGACCGCCGGGGAGTGCGGTCGAGCGGTGAGACATTCCGTTCCCATCCGTGTGACAGAAGATTAAGCGCGTATGCAACTACCCGCGCGAGCAACTAAATAGTTGCACGCGCTGCCTATCGGCGCAAGCGTGCTAGCCTGGGGAGACGTCCAGATCACACCGGAGGGGGCGGCATGGGGATCGCCGACGACGCGGTCGAGATCCGCGCGCAGGGCTGGCGCACCCTCGCCGCGCTGCACGGCCTGATCGAGACCGCTCTGGAGCGTGCCCTCCAGGCCGAGCACGACCTCTCCGTCGTCGAATACACGGTGCTCGACGCGCTCTCCCGCCAGGACGGCTGGCACATGCGGATGCGCCAGCTGGCCCGCGCCGCGGCGCTCTCCGGCAGCGCCACTACCCGCCTGGTCACCCGACTGGAGGACCGGGGGCTGTTGACCCGGGTCCTCTGCGCGGACGACCGGCGCGGCATCTACACCGAGCTGACCCCGGCCGGCTCCGACCTGCTCGCCCGGGCCCGCCCCACCCACGACCGGGTGCTCGCCGACGCGCTCGCCGAGGCCGAGCGCACCCCGGAGCTGGCGCCCCTGGTCGACGCGCTGCACCGGCTGCCCGCCGCCCCCTGACCGGTCCTCTGGCAGGCCCCTGACCTGGCAGCGCCCACGGTACGGGCGTACGGTGTGCGGCATCGCCCGGCGCTCGGCGGCGTCGAGGATCGTCGTGCAGGAGGCAACCGTGCAGGACCGCACCCCTCGTCCCGAGGAACTGGAGCCCGTCGAGCGGGCGTCCGTGGACGAGCTGCGGGCGGTGCAACTGGACCGGCTCCGCTGGTCGCTGCGGCACGCGTACGACAACGTGCCGCACTACCGCCGGGCCTTCGAGGCGGCCGGGGCCCACCCGGACGACCTGCGCGACCTGGCCGACCTGGCCCGCTTCCCGTTCACCGGCAAGGCCGAGCTGCGGGAGAACTACCCGTTCGGGATGTTCGCGGTGCCCCGGGAGCGGATCGCCCGGCTGCACGCCTCCTCCGGCACCACCGGCCGCCCCACCGTGGTCGGCTACACCCGCAACGACGTCGCCACCTGGGCGAAGCTGATGGCCCGCTCCATCCGGGCCGCCGGCGGACGCCCCGGCGACCGGGTGCACGTCGCCTACGGTTACGGGCTCTTCACCGGCGGGCTCGGCGCGCACTACGGCGCCGAGGAGCTGGGCTGCACGGTCATCCCGGTCTCCGGCGGGATGACCGAGCGGCAGGTGATGCTCATCCGCGACTTCGAGCCGGACGTCATCATGGTCACCCCCACCTACATGCTGGCGATCGTGGACGAGATGGAACGCCAGGGCGTCGACCCGAGATCCACCTCGCTGCAGGTCGGCATCTTCGGCGCCGAGCCGTGGACCGAGGACATGCGCCGCGAGATGGAGCAGCGCCTCGACATGCACGCCGTCGACATCTACGGCCTGTCCGAGGTGATGGGGCCCGGGGTGGCGGTCGAGTGCGTGGAGACCAAGGACGGTCTGCACCTGTGGGAGGACCACTTCTACCCGGAGATCATCGACCCGGTCACCGGAGCGGTGCTGCCCGACGGTGAGCAGGGCGAGCTGGTGCTCACCTCGCTCACCAAGGAGGCCATGCCGGTGGTCCGCTACCGCACCCGCGACCTGACCCGGCTGCTGCCCGGCAGCGCCCGGACGATGCGGCGGATCGAGAAGATCACCGGCCGGACCGACGACATGATGATCGTCCGCGGGGTGAACGTCTTCCCCACCCAGATCGAGGAGCTGATCCTGCGTACGCCCGCGTTGTCGCCGCACTTCCAGTGCGTGCTGGACCGACAGGGCCGGCTGGACACCCTCACCGTCAAGGTGGAGCGGCGGGCCGGGGTGCCCGCCGACGAGGCGGAGCGGGCCGGGGCGGCCCTGGTGCAGCAGGTCAAGGACACCATCGGGGTGAGCGTGGCGGTGCAGGTCATCGAGCCCGACGGGGTGGAACGGTCGATGGGCAAGATGCGCCGGATCGTCGACCAGCGGCGGGGGCACTGAGGTGGCGGAGCAGGACGGCCGCACGGCGGCCCACGACATGTTCGACGCCGACGTGGCCTCCAAAGGGCTCGGCATCGAGCTGGTCTCGGCCGGCGACGGCGCGGCGGTGGCCCGGATGCGGGTCACCGCGACCATGCTCAACGGCCACGCGATCGGCCACGGCGGCTTCGTCTTCCTGCTCGCCGACACCGCGTTCGCGCTGGCCTGCAACAGCCACGGCCCGGCCACCGTGGCCGCCGGCGGCGAGATCAGCTTCCTCCGTCCGGTGCGCGAGGGCGACCTGTTGGAGGCCCGGGCCACCGAGCGGGTCCGCTACGGCCGCAGCGGCATCTACGACGTCACGGTCTGGCGGGACGACGAGGTGGTCGCCGAGTTCCGCGGCCGCAGCCGCACCCTGTCCCGGGAGACGCGGGGCGGCGCGGCCGGCTGAGCCCCGCCGTGTCCCCACCGGACGGTGGACCCGGCCTAAGATCGGGGCATGCGTGTGCTGGTGGCGTCCGCGCCCCTGATCGGTCACGTGTTCCCGCTGCTGCCGCTCACCCTAGCCCTGCGCGACGCCGGGCACGAGGTGCTGGTCGCCACGGCGGCCGACGGCCTCGCCGCGGCCCGGTCCGGCCTGCCGGTCCGCGACGTCGCGCCGGCGTTCGACTTCGGACGGATCGCCCGCGGCGTCCTGCTGCGGCATCCGCTGATCGCGCGGGCCGAGCTGGCCGGTACGGCCGGCACCCGCGGCGCCGCCCTCCTCTTCGGGCAGGTCAACGACGAACTGGCCGACGGCCTGGTCGCCCTGGCCCGGGAATGGTCCCCCGACGTGGTGATGTACGAGCCGTTCGCGGCGGCCGGCGCGCTCGCGGCCGCCCGGGTCGGCGTCCCGGCGGTACGCCACGAGAACTCGCTCTTCGACGGGCGCGAGCTGGTCCGGGTCACCACGGCACGGCTGACCCGGGCGCTGCGCCGGCACCACGTCGCCGCGATCCCGCCACCCGCCGGGGCGATCGCCGTCGCCCCGCCCAGCGTGGTGACCCAGGACGGCTGGCCGATGAGATACGAGCCGTACGGCGGCGGGGAGCTGCCGGCCTGGTTGCGCGAGCCCGGGGAACGGCCGCGCGTGCTGGTCAGCCGGAGCACCGTGGCCGGTCCCGGCGGGGCGGGCCCGATGCGGGCCGTGGTCGCCGCCGCCGACCGGGTGGACGCCGAGTTCGTCCTGGTCCGGCCGCACGGGCGGCTGGCCCGCTCGGCGTTGCCGGCCAACGTCCGGACCGTCGACTGGATCCCGCTCAACGCCGCCCTGCCGGCCAGCGCGGCGCTGGTCCACCACGGCGGCGCGGGCAGCGTGCTCGGCGCGCTGGTCGCCGGGGTGCCGCAACTCGCCACCACGGGTCCGGGCGACCGCCGGTACAACGCCACCCTGGCGGCGAACCGGGGCGCCGGCATCGCCGCGCCGGCCGGTGGGATCAGCGCCGACGTCCTGACCCGGCTGGTCACCGACACCCAGCTCGCCGTCGCTGCCCGGCAGGTGAGCCGGGAGATCGCGGCGATGCCGCCGCCGGCCGAGCTGGTGGCCCGGATCGAGTCCCTGGGCTGAGCTGCCACCGGCGCGGCTGCCCGATCTGCCGCCGACCCGGCAGCAGGATGAGCCGATGGCAAACATCCTGCTGTTGCACTCCGTCTACGGGTTGCGGCCCGCCGTGCTGGCCGCCGCCGACCGGCTGCGCGCCGCCGGGCACGAGGTGACCACCCCGGACCTGTACGGGCTGCCGGCCGTCGACATCGTCGAGGACGGCTTCGCGCTGCTCGACAAGGTCGGCCGGGACACCGTGCTGGCGCGGGCTCGCGCGGCGGCGCGGGACCTTCCGGCCGAGACGGTGCTCGCCGGCTTCTCGATGGGCGCCGGGGTGGCCGGAGCGCTGCTCGGCGAGCGGCCGCAGGCGGCGGCGCTGCTCCTGCTGCACGGCACCGGCGCCGATCCCGAGTCGGTGCGCCCGGGCCTGCCGGTGCAACTGCACCTCGCCGACCCCGACGAGTACGAGCCGCCGGACGAGCTGGACGAGTGGCGACGGGCGATGACCGCCGCCGGCGCCGAGCTGTCCGTGTACCGCTACCCGGGGCCTGGCCACCTCTACACCGACCCCGAGGTGCCCGACCACGACGCCCTGGCGGCGGCGCTGACCTGGGACCGCGCCCTGCCGTTCCTCGCCGCCTGCTGAGCCTCGGCGCGGGGTCACCGCCGCGGCGACCGCCGCCGCCAGTTTCCGGTCCCGCCACGCCGCAACCCGTGCCGGGCGGTGACCTGTGCCGCGCCGCAACCTGTGCCGCGCCGCAACCTGCGCCGCGCCGCAACCTGTGCCCGGCGGCGACCTGCGCAGGGCGGCGGCCGGCGTCGATGAGTGCCCGCCAGATCGGCCCGATGCCCCGGCCCGGTCGGTGCCGCTGCGCGGCCCGTTCCGGGGTGGCCTGCGCGCGTCCGGTCGCCGGCATGGCGCTGTCCCTGGCGCTGCGATGCCGGGCTGTCGGAGCGGCTGCGGTGAACGCGCGTACCGAGTCCAGCTCGCTGGCCAGGTTGCGCAGCTCGGTCTGGTTGCGCGCCCCGGCCGGCGCTGCAGCACCGGGTGCACGTGCGGCGCCGCCTGCCGGAGTGTTCCTGCCGAGGCTACGAACTTGATGACGTGAATGGATCGGCCGGCGGGAGGTTGTCCTCATCAGGCCCTTTCGACCTGATGGCGTGAACGACTCAGCCGATGACGGACGGCCTGAATCGTTTACGCCATCAGGTCTGTAGGGAGTGCGGAGGAACTGTTCCGGCGCTCCATGAAGGCTCGCCCTGTCTGGTGGCGGGCACAAGGCGGTGCCAGTGGCGACAGAAGGAGGGGCGGTCCGTGAACCTGGCCTGGCAGGGGTGACGAGGCGGGGCAGCGAAGACAGCAGCGAAGGGTCATCCGGCGCCCATGACGAGGTGGGGCAGCGGCCACGGCACGGCACGGCCGTCCGGGCGGCGCCGGGGCGGAGCGGCCCCGTGCCCGCTCCGCCCCGGCCCCGGGCTCACGCCGCCACGAGCGTCAGCGACCCGGCGAACGTGCCGGTGTGACCGCGCCCCCGTGGTCGCCACCGTGCGGTTGTCCCGTCCGCCGGTCCCCGGCCCCGTCGCGCCAGGGTCGGCGGCCCGACGGCCGGGAGGGCCTGCCGGCGACCGTCCACCGGTGCGCCGCCCGCCCTGGACGGCCCGGTTTGCGGCAGGCCGGCGTACCGGGACGGGGACGGTGGGTGGGCGGCCTCCGCGGCGCGGTGCGGAGGCAGTGGAACGAAGACCGGCTTCCGGCGGACGGCCGGACCGGTTTCGACCGGCGCCGGAGACCGTCCGGAACCCGGCCGCGCCGGGCGGCCCGCCACCGTCGGGCAGGCCGCCGGGGCGCCGGCGAGGGGGCCGGCAGTCGACCGGCTCGCGAGCCCGGCCGTGGTGGGAACGGCGTCCGGGTGCGCCCCCGCGCCGGCCAGCGAGTTCGGTCCCCGGCCCGCTTCCGCCGGTGCGGCCACCGCCGGCTGCGGGGCGATCCGCCCCCGCCGCGCGAACTCCGCCCGCAGTGCCCGCGGCAGCCGGTTCCGGGCCACCCGGGCCACCGTGGGCTCGGCGACGGCGTACCCGCCGAGGCCGGTCCGGCGCAGCAGGCCGGCCGCGACCAGGCTGCCCAGCACCCGCTCCGCCCGACCGTCGGTCCAGCCGAGCAACCGGTCCATCGTCGCGGCCGGGAACTCCGCACCGTGGGCCGCGCCGGCCATCAGCACCGCCCGCTGGTCGCCCTCGAGCCGGTCCAGGCGGGCGTCGACCCGGCGGCGCACGGCGTCCGGCACCGCACCCGGGTCGCCGTCCTCGGCGAGCGCCCGGACGTACGCCTGCGCGGCGGCCGGGTTCCCGCCGGTCAGGGGCAGCAGTTCCCCGGCCAGCGCGGCGGGTCGACCAGCACGGTCGAGCAGGTGCCGGAGCAGCCGCCCGGTGTCCACCGCACCCAGCGCGGGCAGCGGCACCCGGCGCCGCCGGCCGGTGGCCCCGGGCAGCAGGTCGGCCCAGCCCGGACCGTGGGTGGCCACCACGGCCAGGGGCAGTCCCCGCTCGCTCGCCGTGGCGAAGAGGCGGTGCAGAAAGCGGTTCAACGCCGGGGCCGCCCGGTCCAGGTCGTCCACCGCCACCACGGTGGGCTGACCGGCGGCCAGGTCGAGGAGGACCTCCCGCCACACCTCGGCGCCGGGGCCCGCCGCGCCCGCGTCCTGCGGCGCCGCGACGAACTCGGCCAGCGCGTGCGCCGCCGCGCCGCGGTGGGCCGGCGGCAGCAGCCCGTCCAGCGCCGTGGCCAGCCGGCGGCGTACGGTCGGGGCCGGGTCGGTGTCGCGGACCCGGGCGAACGCGCGGACCATGTCGGCCAGCGGCGCCAGGTCCCCCTCCGGGTACGGCGGGCAGTGCGCCACGCACCAGCGGACCGGCGCACCATCCACCGTCGACACCGCGCGGGTCAGCTCGTGCAGCACCCGGCTGCGGCCACTGCCGGCCGGAGCGACCAGGGAGATCCAGCGCGGCCGCCGGTCCCGGACCGCACGGGCGATCTCCTCGCCGGCGGCGGCCAGCTCGCGGCGCCGGCCGACCAGCGGGCCCCGGTGGCGGGCCGGCCGCGGCCGGGCCACCCCGAGCACCCGCCAGACATCCAGCGGCAGCGCCTTCCCGGCCACCGTCAACGCGGCCAGCGGGCGCTGGTCGACCAGCCCGTCGGTGGCCCGTCGGGTGGCCGCGCAGACCACCACCCCGCCCGGCGGGGCGTACTCCTGGATGCGGGCCGCGGTGGTGATGACGGCGCCGCTGGCGGTGCCGTGCCCGCCGTCGCGGGTGGCGGCCAGGTCGACCAGGGCCTCGCCGGTCGCCACGCCGACGCGCACCCGCAGCCGCAGGCCCGCCGGCGCCCGCCGGTCCAGCGCCTCCTGGATCTCCAGTCCGGCCCGCACCGCCCGGTACGCGTCGAACCCGTCCGTCCCGTGCGCCCCGAACAGCGCCATCACCGCGTCGCCGACGTACTTCTCCACCACGCCGTGCCACCGCCGCAGCACACCGGCGACCGTGCCGAAGTACGCGCGTTGCAGCTCCCGGACGTCCTCCGGGTCGAGCCGCTCCACCAGACCGGTCGAACCGACGATGTCGGCGAAGAGCACGGTGACCGTGCGTCTCTCCTCGGGCACCAACCAGCGCGCGGCGGTGACGGCTTCCCGACTCCCCACGATCGTGGTCATTGGCATCGCACCCACCCTTTCCCCCCGCCCGGTGCCTGACGGCCTCCGAAGACTTTCACCACCGGGTTCTCGGGGGATCGGTAGGACGACGTATGTCGACCACCCGCAACCTTTAGTCGCAATGTCGACGCGAGATGTACCACGGTCGCCTCTCGGCCGTAGAACGGTGCGGGAGCGTGTGACTAGGCTGCGAGCCATGGCCAGCGATGTGGACACCGCACCGCTCGTCGGTCGTGCCGACACCGTGAGGGCCCTCCGGTCGGCGCTGCTCGACGACGTCGCGCCCGGGCACACCGCGGCGGTCTTCCTCACCGGTGAGAGCGGGGTGGGCAAGACCCGGCTGCTGGCCGAGGCCAGCGAGCGGCTGCGGGACTCGGGCGCCCTGGTGCTGACCGGCTCCTGTCTGGACATCGGCGACGCCTCCCCGCTGCATCCGCTGCGCCAGGCGTTGCGCCGCTTCGACGCCGAGCCGGCCGAGGCCCGCACCGCCTCGGCGGTCCGCGGCCTGCTCCAGGTCTTCGACGAGGAGACCCCGGGCCCGGACGGCGCGGGCGTGCTGCTGGAACGGGTCTCCCGCGGGCTGCAGTTGGTCGCCGGCGGACGTCCGCTGGTCCTCGTGCTGGACGACTTTCAGTGGGTCGACCGGAGCACCCGCCAGCTTCTGCTCTATCTGCTCGCCGGCCTCGGCGACCTGCAGCTGTCGGTGCTCGCCGCGATCCGGGCCGAGTCGTTGCAGGGCGCGCACCCGTTGCGTCGGGTGCTCACCGAGCTGCGTCGGCTGCGCTCGGTCCGGGTGGTCGACCTGGCACCGCTGGACCGGGCCGGCACCGACGAGCTGGCCGCCGCGATCGTCGGCACGCCGCTGACCGCCGACGATGCCGACCAGATGTGGCGGCGCAGCGGCGGCAACCCTTTTGTGGTCGAGGAACTGGCCCGGGACCTGCGCGACGGCCGCGACGGCCTCTCCGACACGGTGCGCGAGGTCTTCCTGGCCCGGGTGGATGCGCTGCCGCAGCACGCGCACGCGGTGGTGCACGCCGTCGCCGCGGGCGTCGAACCGGTCGAGCACTGGCTGCTGGCCCAGGTGGTCCGGTTGCCGGAGGGGGAGCTGATCGACGCGGTCCGGGCCGCGGTGGCGCACCGGCTGCTGGTCAGCGCCGATGACGGCTACCGGCTGCGGCACCGGCTGGTGGCCGAGGTGCTGGCGCACGAGCTGCTGCCCGCCGAGCGGGCCGCGCTGCACCGGCGCTACGCCGAGGCGCTGACCTCGGCCACCGCCGAGCTGCACCAGGCCCGGCTGGCCCACCACTGGCGGCTGGCCGGCGAGCCGGGCCGGGCCTTGCCGGCGGCGATGGCCGCCGCCCGCGAGGCCGAACGGCTGCACGGGTACGCCGAGGCGCACCGGCACTGGTCGGCGGCGTTGCAGCTGGCCGACGCCCCGGCCGCGGTCACGCCGGACGGCGACCGGCCGGACCCGGTCGAGGTGAGCCGCGCCGAGCTGCTGGAGCACGCGGCCGAGACGGCGCACCACTGCGGCGAGCACGCCCGAGCCCTGGCCCTGCTCGAGGAGCTGACCGCGGATCCGGCCGGGCCGGCGACCTGCGACCTGCACATCCGTCGGGCCCGCTACCTGGCCGCCGCCGGCCGGTCGGCCCCGGCGGAGGCCGAGTACCGGCGGGCCCTGGCGGCCGCCGACTGCACCCCCCGCGAGCGGGCCACTGCCGCCGCCCGGCTGGCCGAGCTGCTGCTGCACCTCGGCCGGTACGGCGAGGCCGGCGACCAGGCCCGGGAGGCGCTGGAGCTGGCCGCCGCGGTCGAGGGCTCCACCTCGGAACTGGTGCTGGCCAGCGCCGCGCTCGGCTACAGCGAGGCCTTCCTGGAGGACCCGGACGCCGGGCTGGCGGTGATGCGCAACGCGCTGGCGATCGCCGAGCGGTCCGGCCGCCCCGAGGATGTCGCCTGCGCGTACCTGCATCTGGCGGAGCTGCTCACCGGTCCGCTGAACATCCTGGAGGAGGGGGTGGTGGTCGCCCGCCGGGGTGCCGAGCGGGTCGCCGAGCTGGGGCTCGGCCGCACCTGGGAGACCCGGCTGCTGGCCATCGCCACCAACGGGCTGTTCCGGGTCGGCCAGTGGGCCGAGGCGGAGAAGGTGGTTGCGGCGGCGCTGCGGCACCGCCCCTCCGGCGCCGACGCGGTGGAGCTGCTGCTCGCCCGCTGCCGGCTCTCCGTCGGGTACGGCGACGTCGAGGCCTCGGACCGGGATCTGGAGGCGGTGGCCACGGTGCTGGCCGGCGGCGGGGCCCGGCACGTGCTGCCGATGCTGATCCTGCGCGCCGGGCTGGCCATGTGGCAGGGGCGGCACGACCTGGCCCGGCAGGCCGTCCAGCGGGGTCTCACCGAGAGCCGCTCGGACGACGTCATCGTGCTCGCCACGCTGGCCTGGCACGGGCTGCGGGCGGAGGCGGAGGCACACGCCAGCCGGACCGTCGAGGTGGACCCGACCGCGGTGCGTCGGCTGCGCGAGGTGGCCGACCGGGTGGCCGGCAAGAGCGAGAAGGCCGGTGCCCCGGTGCGCTACGTCGCCGACGGGTTCCTGGCGCTGTGCGACGCCGAGGTGAGCCGGCTGGACGGCAAGGGCGACCCGGAGCTGTGGGCCCGCTCGGCGGAGCTGTGGGACCACCGCAACCACCCGTACCCGGCGGCGTACTCGCGGCTGCGGCAGGCCGAGGCGTTGCTGACCCGGCGCAGCAAGCCGGCCACGGCGGGCAGGCTGCTGCGGCAGGCGTACCAGATGGCGCAGGGGCTGGGCGCGGTGCCGCTGAGCTCGGAGATCCGTACCCTGGCTGGCCGGGCCCGGGTGACCCTGGAGGAGAGCTCGGCCGCCGCCCGCCCGGTGCCCCGGCCCCGGAAGGCGGCGGCGGAGGCCGGGCCGGCGGTGGACGAGTTGGCCGTGCTCACCGCTAGGGAGCGCGAGGTGCTCGCCGCCGTCGCGGAGGGACTGACCAACCGGGAGATCGGTCAGCGGCTGTTCATCAGCGAGCGGACCATCGGCGTGCACGTGTCGCACATCTTCGACAAGCTCCAGGTCCGCACCCGGGTGCAGGCGAGCGCGATCTTCCTGCGCAACCGCCCGGAGTAGACGCGCCGAATACGTCGTTCTACTGATCCGGCCGGCGTACGCCGGCTGGAAGGCTGTCCAGCGTCACCGTGGCGCCCGCGGGCGTCCCGGCCACCGTGGAGGAGAGATGACTGAACCGGTCTGGGGTCCTGTGCACCAGGACATCGTCGGGCTGCTCGCCGACCACCCCGCCGACGTGCCGGCGGTCGTCGACCACCTCACCAAGCTCCAGGACCTGCTGGTCCGGCTGCCTCCGCTGGAGGAGAGCTGCCCGCTCGCCGACTTCAACAAGCTCTACCTGACCATCACCACGAGCGTCCTGAACGGCCTGTACGACGAGCGGTTCACCGACCCGGTCTTCCTGGCCCGGCTGGACGTGGAGTTCGCCACCCGCTACTTCGACGCGTTGCGGTTCTGGACCGAGTCCAGCCCCAACACCCCGAAGGCGTGGTCGTGCCTGTTCCAGCGGATGCGCGGTCCGGACGCCCGGCCGCTGCCGTCCGCCGCGGCCGGGGTCAACGCGCACATCAACTACGACCTGCCGTTCGCGCTGGTCACCACGTTCGACAGCCTGGAGTCCGAGCCGGTCGACGGCAGCGAGCAGCACCGCGACTACCTGGAGATCAACAACATCTTCGCCGAGAAGATCCCGGGGCTGCGCCGTGGCTACCTGGACAACTGGCAGCTGATGATCGACATGCTGAACGGCGACATCGACGACTGGTACCAGGGCGAACTGGTGGAGTACACCCGGAACGTGGCCTGGCGCAACGCGCAGAAGATCTGGCGCTGCCGGCACGATCCGGAGGCCCGCGAGTGTGAGCGGACGCGGCTGGACGACAACGCCGCGCTGCTCGGCCGGCTGCTGCTCTCGCCCCTCGGGGCGTTCCTGCAGTAGCCGGGACGGGGGGTCCCCGCGCTCCGGGGTTCAGGGGGGCGGAGCGCGGGGACGCCGTCGTATGGCGCCTTCGACGCCCAGCCGACCCACCTGTCCGAGGTCGGCCGCACCGCCGCCCGCCGCGTCGGCCGGACGCCTCAGCCGCGCCGGGTCCGGCTCCGGTACGCCGCCGCGGCGGCCCGGTTGTTGCACAGCTCGCAGCAGTACCGTTGCCGGCCCGCCCGGGTCCGATCGAGGTAGGGCGCCCGGCACGGGTCGGCGGCGCACACCCCGAACCGCTCCGCCCCGCCGGTCGCGGCGGCCCGGGCCAGAGCTCCGGTGACCGCGGCGGCGAACGGCCCGATCGGGCCGGGCCGGGGCAGCGGGGTGAGCCGCAGCGCGCCGTCCGGGGTGGCCTCGACCACCGTGCCGGCGCTGACCTCGGTCAGCACGTCGTTGAGGGTGGCCACCCGGGCGGCCGGGTCGGGTGCGGCGAAGACCTCGTAGAGCCGGGCCCGCAGCTCCCGCAGCCGGGGCAGCTCGGCGTCGCCGATCGGGTCGGTCACCTCGGTAAGGCCGAGTTCCCGGCCGGCGGCCCGGAGTCGGGCCACGGAGAGCTGGTCGACCGGGTCCTGGAGCACCCAGTAGCTGTGTAGCAGCGCGACGGCCAGCCGCAGCGCCGGCTCCAGGGGTGGCACCGCGCTCATCCGCGCCCGCTCCGCCGTCCGGTTGCCGACACGCCTGCCCCTCCGCTTGACCGATCGTCGCCCGCCATCCTAGCGTCATCATCTGTAAAACGCCTTTAAAAACTTATGGAGGTATGTGGTGCGACGACTGCCCGCACTCGTGTCCACGGCCGTGCTGCTGGTCACCGGCGCGCTCGTCGGTGCCGGCGGGGCGCACGCGGAGGCGCCGGCCGCCGCCGCGACCGCCGGGGGACACCGGGACGCCGTGCTCGTCCGGGACATCGAGATCCCGGTGCCCGGGCAGCCGGCCGTCCGGGCGTACCTGGTGCGACCGCAGCAGTCCGGCGCCGGGCTGGCCGGCGTGCTGGACCTGCACTGGTTCGAGCCGGGCCGGGTCAACCAGGACCGGACGGAGTTCCTCGCCGAGGCGACCGCCCTGGCCGGGCGCGGCGTGGTCTCGGTGCTGCCCCAGCTCACCTTCCCGTGGGCGGGCGACCCGGTCGGCGACGCCCGGGACCGGGCGGCGGTGACCGCCCAGCTCGACGCGGTGCGGCACGCCTACCGGCGGTTGCTCGCCGAGCCCGGCGTCGACCGGGCCCGCACCGCCGTGGTCGGCCACGACTACGGCGCCATGTACGCCGCCAACCTCGCCGCCGGGGAGCCGGGGCTGCGCACGGCGGTGCTCCTCGCGCCGGACGCCACTTGGGCGAACTGGTTCGACCTGTACTGGCTCCAGCTGCCCGAGGGGGAGCGGGCGGCGTACCGGGCGGTCTTCGCCGGGCTGGACCCGGTGGACCTGGTGGGGCGGCTCGGCGCCGGGGCGTACCTGCAGTTCGCGGGCGGGGACCGGTTCGTCGGTCCGGCGGCCCGCGCGGCCTTCGCCGCCGCCGCGCCGCAGGCCCGGGTGTCGCTCTACCCGGGTGAGGAGCACGACCTGGGTGCGACCAGCGTCCGCGACGACCGGCTCGCCTGGCTCGCCGATCGGCTGGACCTGCGGGACTGACCGAAGGGGGACCGGCCGGCCCGGGGGGTGCCGGCCGGTCCCGGCCCGCGGGGTGGGCGGGCCTGCCCGCGGTCCGGGACGCCACCGCCGCGGTCCCGCCTCAGCGGACCAGCGCTCGGCGGTCCCGGACCGCGTTCGGCGGTCCCGGACCGGCGGGCGAGCGACACACACCGGTCCGGGACCGAGGCCGGCAGATCGTCGCTCTGGTCCGGGACCGAGGCCCGCAGATCGTCGCTCTGGTCCCGGCCGCCCGGACCGCCGCCCACGCGTTGACCGCTCATGCACACCGCTGTCCCGCGAGGCCCCCATCCGACGGCTACGCGCTGACGGGCGCCACCTGTCCGC
>NZ_JBUEGB010000018.1:0-146624 GCF_054963695.1 Micromonospora sp. RTBAU3-60 | reverse complement strand
GGCCTGCCACACCACCCCGCACGGGGTGCAGTGAAACCGGTCCCCACTGCGTCGCCCGAAGGCGCCGCAGCGGTGGCAGGTTTGTGAGGTGTAGGCGGCGTTGACGGGAACGAGCGCAGAACCTCTGCGCTCCGACACGCTTTTCAGTGCCTCCGCGGTGACTCCTTTGGTCCACGCGGCGAGACGCCGGTTAATGTCCTTAGGATGCTTCTTGCTCCCGGTGAAGCGTTTGGTGAGGTCCTCGGCGATCACCGTGTTCGCTTTGTCGACGACCTCGTGCACGGCGGTGATGACCTCCGTGCGCACCCGCGCCCGGTGCCGGGCGGCCTGCCGGTCCCGCTTCACGGTCCCGAGGTTGTTGGCCTTGATTCGGTGGGCTTTCGCGTGGTCACCACGCGCGGCGGCGGTGTTGGCGATCGAGCGCAGCTTCGCCCGACGCCGGTTACGTTCCTTCAACCGGTCCGACTCACGGGTAAGCAGGACGCCGAGGCCGGTGCCGTGGTGGTCGCCGTCGGAGTCAGTCAGGGCTTCGGTGTAGCCCTTGTCGACGCCGACCGTTGCCTCGCCGCACGGCCGCTGCGACGACCGCATCCCCGCCGCGTCGATCTGGTAGTGCACCTCCACCCGGCCACCGCGCAGGATCAGCCGCAGCGTCCCCGTCGGCGCGACGGTCGTGGACAGCGGGATTCGGACCATCCGGCGGGGCTCGAGACCGGGAATCGCCAGCCACAACCGGCCGCGCCCGTCGACGATCGTGTTGTAGTTGTCGGCGCGTACCACGATCTGATCGTGCGTGCGGTTGCGGCCGCGTTTCCAGTGCTGGCGCATCTGCCGCGCCAGGAACGGCTCCTCAGCCCACTGGTCGGCCTTCAGCGCCGTGAACATTCGCTTGCGCTCGGCCGGATCGTCGGTGCGTCGGCTGATTGCCCGCCGGACGTCGACTTTGGTCGCCTCGAGGTTCGCGGCGATGTCGGCCATCGCGTCGCGGACGGTTTCCTTCCACGCGTTCGCCAACACACCAAACGACGCGTACGTGCCGTCAGCCAGCCACCGATCGCGCACCTGACGATCCCGCAGCCCGGAACCGACACCGTTGACCGACCCGTATCGCTGCCACACCTCACTACGCACCCGACCCAACCGGCGGGCCTGCTTTACCAGGGCGGCGTACTTGCCCGGGTTCAGGCGGGCCGAGTAGGCGATGCGGGTGACCTTCACCGAACACCCTCCACGGTCAGGTCCGCCCCTTCGAGTTCCTTCCCGTAGCGGCGCAAAGTGTACAACCGGCCCGAGAAGGTGCGCACGATTGCCTGCAAGGCGTCAACCAGTTCCTGCTGTGGGGACAGTGACTCCTGATTGGCGACGACGATTTCGCAGGCGCCACGTGCCCCCACGTGTTCCAGGAAGTCGAAGCCGAACCGGGCCAGCCTTTCCTTGTGCGCCACCACCAGCGTGGCGACCTCCCCCCGGTCGACCGCCTCCATCAACGCCAGGAACTTCTTACGGCGCAGGTTCATCCTGCCGCCGACCTCGTTGATCCACTCGTCCACGGCCAGACCGCGAGCGAGGCAGAATTGCTGCATCGCCCCACCTGCGAGGCCAAGTCCGACTCTTGGCCCGGCGACGAAATGCGGCAAATAAACCACGACCTTCCGCCGATCGGCGTCGAAGCCCGGGGACAGCAACATGCGAATCGTCGAAATACCGCTTACCCGACGGCAGACGACACGCGGTGATCGGGCGCCTCCGCCTCCCACCGGCGCACCCTGCCCACCGACCGGTCCGCCCGCTTGGCGAACTCGCCGATCCGATACACGCTGTCCTCGACAGTCGATCGTGGACATAGCTAGAAAGGAAAGCAACCACTAGCCACTGCTCCCTGACCGCGTTCGGTCGTGACCTCGCCGAGGCGCTGGCACCCCTGTCCGATTGGGGCCACCGCCGCCTGGCGATGCTCACCAACGCCCAACCTGCGTCCTGAAGCATCGCCACCCCCGCCTCGCTTCCGACACTGGCGGTCCCCCCGACCGCTCAGGACCAGCTTGGCCCCGCCGTCGGCCGCCGCCAAGTACCCACAAAAAGGTGGCTACCTCGGCCTCCCCAGAGGACGGACGACGGGCGCCCCGGCCGGGACGCCCGTCGTCAGCAAGGAAATCAGCGGCGGTTGTAGCGGTACATCGTCAGCGTGCCGAAGACCACCACGAACCCGACGCTCCACAACAGCAGCCACAGCGTGTTCGCCGCGTCGGACGAACCGGCCATCGCCGCGCGGACCGAAGCCACCAGATGGGTGATCGGGTTGACCTTGACGAACGCCTGCAGCCAGCCCGGCATGGTGCTCGGGTTGACGAAGACGTTGCTCAGGAAGGTCAGCGGGAACAGCACCATCATGCTGACCCCCATCACCGACTTCTCGCTACGCAGCACCAGACCGAAGAACGTCCAGACCCAGGAGAACGCGAACGAGAAGACCACCAGCAGGCCGATGCCCGCCAGCACGCCGAGCAGCCCGCCGCCGGGCCGGAAGCCGAGCGCCAGCCCGACGCCGAGGATGACCACCGCGGCGAGGATGTAGCGCAGCACATCGCCGAAGATCATGCCGACCAGCGCGGCCGGCCGCCAGACCGGCAGGGTCCGGATCCGGTCGAAGACACCCTTCTCGATGTCGTTGTTGAGCCCGACCCCGGTGTACATGGTGATCATCACGACGCTGGTCACCATGATGCCCGGCAGGAAGAACTGCAGGTAGTCGCGCGGGCTGCCGGCGAGGGCGCCGCCGAACAGGTACGTGAACATCAGCACCATGATGATCGGGAACGCGGTCACGTCGAACAGCTGCTCCGGCACGTGCTTGATCTTCAACAGCGCCCGCCAGCCGAAGGTGAGCGACGCCGACAGCGCACCCGGCCGTGGCGGACGGGCACCCGGCGCGAGGACCGTCGCCAACGCCTCGGCCGACGGCACGTAGACGGACGGGGCCCGCCCGGTCGTGGTCGCGGTGTCACTCATCGGGCCGCCTCCAGCTGGTCGTCCCGCTCGTCGGCCGCGACGGCGGGGTGGTCGGTGAGGGCCAGGAACACCTCGTCCAGGCTCGGCTGGCCGAGGGAGAAGTCGTCGACGACGATGCCGGCCCGGGCCAGCTCCCCGAGCGCCCGAGCCGCCTGCTCGCCGGCCTCGAGGTCGCTGCCCTCCTCCCCGACCCGGGCCGTCAACGCGACCGGATCCGCTTCGAGCTGCACCGGCACGCCCAGCGCCACCTGGAGCACCTTCTCCGCCTCCGGCCGCTGGCCCGCATCCCGCAGCCGCACGTGCACGGTGCCGGAGCCGACCGACGACTTCAGCTCGCCCGGGGTGCCCTCGGCGATCACCTTGCCGTGGTCGATCACCGCGATGCGGCCGGCGAGCTGGTCGGCCTCGTCCAGGTACTGCGTGGTCAGCAGCACGGTCGTGCCGTGGGCCACCACCGCCCGGACGATCTCCCACACCTGGTTGCGGCTGCGCGGGTCCAGCCCCGTCGTCGGCTCGTCCAGGAAAAGCAGGTCCGGGGTGTTGAGGATGCTCGCCGCGATGTCGATCCGCCGCCGCATCCCGCCCGAGTACTTCTTCACCTGCCGGCCCGCCGCCTCGGTCAGGCCGAACGCGGCCAGCAGGCTCTCCGCCCGCGCCCGAGCGGCCGGCTTGCCCAGCCCGAGCAGGCGGCCCAGCAGCACCAGGTTCTCCATCCCGGTCAGGTCCTCGTCCAGCGAGGCGTACTGGCCGGTCAGGCTGACCCGGGCGCGTACCGCGTCGGCCGCGGTCACCACGTCGTGGCCGAAGACCCGTGCCCGCCCGCCGTCGGGGCGCAGCAGCGTCGCCAGCACCCGCACCGCCGTGGTCTTGCCGGCCCCGTTCGGGCCGAGCAGCCCGTAGACGGTGCCAGCCGGGACCTGGAGGTCCAGGCCGTCGAGGGCGCGGGTCGCGCCGAACGATCGGACCAGCCCGTCGGCCTCGACGGCCAGACCGGTGTTCCGGTTACTCATGATCACTACCTTCCTTCGAATTCAGGAGACGTACGGGCGCGCCGCCCGGCCCTCCCGCAGCGCCAGCCCCCACCAGCAGAGCTCGTCGAGGAGCACCCGAGTGTCCTGGCGCAGTTGGTCCGTGAGCTGCGGCGTCAGCTCGCCACCGAGCAGGTCGACACCGACGAAGTCGCGCACCGTCACGGCGTGCAGGGCGGTGAAGACCGTCCGGAGCTGGTCGACCGCGTGCAGGCCGACCGAACGGCAGCCGTACGACACGAAGCCGACCGGCTTGGCCTGCCACTCGTCGTACGCGTAGTCGATCGCCTGTTTCAACGAGGCCGGGAAGCTGTGGTTGTACTCCGGGGTGACCACGACGAAGGCCTCCGCCCTACTCACCTGCTCCGCGAACGACCGCATGGTGGCGGTGGGCTCGGCGGGATAGCTGGCGGGGAAGTCGTACGTGGCGAGGTCGACCACGGTCACCGCCAGGTCGCCGCGCTGCCGTGCCTGCTCGACGAACCAGCGACCGATCCGATCGCCCATCCGCCCCTCGCGGGTGCTGCCGATGATCACGGCCAGCTGTAGCGGCGCCATGCTGCCTCCCCGGCTCCCTCGGTCCTCACCTCCTCAGGCGCGAGACGCCGGCCGGCAGCCGCCAGATCGGATCTGGCGGAGCCGCCGAGGAGGCCCGGAGCGTCGGTGGCGGCTTGCTTCAATGAGCGCCGGAGACATGGGGGGCGGCATGGCCGACGTGCGCATCCAGCCGTGGCGCGAGGACGACCTCGACCTGCTGCGGCAGCTCAACTCGCCCGAGGTCGACCTAGCTGATACTCGGGGCAAGGGGCCGCGCGCCGCGCTTGGTGGCGATCACTACCTCGGCGCCGACGCCGCGCCTACGCCGCCAGCGGCCGAGCAACTCCTCGCTCTCCCCGCCCTGGGCCGTTCTGCCAGAACGCTTGACATCCTCTCCCGCCTAGCGGTGGGAGACTCCCGCATCCAGCGCCGTACGTCGCCGGTGCTGGGTGGGTGGTCGACAGGGCATCTCTCGATCCCTGTCCCGGACTGCCCGCCCGGTGTGTGGGGGCGCCGCCTCGGCGGCGTCCCTGATGTTGATCGCGGCGTTCACGTCGGCGTTGGCCTGGTGTCCGCAGGACCCGCACCGGAATACCGCTTGGCTTTCGCGGTTGTTCCGGTGCGTGTTCCCGCAGCGGCTGCACCGCTGGGAGGTGAACGCGGCTGGCACCCTCACGATTCGAGTGCCGGTGGTGCGTGCCTGGTTGGCCAGGGCTGTCTCGAACATGCCCCAGCCCTTGTCGAGGATCGCCCGGTTCAGTCCGGCCTTCTGGCGCACGTTGATGCCAGGCTCGGTGGCGGTGCCCTTGGCGGTGGCGGTCATGGCCTTGGTGTTGAGGCGTTCGATCTTGATGGTCGCGTGCTGGGCGCAGAGCCGGTTCGCCGCCCACGTCAAGAAGTCGCGGCGCCGGTTGCGGACATTCACCTCGGTCCGGGCGATCTCCGCACGGACCTTACGGGCACGGGTGGAGGTTTTCGCGCCGCGTTTGCGGCGGGCGGTTTCCTGCCGGCCGGCTTTCGACTTGAGCCGGGCCAGGTCGCGCTCCTGACCGGGTGAGGTGAAGACGCGGTGCCACATGCGACCGTCGGACATCGCCAAGACGACCTTGGCTCCGCGGTCGATACCCACGACAGTGCCGGGCCGGGCATGCGCCTCGGGCGTGGTGATGCCAGCGTGGATGCCGAACCCGACGTGCCAGGCGACACCGTCGAAGGACACCACGGCGTTGCGGACCGTGCCGCCCAGGGAACGGGACCAACGGAACCGAACCTCGCCGACCTTCGGGAGGCTGACAGCGCCCCACCGGCGGTTGACGCGCCGCACCGCGATCGCCTGACCGGGGAACGGGACCGACAACCACGCCGACCTGCGCTTGCGTGTCGGTGCCCCGGCCGGGTGCTGCGGGTTCCACCAGTTGCGGTATGCCTGGTCGAGTTGGCGCAGCACCTGCTGACCGGACTGCGCCGGCAGGTCGGCGACCCAGTCGAGTTCCGTGCGCGTCTCGGTCAGAGAGGCGCACTGGGCGGCGACCCCGAGGGTGGTCTTGCGCTGCTGCCAGGCGAACTGGCGCTGCTCCAAGGCGGTGTTGTACAGCCAGCGGCACGTGTGCCCCCACGCGGTCAGGCGCTCGGCCTGTTCGTCGTTGGGGTACAGCCGGTAGCGCCGGCCGGTGTCCGCTTTCACACCCCGCATCCTACACTTGGTTGCATGGCCGCCGATGGCCCGGTTCGCACCGGCAGACACTGCATTTTCCTGCTCCACACCCATTTGGTTTTCGTCACGAAGTACCGGGCGCGGGTCTTCACCGACGAGCACCTGCGCTACCTCGAAAAGGTGATGCGGGACGTGTGCGAACAGTTCGAGTGCGAGCTGGTCGAGTTCAACGGCGGAGACAACCACGTCCACCTGCTGGTCAACTTCCCACCCAAGGTGGCACTTTCCAAGCTGGTCAACTCCCTCAAGGGCGTCTCCTCGCGTTACCTACGCCGCGACTTTCCAGACATCCGCCGCTACTACTGGCGCGGCGCCCGACTGTGGGCTGGCTCCTACTTCGCCGGCTCCGTCGGCGGCGCGCCGCTGTCCGTGCTGCACCAGTACATCGAACAGCAGGACCGCTCCGACTAGCCAGGACAACTCCAGGAAGCCTAATCGCGGCCTCGCCGCTCGAAATCGGAAAGCCGCTACACCCCGCCCCTGAAGGCGGTGCCCTGCGGCTTGTCTTGTGGTGGTCCGAGGTGTCGACGGAGCTGCCGCCGGCCTCGATGTACCGGTCGAGGATGGCGTACGAGGTGGCCTCGTCGGTGGCGGTGCCGAACAGCATCGCGCCGAGGCTGAGCACGCTGACCTCGCGGCGGGTCGCCGGATCGGTGCCGATCGTGCGGTATCTCATGGATCCCTCCGGTGGGATGAGCGCGGTCGCCGACCACCCTCGCCCTTCGAGCGGACTCGAAGTCAACCCCGCGCCACGGCGGCAGCCGGGCAGGCCCTCACCACGGCAGCACGCCGTAGCCGCCCCCGGCGTCCATCTGGAAGCCCCACAGCAGCCCACTCGGCCCGTCCGCCGGCAGCGTCGCCAGCTGCACGCTCACCTCCGCACCCTGCTCCGGCGTGCGGAACCCGGAATGGTGGTTGAGGTCGGTGGCGCAGTAGCCGGGGTTGGCCGCGTTCACCTTGATCGGGGTGTCCCGCAGCTCCTTGGCGTACATCGCGGTGATCATGTTGAGCGCCGCCTTCGACGAGGGGTACGGCACCGACGTCAGCTCGAACAGGGCGCCCTGCGGGTCGGTCATCACCCCGATCGAGCCGACCTCGCTGGAGACGTTCACGATCCGCGCGGCCGGGGCCTTGTGCAGCAGCGGCAGGAAGGCGTTGGTCACCGCCACCACCCCGAACACGTTCGTCTCGTACACCTCGCGCAGCGTGGCCAGCGTGGTCTCGCTGGGCAGCGCCGACCCGTCGGCGCGGATGATGCCGGCGTTGTTGACCAGCACGTCCAGGTGGCCGTACTCCCGCTCGACCAGTTCGGCCGCGGCGGCGACCGACGCCTCGTCGGTGACGTCCAGCGGCACGAACCGGGCGTCCGCGCCCTCGGCGCGCAGCGCGCGTTCCGCCTCGCGGCCCCGCGCGGCGTCCCGCGCGCCGACCAGCACGGTCCACCCGCGCGCGCCGAACTGCCGGGCGGTGGCCAGCCCGATTCCCTTGTTGGCCCCGGTCACCAGGGCGATCGTCGTCGTCATGGCAGCGAGACTGCCGCCGCGACCCGGCGGCCGGGAGAGGCCCGCCGAGGCTGGTACCGGCGGTACCACCCTGGGCGGCCCGGGTTGCGGCAGGCTGGAGGGCGTGACGAGCCTGCGCCGCGACGAACTGGCCGACTTCCTGCGCACCCGCCGCGCCCGGTTGCGCCCCGCCGAGGTCGGTCTCCCCGAGGGGGTACGCCGCCGCACGCCGGGGCTGCGCCGGCAGGAGGTCGCCCAGCTCGCCGGCATGTCGATCGACTACTACATCCGGCTGGAACAGGGCCGGGGACCGCACCCGTCCCGGCAGGTGCTCGCCGCGCTGGCCCGGGCGCTGCTGCTCAGCCGGGACGAGCGGGCGTACCTGTTCCGGATCGCCGGGGAGAGCCCGCCGGAACCGACCGGGCCCAGCCGGGAGGTGCCGCCGGGGCTGCGACACTTGCTGGACGCGATGACGGAGACGCCGGCCTACCTGGTCGACGCCGCGTACGGGGTGCTGGCGTGGAACCGGCTGGCCACCTGGTTCGTCGGCGAGCTGTCGGCGGTGCCCGCCGACGAACGCAACATGATCCGCTGGATGTTCGGCCGGGAGGTCCCGCAGTCGCACTGGAGCGATCCGGAGGCGCTGCGCTTCGCCCGCACCACGCTGGCTGACCTGCGGGCCGCCTACGGCCGCTATCCGACCGATCCGGCGATCGCCGGGCTGGTCACCGAGCTGCTCGGGGTGTCGCCGCGGTTCGCCGCGCTCTGGGCCGAGCACGAGGTGGGGGAGCGCCGGCCCACCGTCAAACGGGTGGCCCACCCGGAGCTGGGCCCGCTGGAGTTCGAGTGCCGGGTGCTGCACGTGCCGGAGACCGACCAGCGGCTCATCGTCTACGTCCCCGAGCCGGGCTCACCGACCCAGGCGGCCTTCCGCCGGGTCGGCGAGCGCGTCCGCTCCGACGGTGCCGGTCAGCTGGGCACGTAGTCGAAGGTGTCCGGGTTCGGCCCCTGCCGGCCTGCCTCGCCCTGGTCCAGGCAGGTGATCCGGTCCATCGTGGCGCCGTCCAGCTCGAAGTCGAAGATCCGGAAGTTCTCCTCGATCCGCTTCGGGGTGGTCGACTTCGGGAAGACTACGTCGCCGCGCTGGATGTGCCAGCGCAGCACCACCTGTGCCGGGGAGCGGCCCATCTCCTCGGCGATGTCGATGATTGTCGGGTCGTCCAGCACCTTGCCCTGGGCGATCGGGGACCACGCCTCGGTGATGATGTTGTGCGCCTGGCCGTACGCGCGCACCTCCTCGTTGCCGAAGTACGGGTGCGCCTCGATTTGGTTGACCGCCGGCATCACCTCCGCCTCGGCGGCCAGCCGCTCCAGGTGCGACACCTGGAAGTTCGACACGCCGATCGACCGCACCCGGCCGTCGCGCCGGAGCTCCTCCAGCGTCTTCCAGGTGGAGACGAAGTCCCCGTCATAGCGGGTGGGGAGCGGCCAGTGGATCAGGAACAGGTCGAGGTAGTCGAACTTCAGCTCCTGCAACGTCGACTCGAACGCCCTGAGGGCGTCGTCCGGGCGGTGGAAACCGTTGTTGAGCTTGCTGGTGACGAAGACCTCGCCGCGATCCAGCCCGGAGGTGCGCACCGCCTGCCCGACCTCTGCCTCGTTGCCGTACATCTCGGCGGCGTCGACGTGCCGGTAGCCGATCTCGAGGGCCTTGACGACGGCCTGCGCGGTCTCCTTCGGCGGGATCTGGAAGACCCCGAAGCCGAGCTGCGGGATCGTGTTGCCGTCGTTGAGTGCGATGTTCGGAACGCCGTTCGCGGCCATGAAAGCTCGTCTCCCATCGTCCGGGGTGCGTCGTGCCAGCGCGTTGTCGTACCCCATCCGATCAGTTCCGCACCGCGCCGGCGGGGTGATCCGGGACAACCGGATGCTGGCCCGCCTCGAAGAGCACCGGCCACGGGCGGGCGGCGGGCGCGACGGCCGCCGGCCCCGGCGGTGGTTCGGGGACCGCCAGCACCTCGGCCGCGAGCTGCCCGAACATCGGCGCGGCGGGATGCGGTGCCCGGTCCGGCCAGGCCGCCGAGGTGCGCTTCACCAGCGGCGCGCCGCTGATCGGCCGCCAGGCGATGCGTGGCTCCCGCCGCGCCACGGCCTCCGGCTCGACGGCCACCGCCCCGCCGGCCAGCACCAGACCGAACAGGAACTCCGGGTTGCGGGCGTGCCGGACCCGGCCGGGCGCGAAACCGCCCTGCCGGCACACCGCCAGGACATGGTCGTGCCAGCCGGGCGCGGTGGCCCGCGGCGCGGTGATCAGGTCCAGCCCGGCCAGCTCGGCCAGGTCGACCCGCCGTGCCCGGGCCAGCGGCGAGGCCCGCGGCAGCAGCACCCCGACCGGTACGTCGACCGCCGGGCCGAACCGCAGTCCGTTCTCCTGCACCGGGTGGTGCAGCAGGCCGACGTCGAGCCGCCCCTCCGCCAGCATGCGTTGCTGCTCGGCGCTGGTCAGCTCGTGCAGGTCGACATCGAGCCCGGGCGCCCGGGCGGCGAGCCCGTCGAGCAGCGCCCGCAGCGTCACCGCCGGGGTTTCCGGCGGTACGCCCGCCCGCAGCACGCCGAGCGCCCCCCGGCGTACCTGGCCCATGAGGTTGCGCAGCCGCTGCTCCCCGGCGAGCAGGTCGTCGGCCTCGCCGAGCAGGAGCTGACCGGCGGTGGTGAGCTGCACCTGCCGCTGCGACCGGTCGAACAGGGCAACCCCCAGCTCCCGTTCGAGACGCTGGATCGACTGGCTCAATGGCGGCTGCGCCATCCCCAGCACCTCGGCCGACCGCCCGAAGTGCAGCTCCCGGGCCACCACCACGAAGTGCCGCAGGTGTCGCAGCAGATCCATCCCCGCACCCTCCGCCCGCCCCCGGCCGCCGCTGGTTAGCGTGACGAGGTGGCTGTGGGGGAGCGGATCGCGGAAGTCTTCGGCCGGGCCGGCGTCAGCGGGTGCCTGCACGTGACCGTGGTCGACGATCCGGCGCGGGAGGTCGCCGTCCGGGCGGACGAGCAGGTGGTGATCGCCTCGGTCTTCAAGATCCTGCTGGTGTTGGAGTTCGCCCGGCAGGTCGTCGCCGGGCAGCTCGACCCGGTCGAGCGGGTGCTGGCCCGGGCCGAGGACCGGCTCGGCGGCTGGGGGGTGGCCGGCTGCGCCGACGACGTCGAGGTGTCGCTGCGCGACCTCGCCTACTTCGCCATGTCGGTCAGTGACAACACCGCCGCCGACCTGCTGCTGCGCCGCGTCGGTCCCGACGTGCTGCCGATGCTCGCCGCCGAGCTGGACCTGCCGCGTACCCGAATCGTCGGCGGACCCCGGCAACTGGTCGAGACCATGCTCGCCGACGTGGGGGCCCGCACCGAAGCGGAGTTCGCCCGGATCTTCCCGACCCTGCCGCCGGAGCGGGTCCGGGCGATGCGGGTCTTCGACCCCGCGCACACCACGTCCAGCACCGCCCGGGACATCACCCGGCTGCTCCGCCTGATCTGGCGCGACGAGGCCGGCCCGCCGGCCGCCTGCGCGCTGGTCCGGGAGCTGATGGGCCGGCAGCTCTTCTGGACCCGGCTCGCCGCCGGTTTCCCGCCCGGCGTGCGGGTGGCCGGGAAGACCGGCACCCTGCCCGGCCTGCACCTGGAGGCCGGCGTCGCCGAGTATCCCGACGGCGGCCGGTACGCCGTGGCCGTCTTCGCCCGCACCGAACGGCTGAGCACCCGGAGCATCGACGTGGACCTGGCGATGGGCGAGGCGGCCCGGGTGGCCGTCGAGGCGCTGCGCTGAATTCCGGCACCGCCCCGGCCGCGGCGCAGCCCCGCTGAGCTGCGGTGATATGCGGATGCATATCGACCGTGCCGCTCATGGATCTTGGACGTGGCGATCGTGCCGGTGGTGAGGTGGGCCTACCGATCAACCACCCGCCACGGGGGAGGACCATGCTCGACAACCACTCGTACGACCGCCGCCGGTTCCTGCGCGGCGCCGCGGTCGGCGCCGCCGCCGTCTCCACCGCCGGCCTCGGCGCCGGCGCGCTCGCCGCACCGGCCCAGGCCGCCCCGCCGGCCGCCGCGCTGGTCACCGCCACCGCTGCCCGCCGCTCCCGCGCGGTCAGCTTCCGCTGGTGGGGTACGTCCGGCTGGCGGATCGACATCGGCGACCGGACCGTGCTGGTCGACCCGTACCTGAGCCGCTACGACACCGGCCTGTTCACCGGGGGGTTCAAGCAGGACACCCCGTTGGAGGTGAAGACCGAGGTCATCGACCCGCTGGTGGACCGGGCGGAGAACATCTTCGTCACGCATACCCACTGGGACCACTTCAACGACGTGCCGTACATCGCCGGCCGGACCGGTGCCCGGGTCTTCGGCACGCTGACCGCGTACCACCTGGGGCTGGCGTACGGGCTGCCGTCCGGGAAGCTCGCCCCGGTCAAGGGCGGCGAGGTGCTCGACTTCGGCGACTACACGGTCGAGGTGGTCAGCTCCCTGCACAGCCGCAACGCATCATGGTCGATGGCCTTCCCCGGCGTCCGCCTCAGCCCGCCACCGAAGCCGGAGACCATCGCCGACCTGCCGGAGGGAGACACCCTGGCGTACCAGATCCGGATCGCCGGCGGCCCGGCGGTGTTCTTCATGGGGGCGAGCGATCTCAACGAGCGCAACCTGGCCGGGTTGGCCCCCGACGTGGCGATGGTGGCCTCCGCCGCCACCACCTCGACCGCCGACTACGTGCCCCGGTTGATGGCGGCCCTGGACTACCCGAAGGTCGTGGTGCCGGTGCACTGGGACAACTTCGAGACCACGCTCACCAACCCGCCGGCGGTGGCGGAGAGCGACCGCAAGCGCCTCGACGACCTGATCGCCGAGGTGCGCAAGGTGTCGCCGCGCAGCCGCGTACTGCTGCCCGAATACCACACCGCGTACCACTTCTGACGCCGGCCGCGGCGGGGCCGGGCACCGGCCCCGCCGCTCAGCCGCCGGCCAGGTCGCGCAGGGCCAGCACCGACTTCCAGTTGCGGGTGGTCGCCACCACGCCCAGCTTCTTCTCCAGGTACGCATTGGTGAACTTCGTCCGGCCGTACCCGCGGTCGGGGAAGTGCAGGTGGACCTCCCTACCGGCCACGGCGTACTCAAGGTTCTCGCCCGCCGGCACGGCCAGCGCCGCGACCTTGGCCTTCGCCGGCGCGGCCGACAGGAACGCCACCAGCACCCGGGTCGGGTCGTCCTGCCGGCCGGCGTACGGGCTGGCCGCCGCCACCGCCGCCAGGTCGGCGCCGCTGCGGACCAGCACCGGCACGGTCAGCCCCAGCTCGTCGGCGATCGCCCGCTCGATCCCCTGCGCCAGCTTCCGCGTGTCGGTCTCCGCGCTCGTGAACACCGCGTTGCCACTCTGCAGGTAGGTCTTCACGTCCTCGTGCCCGAGGTCGGCGACCAGTCGGCGCAGGTCCGCCATGGCGATCCGGGTGGTGCCGACGTTGACGCCCCGGAGCAGGGCGGCGTAGCGGGTGCTGCCCTCGGCCATCCCGACCTCCTCGCCTCGACATCGCTCCCGCCCAGCGTAGGCCGACTCACTGTGGCCGGCTGGCTCAGCAGGGAGGTGGCGGACGTACTCCTCCCAGCCGCTGCGCCGCGACGGCGCCGCTTCAGCGCTGGCGGATGGCGGTGGAGTTGAGCCGGAAGCCGATGGTGCGCTCGACGATCCGCTCGACCAGCTCACTCTTGCGCAGCCCCGCCACCCCGCGCAGCCCCACCCGGGCGGCCAGCGCCCGCAGCTCCCGGGCCGTCCAGGACGCCAGATACGCCGTACCGTCGTCCCGACGGGACATGGCGGCGAGCGCGGCGTGGGCCCGCTCCACGTCCTGGCTGCTCGCGCCCGGCACGCCGCCCGGCGGTGCCGTCCGTCCGACGGCTGCCGTTGCGCTGCCCGCATTCCCCAGCGTCGGGGCAACGCCGGGTGCGGGCGGCGCGGGGTCGGCGGCGGTGGTCGGGAGCAGCGCGAGCCGGGCGCGTCCCTCGACCAGGGCGGCCACGTCGGCGGCGGAGAGACCGCCCAGGAACTCGGCCACCCGGGCCAGCACCGCCCGCGTCGGCTCGGTCACGCGTCCGCCCCGGCCGCCGCGGTCGTGACGGGTTCGCCGCTGGTGACGGGTACGGCGGGCTTCGGCGTCGACTCCGGCTGAAGGTGGGCGAGGAACTCGGTGGTGATCTGCCGCAGCTCCTCGCGGACCGGCGCGGTGATCCGGTCCCGCAGCACCACCGGCACCCCGCGTGGCGTGTTCGCGGCGAACAGGGTCACGTTCTCCCGCAGCGCGGTGGGGAACACCGGCACGCCCAGCGCGCGTACCTGGTCCATGTAGCCCTGGTGCGCGGCGATCGGCTGCTGCGCCATCAACTGGATCATCGTGAACACGACCCCGGCGATGCCCGGGGCCACCTTGTGGTGGCGGCGGATCTTCGCGAACCGCCGGGAGTCCGCGTTGTACCGGTCGACCAGCTCGCGGACGTTGCCGTGCAGGTAGTCGATGCCCAGGGTGGACAGGTAGTCGGCCTTCGCCGGGATGAGCAGGTGGTCGCTGGCGATGATGGCCGACTGGGTGACCACGTTGAAGTTCGGCGGGCAGTCGATGAGCACCAGGTCGTACGGGTCCAGCGCCGGGTCGTGCAGGCCCTGGTCGAGCGAGCCGCGGACCCGGAACAGCTCGGCGTCGTACTCGTCGCCGTCGGCCACGCCCCGGGCCAGCGCCAGGTCGATGTCGACGAGCTGGAGGTGCGAGGCGATCAGGTCGAGCCGCCCGGCACCCTTCAGCTGGGCGTTCGCCGGGCCGGGGGAGACCACCAGCTCCCCGAGGGTCACCGCCGGAGTGTCCCCGCGCAGACCGTCGTACCAGCGCTTGACCGTGCGCTCGTCGCGCAGCCGGTCCCGCCAGTCGTCCGGCTCGTAGAAGCTGAACGTCAGGCTGGCCTGCGGATCGAGATCGATCAGCAGCACCTTCATCCCCCGGTTGGCCAGCTCGGCCCCGAGGTTGGCGGTCATGGTGGTCTTGCCCACCCCGCCCTTGTAGTTGATCACCGATACGACGTACACGGCACCTCCCCGATCCGGAACGGTAGCGGGCCGGCCGGAACTCCGTGACACCTGCCTGGCGCTCCGGCGTCACCGTTCCGAGCGGCTTTCACCTAGAACGCCCGCCCCGCCCCGGCAGCCGTGGTTGATTCGGTGCCGTGCCTGAACCCCCGGGTGCGGTCGACCCGCACCACGACGATCCACCGTCGACCGCCGCGGAACGGTCGGTGGCCAGGGCCGTCGCGGTCGCGTCGGGACCGTGCCGGCTGGGGTACGTCCAGCGGATGACCGGGCTGCCCGCCCCGGAGGTCGCCGACGCGGTGGTGACCCTCACCGCCCGCGGCGTGCTCACCGACGACGGGGACGGGCTGACCGTCGAGACGGCGGCACGCGACCGGCTGCTGAGCGCGCTGCCCCGATCCCTCCTCGGCGACCTGCATCGGCAGGCCGCGCGGCTGCTCGCCGACACCGACCCGTCCCGCGCCGCCGACCACCTGCTGTCGACCGCGCGGGCGACCGGTGAAGCCGACCCCGAACTGGTCGACCAGCTCGCCGCCGCCACCCCGGTCGACCCGTCGACCGGGGCGGACCTGCTGCTCGCCGCACTGACCCGGGCCGACGCCCGGACCCGGGCCAGGTGGCTGCTCGCGGCATCCGACCTGCTCGTCCTCGCCGGACGGTCCACCGAGGCGCTCGACCTGCTCTCCGCCGAACTCGCCGCCGACCGGGCCGGCGGCACGGAGCGGGCGCTGCTACTCGGCCGGCTCGGGGCCGCACACGCGACCCACCGCCCCTCCGTCGCCCTCGACCAGCTCCGTCGGGCCCGCAGCGGGCACCCGGCCGGGACGGAACACCGCGGCTGGCTGCTCGCCACCGAAGCGTCGATCGCGTGCCTGGTCGGCCATCCGGACGCCGACAGTCTGCTCCGCGAGGCAGGCCGAGCGCAGTCCGCCCACCCGTCGCCCCCGGCGGGCGTACGCCTCGTCCTCGCCCGGGCCGCCCGGGCGGTCTCCCTCGGTGCCGTCCACACCGCCCGGGACCTGCTCGCCACCGTCGACCCGAGCCGGCCTGCGGTACGCGGGGAAGCCGCGGCGGTGCGGACCGAGCGGATCACCGTCCAGCTCGCGCTCGGCGCGTACGAGGACGCGGCGACCGCGCTGGACGCGGCGTACGCCGACCTCCCCGCGGCGGCCCGGCCGGCCCTGGCGGCGCTGTCCTGCCTGCGGTTGCTCGGCGTCGGGGAACTCCCGGAGGCCGACGCCCAGGCCCGGCTCGCGCTGGACCGACCGGCCGGCCCGCTCACCGACGAGGCCCGGGCCACGCTGCTCGCGGTCCGCGCCGAGGTCGCGTACCGCCTCGGCCGCCCGGAGGCCGCCCGAGCGCTGATCGACCACGCGCACCGGGATCTGCCCTGGCCCGACAACGTGCCGTACGCGCCGCTGCGCTGCGCCGCCGCCGCCGACCCCGATCCGCTGCGCCACCCCGCGCTGATCCGCGCCGCCGCCGAAGACCTGGCCCGGTCGGCCCGGCCGGTGCTGCTGGCCGCCCAGCACGGTCCCCGTCTGGTCCGGGCCCTGCTGCTGCTCGGCGACCTGCCGCGGGCGCGGACGGCCGCCGGCCACCTCACGCAGGTGGCCGATCGAACCCCGGTACCGCTCTGGCGCGGCCTTGCCGGTCACGCGGACGCCCTGGTCCGCCGCGACCCCGAGGCGCTGCGGGCCGCGGTGCGGGCGTTGCGGACCACCGGCGCCCGGCCGGCGCTGGCGGACGCCCTGCTCGACCTCGCCCGCTCACCCCGGGTCCGCTTGGTGGAGGCGCGCACCGCCGGCCAGGAGGCGGCCGCGCTGTACGGCCGCACCGGCGCGGTCGGCGACCAGGCGCACGCCGAGCGGTGGCTGGGCCGACTCGACCGGACCCGCCGCCGGCCCGCCCCCGGGCCTCCCGGGCACGGGCTGGCCGCGCTGACCGCCCGGGAGGCCGGAATCGCCGAACTGCTGGCGGCCGGGGCCACCAAGCAGCAGGTGGCCGGCCGGTTGTATCTGTCGTTCCACACCGTCGACACCCACCTGCGCGCCATCTACGCCAAGCTCGGCATCCGCAGCCGGCTGCAACTGGCCCGGCTGTGGGACGGCCGGGAGCGGCCCGCGGCGGGGGCGGACCGGCCCGCGGCCACCCCGGCGCGGCTCAACGGACCACCGGGCGCTTCTCCCTCGGCAGCGCCTCGATCATCTCGCGGGGCAGGTTGATGGTGTCCGAGATGACCTGGGCGGGCGTGTTGGCCATCCACTGGGCGAGGGAGATGTCCTGGAAGCGGGGCTTGCGGAACATCTCCAGGAGCACCAGTGGCTCGTCGCCGAGGTTCTCGATGTAGTGCCCGTAGGCGAACGGCACATACCCCACGTCGCCGGCCCGGAAGTCGAACGTCCGGGCCACTCCGGAACTGGCGAACACGCCCATCCGGCCCTGCCCGGAGAGGTAGTACTGCCACTCGTCGTCCGTGGGGTGCCAGTGCAGCTCACGGAGGCCACCCGGATCGATCTCCACCAGGGCGGCGCAGATGTCGGTCGCCGCCGCGAAGTTGGTGGTGTCCACGATCCGGACCGAGCCGCCGGGAAAGCGGTGCGGCGCCTGGGCGCGCAGCCGGTGCTTGAAGGTGCGCGGTACGTCGCCGGCCGGGCTCACCACCCGGTCCTCGGCCAGGGGTGGGGGAACCTCGCCCTGGAAGATGTACTTCTCCCGCTCGGGCAGGGCGTCCAACTGGTCGACCGACCAGCCGAAGTTCTTGGCCACCACGCTCTTCGGCACGTGCGCGAAGAAGTCACTCATCAGGAAGGTGTCGTTCTCCGAGAACCCTCCATCGTCGAAGACCAGGAGGAACTCCACCCCGTCGGCGAGCGCCTGGATGTGGTGCGGCACCCCCCTCGGGAAGAACCACAGGTCGCCCTGCTGCACGTCCTCCAGGAAGTTGCGGCCCTCGTGGTCGACCGCGCCGATCCGGCAGCTGCCACTGATCACGTACGCCCACTCGGCCTGCTTGTGCCAGTGCAGCTCCCGGTACGCCCCGGGTTCGAGCGCCATGTCGACGCCGGCGAGCTCGGTGGCGATCGGCAGTTCCCGCTGGGTGACCTCGCGGGTCCAGCCGCCCTGCTCGATCCGGATGTGCGCGTTGGAGAAGGAGAAGCGCAGGTTGGGTACGCTGCCGTGGTCGGTCGGCGGCGGGACGAGCAGATCGGGGTTCTGCCGGTCGAGCATCACGTTGCGCGGGCCCGTGTCCGGCCCGCCGTCACCCCCGCGTACCGGCTGTGGTGCGGTGTCCTGTGCCATGCTGGTCAACTCCTTCGATCGGTCGATTCGGGCGGGACGTGTCGGGGCGTCGGCGGCCAGAGTAGGGCGCGGGCGGCGGCCGGCCCGTCCCGTAGCGCCACCGCGACGGGGATGCCGAGGCAGGTGAGCGCGACGGCGGCCGCCGCCCACGGCGAGACTCCGGCGCCCAGCCCGGCGGCCGACAGCAGGAGCAGCACCCCGAGCTTGAGCCGCAGGGCGGTCAGCGGCGCGGCCGGTCCGGGTCCGGCGACGGGCCGGGCGGCGAGCGGGTTCCGGGTGGTCATCGGTCCTCCGGGCAGTGGTCAGGCGAGCAGCAGCAGCGGGAGCGCGCAGCCGACGGCGGCCACCGCGGCCCCGGCGGTGGCGGCCACGCGGGTGGTCAGCGGGGCGTTGACCAGCGACCCCATCAGGCCCCGGTCCCGGCAGAACCAGACGAGGAGGAGGAGCGCGACCGGTACGCCGAGGGAGAGCACCACCTGGCTGACGATCAGCAGTCCGGTCAGCGGCGCCCCGAGCAGCAGGGCGAGCACGGCGGGCGCGATGGTGACCAGGCGGCGTACCCGTACCGGGATGCGGCGGGCCAGGAAGCCGTCCATCACCACGTCACCGGCGAGGGTGCCGACCCCGCTGGACGAGAGACCCGAGGCGAGCAGGGCGATGCTGAACAGCAGCGCGGCCGCCCCGCCCACCCGGGTCAGCAGCTCGCTGTGGGCGGCGACGATGTCACCGTTCCACCCGCCTCCGCTCGCCTCGTGCAGGCCGGCGCCGAGGGCGATCATCGAGACGTTCACGACGGTGGCCAGCCCGAGCGCCGCGAGGCAGTCGATCCGGAGGGCGCGCCGGATGAGGGCTGGCGAGCGTCGTGCCGCCTCGGCGGTTCGGCCGCCGGTGCGGACGATCGCGGAGTGCAGGTAGACGGCGTGCGGCATCACGGTCGCGCCGACGATGCCCATCGCCAGCACCACCGACTCGGTGCCGTCCAGGCGGGGGGTCAGGCCGTGCAGTGCGGCGGTGGCCGACTGATGGCCCACTACGAACAGGTTGTAGAGGAAGCCGGCCCCGACCGTCACCAGCGCGGCCGCGCTGACCAGCTCAAGGCGGCGGGTGCGGCCACGCCGCCGCAGCTCCAGCATCAGCAGGGAGAGGACGCCGGTCACCACCGCCGCGAGGCCGACCGGCATGCCGAACAGCAGCCGCATGCCGATGGCCGCCCCGACGAACTCGGCCACGTCGGTGGCGAGGACGACCACCTCGGCCTGCACCCACAGGGCGCGGCTCGCCCAGCGCGGGAACCGTTCCCGGCTCAGCTGCGGCAGGCTCTTTCCGGTCGCCGCGCCGAGCTTGGCCGCCTGGAACTGCACCAGCACCGCCACCAGGCTCGCTGCCACCACCACCCAGACCAGCAGATAACCGGAGGTGGCCCCGGCGGTCAGGTTCGTCGCCACGTTGCCCGGGTCGATGTAGGCGATGGCGGCGACGAAACCCGGCCCCAGCAGGGGCGCGACCCGGGGCCGGGCGGGGGCCGGGCCCCCGGTGCTGAACCGCTGCGTCCGGATCGTGGTCATGCCGCTGATCGTCGGGCGGACTGGGCCAGCCGCACATCACGCGATCGCGGGGCCTGTTTTCGCCGCCGCCCTCGGCCCGCTCCGGGCGGTGCCGCCGCCCTCGGCCCGCTCCGGGCGGTGCCGGCAGCCCGGGTCGCGGTGGCGCTCGACATCGGCCGGCTCCTGGGCCGACCAGGCCATCGAGCGCAGGACGGTCTGCGGCAATCATCCGTACGGCGGAATGTGACGACCGTTCGTGCCGCGTTTGTGACCTGCCGCCGCTTCGCAACCCACTGTCGCAAGTGGTTGCCTGAAGCCAACATTCCCCTGTTCAGCTGCTGCTTCGCGCAGCATGCCCAGGGGACAACGGGTTACCGACGGCGGTGGCCGGAGCTGATCACCGCCTCATCGGCAGGAGGCATCCGCGTGCAAATGAGACGACCGAGCCGGATCGCGGCCGCGGTGGCGGGCGCCACGGCGCTCGCCTTCACGGTCTCGGCCCCGGCCCAGGCCAACGACCACTTGAACCTTCCCGGCGAGCCGACCATCACGCTGCCCATCAACGACAGCGCGGCGGGCGGCACCTACAACCAGGACTTCACCCGGGTGTACGCCAACACCACGCCGGACGGCACCCCGGTCTACATCTATGTCCCGAAGGGCACCCCGCTCGACGGCACCGCGCCGGTCGGCGTGGCCAGCCTCGACCCGCAGTTCGACCACAACCCGGGCGACGGGTTCAAGCCGTGTGCCACCGCCACGGCCGCGCAGTTCACCCTCACCCAGGCGCAGATCAACTACGTCGGCGACAAGCTCGCCAACCAGATCGTCGCCGTGGACGAGGAGCACTTCGGCCCGATGGACGCGGCCGACCCGGACGAGGCGGCCAGCGACTCGCTGGTCATGGTGCTCTACAACATCCAGGACGACGCGTACTACGACTGCGCGCAGACGTCGTACACGGCCGGCTACTTCGCGCCGGACTTCATCGACAGCAACGGCATGAACGTCATCGTGGTCGACGCCCTGGACTGGGCCAACCGCGTCGGCCCGAACGACTCGCCGTGGCGCGACAACAACCCGGCCAACGACCGCCCCGAGCTGTACGAGGGCACGGTCTCCCACGAGCTGCAGCACCTGCTGCACAACTACAGCGACCCGGGCGAGCTGTCCTGGGTCGACGAGGGCCTGGCCGACTTCGCCATCTTCCTCAACGGCCTGGACGCCGGTGGCTCGCACCTGAGCAACCAGCAGGTCTTCTACGAGGAGACCTCGCTGACCCGGTGGGGCAGCACCCTGGCCAACTACGGCGCCTCGTTCACCTACTTCCAGTACCTGTGGGAGCAGGCCGGCGGCAACGGCGACGGCACCTACACCCCGGACAAGCAGTACGACGGCAAGGCCGGTGACCTGCTCATCAAGAAGATCTTCGAGGAGCAGGCCGACGGCATGGCCGGCGTGCAGAACGCCATCGACGACTTCAACGCGGCGACCGGCGCGCACCTGCGCAGCGCGGCCGACCTGTTCCGGGACTGGTCGGTGGCGGTCTACCTGGACGACGAGAAGTCGCCGATCTACGACATCAAGGCGTTCAACTTCGGCGACCCGGCGGACACCACCTGGACCATCGACATCGCCGACGACGTCTTCTGGGGCGGCCGGGGCCACTACCAGGGCGCCACTCCCGAGGCCAAGTGGGCGCGGCTGAAGAACCGCCAGGACACCACCGCCGTGCCGTTCGGTATGTCGGTCGAGCGGTTCCGCAACCCCGGCCCGACCGTGGCGCTGGCCTTCGACGGCGACGACGAGACGGTGATCCCGCCGCACACCGGCACGACCCACTGGTACGCCGGGTACGAGAGCCAGAACGACAACATCCTCGACGTCGACACCACCGGCGGCGTGACCTCGCTGGACTTCTGGAGCTGGTACTTCATCGAGGAGGGCTGGGACTACGGCTTCGTCGAGGCCCTCGTCAACGGCAACTGGGTGACCGTGCCGGTGCGCAACGACGCCGGCCAGGTCGTCACCACCAACGACGACCCGCACGGCAACAACGAGGAGGGCAACGGCCTCACCGGCACCTCTGGCGGCCGGTACTTCGTCGACGACCCGCAGTACCTGCACCTGACCGCCGACCTGCCGGCCGGCGCGACGGATGTGCGCTTCCGGTACTCCACCGACGCCGCGTACATGGACACCGGCTGGTTCGTCGACGACGTCCGGGTCAACGGCGCCGACGCGAACCTCGCCTCGGCGCCGGGCAACTGGTTCTCCACCAGCGGCGTGCAGGACAACAACTGGACGGTCCAGGTGGTCAGCCACTGCGACCTCACGCCGGGCGTCACCTCGCCGGGGGAGACCACCGACGGCGCGGGCAACTGGGTCTACCGGACCACCGGCGACCAGTTCACCGCCAGCGGCCTTCAGACGAAGTGCGCCAACGGCAACCAGGACGACTTCGCCGTCCTGATCTCCAACCTGCCCACCGGTGACCTCACCTACCTGGACGCGGACTACACGTTCCGGGTGACCAACACCGGCAACGCCAAGTAGTTCCGTACCCCTTCGGGCCCGCGCCGCACGTCGGCGCGGGCCCGTCGCCGTCCTGCGACGGCGGTCACCGGCCGGCCGCGGCGCCGGGCGGGCCACTGGGCCCAGGGGCGACCGGACCTGCCCACCGGCCCGCGCTACCGGCGGTCGCCGTCCCGATCGGGTTGGCCCGGGACCAGCCGCCAGTACTGCCGCTTCCCGTCGTCGCGGACCACCACCCCGAGCCGGGCCAGCTCTCCGCGCAGCTCCCGCGCCTCGCCGCCACGGTCCGCCTCGACCGCCCGCTGCCGGGCCCGCAGCAGCGCGTCCGCCCCGGCCGGCAGCCCCGGCAGCCCCGCCACCCAGCGCCGGTACGCCGCCCGGTGCGGGTCCTGGTCGAGCCACGGCCAGCCCTGCCCGACGAACGCGGCACGCAGCTTCCCCTGGTCCAGGTCCGACCTCTCCCGGGCCAGTTCCCCGCCGTCGGCGTCGAGCAGCACCAGCGCCTGCCCGTCCACGAAGACCCCCGCGACCTCGGCCCGGGCGACGTCCCGGCCGTGGCCGTCGCGGTGCAGCCGCACCCCGGTCCGGCCCACCGTCACGGTCAGCCGCTCCCGGGTGCCGAGGTACGCGACGACCAGCCCGACCAGCGCCAGCACCGCCGCCCCGCCCGGGTACGCGCGCTCGTCGGGCAGTCGGGCCAGCAGCGCGAACCAGCCCTGGAACGGGAACCAGGGCAGGCCGGCCAGCCAGCCGGACGCGGCCGTGAGCGCCGCGCCCAGCCCGGCCCCGAGCAGCGGGAACCCGACCCACATCAGCACCAGCTCCCCGGCGCCGCCGCTGACCACCGTGGTGTCGCCGTAACCCGCCGTGGTCACGGTCAGGACACCTCCCGCCGCAGCGTCCGGACCAGCCCGGCGGCCAGCGGCAGGACCAGCCACACCAGCAGCGACACCGCCAGCCGCCCCCACTGCCCAGCGGTCACGTCCGGCCCGAACAGCGGCTCCATCGTCACCCCGGTGTCCAACCAGCGGGCCGGCCCGCGCAGCGCCGAGATCATCCCGCCGAGGACCGACCAGAGGGTGGGCAGCAGCAGGTAGGTGACGATCGCCAGCGGCGTGTTGAGCAACAGCAGCCCGAACGCCGCACCCATCAGCACGCTGGCGACCTGCAGCACGGCCGCGTGCAGCAGCATGGACTCCTCGAACGACCAGGCGCCCGCGCCACCGGTGGCCCGCGCCAACAGCGTGGCGACGGCCGCCACGGCGAGGCTGACCAGCACCGACGCCAGCGCGGCCAGCACCATCGCGGCGAGCTTCGCGCCGACCACCCGCTCCCGCCTCGGCACCAGGGTGAACGTCGTCAGCGCGGTCCGCTGCGACCACTCGGCGGTGATCGACAGGATGCCCAGCACCGGCAGCAGCAGCCCGACCGGCAGCAGCGACGGGACGAAGAAATCGGCGAAGTTCTGCTGCTCGTGGTCGAGGACGAAGAGTTGCACGGCAACGATGCCGGCGGCGAGCAGACCGATGGTGATCAGCAGCCAGTAACCGGCCCGGGTGTCGGCGAGCTTGCGCAGTTCCACCCCGGTCAGCCGGACCAGGGACGGCCGGCGCCGCTCGGCCCGGCGAGCGACGGTGGCCGGGGCGGGTGCCGGTGTGGTGGTGGTCATCGGAGGTCCTCCCTGGTCGACGCGTCGGAGGTGAGGGACAGGAAGAGTTGTTCCAGACCGGAGCTGCTGGCCGGCCGCAACTCGGTCAGCGCGACGCCCGCGTCGGCGGCGGCCTGCCCGACCGCCTCGGCTTCGGCCCGGACCAGCAGGCCCTCGGTGACCTGGGCGGCGTCGAGCCCGGCCCGGTCCAACGCGACGCGCAAGGCACCCTGGTCACGGGCCCGGACCAGGGTGCCGGCGCCGGCGAGCAGTTCGTCCTTGCCGCCCTGGGCCACCACCCGGCCGCTGCCGATCACGACCAGCCGGTCGGCGACCGCCTCCACCTCGCGGAGCAGGTGCGAGGAGAGCAGCACGGTGCCGCCCCGGTCGGCGAAGTCGCGGAGCAGGCCGCGCATCCAGACGATGCCCTCCGGGTCGAGGCCGTTGGCCGGCTCGTCGAGGATCAGCACCCGAGGGTCGCCCAGCAGGGCCAGCGCCAGGCCGAGCCGCTGCCGCATCCCGAGGGAGTACGCCCGGACCCGGCGCTTCGCCGCGGTCGCGCTCAACCCGACCAGGTCGAGCTTCGCGGCGACCTCCCGCCGGTCCACGCCCATCGTGCTCGCAGCCACGGTCAGCGCCTCCCGGCCGGTGCGCCCGACGTGCTGCGCGGACGCGTCGAGCAGCACACCGACCTCCCGGCCGGGGTTGCCCAACTGCCGGTAGGGCAGCCCGGCGACCGTGGCGCTGCCCGACGTCGGCGGGGTCAGGCCACAGATCATCCGCATGGTGGTGGACTTGCCCGCGCCGTTCGGGCCGAGGAAGCCGGTCACCGTGCCCGGCTCGCAGCGGAACGAGACATCATCGACGGCCTGGTGAGGGCCGTACCGCTTGGTCAGGTGTGCGACCTCGATCATGCCGACCAGGCTGCCCGCGCCGCCCGGCCACCCGCAGCGGCCGGCGGTCGGCGACCGCACCGACCTTGGTGGCGCCAGGGTGTCGACTTTGGTAGCTGGTTCGGGGCGCGGGGTGCTGCCTAGCATGGGCGCGTGACCAGCGCCGTCGTCCCGGACCATCCCTGGCTGCTGCCCGGGGCGCTGGCCGTGCCGGCCGACCGGGTCCGGGCCCACCCCCGGCGCACCACCCGCGACTGGATAGTCGACAGCCTCTGCTTCCTGCTCTCCCTCGGCTGGGTCCTGCTCGTCACGGCGGACGCCACCGAGCCGCATCCGGAGATGGCCGCGCCGCTGCCGTACGACTGGATGATCGCGGCGGACGCGCTGGTCGGGCTGCTCTGCTGCGGGCTGCTGTGGTGTCGCCGGCGCTGGCCGCTCGGGCTGGCGGTGGCCACCCTGCCGCTGACCACGTTCTCGCTCGCCGGGGCGGTGCCGCTGCTGATCGTCTACTTCACCGTGGTGGTGCACCGGCGCACGGCGGTCGCGCTGGCGGTGACAGCGGCTGGCCTGTGCACCAACTTCGCCTTCGGCTACCTGCGGCCGGAGCCGGACATGCCGTACTGGGCGAGCACGGCCTGGGGTGTGGTGATCAGCGGGACCGTGCTGGCGTGGGGGATGTTCGTCCGCGCCCGGCGGCAGCTCGTGCTGTCACTGCGGGAGCGCGCCGACCGGGCCGAGGCCGAGCAGCAGCTCCGCGTCGATCAGGCCCGGCAGCTCGAACGCACCCGGATCGCCCGGGAGATGCACGACGTGCTCGCCCACCGGATCTCCCTGCTCAGCCTGCACGCCGGCGCCCTGGAGTTCCGCCCGGACGCGCCACCGGAGGAGGTCGCCCGGGCGGCCGGCGTGATCCGCGCCAGCGCGCACGCCGCGCTGCAGGACCTGCGCGAGGTGATCGGTGTGCTGCGCGCCGAACCCGACGGTGCCGAGAGCGCCGTCCCGGAGCGCCCGCAACCCACCCTCGGCGACCTGCCCGCGCTGGTCGCCGAGTCCCGGTCAGCCGGCGTCCGGGTCAACCTGGTCGACCAGGTCGTCGACCCCGCAGCCGTGCCGGTGGCGGTCGGGCGCAGCGCGTACCGGATCGTGCAGGAGGGGCTCACCAACGCCCGCAAGCACGCCCCGGGGACGGTGGTGACCGTCCGGCTGGCCGGTGGCCCCGTGGACGGCCTCGCCGTGGAGATCCGCAACCCGTGGCCGGTGGGCGGCCTGGCGCATCCGATCCCCGGCACCGGGACCGGGCTGGTGGGGGTGGCCGAGCGGGTCAGCCTCGCCGGCGGTCGGCTGGAACACGGGCGCGACGCCGACGGCGACTTCCGGCTCGCCGCCTGGCTGCCCTGGCCGGCGTCGTGAGCGGGCCGCAGGCGGCCCCGGTGCGGGTGCTGATCGTCGACGACGACGCGCTGGTCCGGGCCGGCCTGTCGATGATCCTCGGCGGGGTGCCGGACGTCCGGGTCGTCGGGGAGGCGACCGACGGCGGCGAGGTCCCGGCCGCCGTCGAGGCGCACGCGCCGGACGTGGTGCTGATGGACATCCGGATGCCCCGGGTGGACGGGCTGACCGCGACGGAGGCGCTGCGGGCGCTGCCCCGGCCGCCCGAGGTGCTGGTGCTGACCACCTTCGACGCCGACGACCAGGTGCTGCGGGCGCTGCGGGTCGGCGCCGCCGGTTTCCTGCTCAAGGACACGCCACCCGCCGAGATCGTGCAGGCGATCCGCCGGGTCGCGGCGGGGGAGGCGACCCTGTCGCCGGCGGTGACCCGCCAGCTCATCCGGCACGTGACCGCCGCCGCCCCGGCGGGAGCGGGCGCGGACCCCCGGCGGGACCGCGCGCTGCGGCTGCTGGACGGGCTCAGCGAGCGGGAACGGGAGGTCGCGGTCGCGCTCGGGCAGGGCCGGACCAACGCCGAGATCGCGGCGGAGCTGTTCATGAGCGTGGCGACGGTGAAGGCGTACGTGTCACGGCTGCTGACCAAGCTCGACCTGAACAACCGGGTGCAGGTGGCCCTGCTCGTCCACGACGCCGGACTGGTCTGACCGGCGCAGGCCCGGTCGCGGGCGGTGAGACGATCATCGCCGTGACCGAGCAGGTGGAGAACCAGCCGATCGAGGCCTTTCTCGGCCCCCGCCCCGAGCGCGTTCCGCTCGACGTCCGGGTGCTGCAGTCGGTGGACTGCGGCAGTTATGTCCGCGAGAAGGTCAGCTACGCCGTCACTGCCGACCAGCGGGTGTCGGCGTACGTGTGCGTCCCGAGGGGCGCCGACCGGCCGCTGCCGGGGGTCTTCTGCCACCACCAGCACGCCGGGCAGTTCGCGTTGGGCAAGAGCGAGGTGGTCGGTCTCGCCGGCAACCCCGATCAGGCGTACGCGCGGGAGCTGGCAGAGCGTGGCTTCGTCACGATCGCCCCGGACGCCATCGGGTTCGAGGAGCGGAACTGGAGTCCCGACGGCCGGTCGAACGTGACCTGGTTCGAACTGTCGACCCGACTGGTGCAGGGGCGGACCCTGCTCGCCTCGTGCCTGCACGAGGTGTCCGTGGCGCTCGACCATCTGGCGTCCCGCCCGGAGGTGGACCCGTCCCGGCTGGGTTTCATCGGCCACTCCTACGGCGGCCGGATGGCGTTGTGGGCACCCGCCTTCGACCACCGCATCACCGCGTCGGTGTCGCACTGCGGGTGCATCCCCTACCGGTACTCGCTCAGCCACGACACCGGAGTGCAGGCCGAGTTCGTGCTGCCCGGCTTCGCCGCGCGGCACGACCTGGAGGACGTCATCGCCTGCTTCGGGCGTACCGCGCTGCTCATCTCGGCGACGTCGGACGACCGGTGGAGCCGGGGCGCGGCGGAGGTGTTCGACGGCGCCCGGCGCGTGCTCGGGGACCGGGCCGAGCTGGCGATGTACGACGCGGGCCACGTCTTCACCCTGCAGATGCGCGCCCGCGCCTACGCATTCCTGAAGAACCGCTGCTGAGCGAAAGCCGGATCGCAGGATTGCTATCATTCTTGGTTGTATCGCGGATGAGAGTATCGTGGGTGAGCGTATGCGGGGATTCGTGGGACGCACCCGGGAACTGGCAGCTCTCCAAGGCATGCTGGGCAGGGTCAGCCGCGGCGGTCGAGCGGGACGCCCGGGCCGCGCCCTGCTGATGCGCGGACGGCGTCGGGTGGGCAAGTCCCGACTGGTGGAGGAGTTCGTCGACCGGGCCGACCTGCCGTACCTGTTCTTCACCGCCTCCGCGCAGCCGACCGTCGCCGCCGATCTCGCCCTGTTCGTGGAGGCCGCAGCCGGCTCCAGCCTGCCCGGTGCCCACCTCTTCGCCGGCCAGCGCCCGGCGACCTGGGATGCCGCCCTCACCCTGCTCGCCGCCGCACTGCCGTCGGATCGTCCCAGCGTGGTTGTCCTCGACGAGTTGCCGTATCTGATCGCCACAGATCCCGGGTTCGAGGGCACCTTGCAGAAGGTGTTCGACCGGGAGTTGTCCCGGTTGCCGGTGCTGCTCATCTGCATCGGTTCGGACCTCGCCATGATGGAGGCGCTCAACGATTACGGACGGCCCTTCCACCAGCGGGCCACCGAGATGGTGGTCCCGCCGCTCAGTCCGGCCGACGTGCGGGACATGCTGGACCTCTCCGCGGCCGACGCGTTCGACGCCTATCTGGTCTCGGGCGGACTGCCGCTGATTCTCGACGAGTGGCCCACCGGCGCCACGTTGGGCGACTACCTGGCCGACGCCGTCACGGATCCCACCTCGGCCCTGTTGGTCAGCGCCGAACGGGCGCTGGCGGCCGAGTTCCCACCGCAGTCCCAGGCAGATCTGGTACTGCGGGCCATCGGCTCCGGCGAACGGACCTTCTCCCTCATCGCCCGAGCCGCTGGCGACCTGCCGCAGGCCTCCCTCAATCGCGCCCTGCGGCTCCTGGTCGCAAAGCGCATCGTCGAGGTGGCCACCCCGCTCTCCACCCGGCCGTCCCGGGAGACGCGTTACACGGTGGCCGACTCATACCTCCGGTTCTGGTTGTCGTTCCTCGGCCCTCACCTGCCGGAGATCGAACGGGGACGGGGTGATCTGACCCTGCGCCGGATCACTACCTCGTGGACGTCCTGGCGGGGACGGGCTGTGGAACCGGTGGTGCGGGAGTCGTTGCGCCGTCTTCCTGCCGATGGCCTGCCGGGGGACACAGCCGTGGTCGGCGGCTACTGGACCCGTACCAATGCTCCGGAGATCGACCTGGTCGGCGCGGACCGGGCGCCGGTCGCTCGCCGGATCACCTTCGTCGGGTCCGTGAAGTGGCTGGAGAACAGGCCCTTCGACGCCCATGACCTGGGCCGGTTGCTCATGCACCGCTCCCAGTTGCCCGGCGCGGACGAGCAGGTCCCGCTGGTGGCGGTGTCCCGGTCCGAGGCAGCTGTGGCGGGTGTATCGATCGTCTCGCCGGAGGAACTGCTCGCCGCCTGGCGGGGTTGAACTCCCATCGATCAAATTCTGGGTGAGGTGCCGGTGCCGGCGCAGCTGACCCCGGAGGATGTCCGGCTCGCGGTCCGGGCGGTGGTGGTGCACGCCGCCGAGGAGTGGCCCGCCGGACCGAAGTGCCGCAACGAAGGCGCCGCGTACCCCTGGCAGCTGCACTGGTGGGGACGGCGAGACGGCGGCCCGGCCGCAGGAACCCCCCACCCCTGCGTCGGGCCGCCGTCGACGTCGGCTCGGCCGCGGGTCAGATCCCGCAACGCGAGGCGGACCAGACGGTCGTGTTCGCGCTCTTGTCGGCGTTGTTCTCCCGGCGCGCGTCCACGTGGACCTGATTGCTGTGGTCCGGGTAGCCGGGGCCGAAGATCCCGCTGAAGCCGTGGCTGCGGGCCTCCTTGGCGATCTGGCACAGCGACGAGGTGCCCGAGGTCAGGTCGGACGCGTTGCCGTAGAGGTGTTGGCTGTCCGACGCGCCGCCGACCTGCCGGTTGCAGGCGAAGCTGCGGAAGCCGCTGTTGACGTGGATGGGCTGGTCGCCGAGGCTGTGGCGCAGCGCCTCGAGCTTCCACATCAGACGCAGGGCGTTCGTCCGGGTGGCGCTGGACGAGAGCGGGCCGCCGGTCCAGCCACCCGTGCCGCAGCCGTTGTCCAGCTCGGCATAGCTGAAGTGCTTCGGCGTGCAGTCGTTGTCCTGCAACTCGTAGATCTTGGCGAAGGTCTGCGGGCCGGCGATGCCGTCGACACGCAGCCCGTACGCCGACTGGAACCGCCGGACCGCGGCCGCCGTCTCGGGACCGTACCGGCCGTCGACGTGGACGATGTCCCGGTACGCGGCCCAGCCGGCCACCCGGATCTGCAGCTGGCGGACGTCCTCCCCGGAGCTCCCCTGGGTGAGGGTCCGATTCCAGGTGTAACAGCTCGCGGCATGGGCCGGCGGCGCGGCGATGACCGTGGCGATCGCCGCCCCGGGCACGGCCAGCGCGAACGCGACGGCGATTCGTTGCAGCGCAGTGAGGCGCACAGGATTCCTCCTGACTGGAGTGTGATTGGGGTGCCATCAGGACATCAACCCGGTACGTCCTGGCTCATCCACCCTGGCACCGTTTTAGCCCGTTGGCAGACATTTATCCGAATTGACCTCATAACAGCAGGTCACGGGCCATCCGTGCAAATTGCAGCGAAGCCGGGAATCGCCCATTGGTGCGGGCGCCACGCAGAGAGGCCCGTAGGTGACCGAAACGGCGGTCCGACGGCACCGTGGGTGATGTTGCCGGGCGGGCTGCGACCGGTAACGTCTGCGCCGGGGGCCGGGGACGGCTTCCCGGGCGGCCTTCGCGGGCGGGGGAGGTGGGCGTTGGCGCGGGGTGGCGTCTTCTGCGTCGAGGGGCAGTGGCACCGGGACCTCAACGAGCGCGGCTCCGTCCTGCCCACGCTCGAACTGCTCGAACGGCTGGGCCGGATCCGGTTCATTCACAAGGACGCCGCCACCCGCGACGAGCTCTTCTACTTCATCGACCGCTGGCTGCTCAAGCAGTACGCCGACTACCGCGTCGGCTTCTTCGCCATGCACGGCGAACCGAGCCGGCTGTGCCTCACCGACTGGGACTCGGTGGAGCTGGCCGACGTGGCCGACCGGATGGCCGGCCGCTGCGAGGGGCGCCGCCTCTACTTCGGCAGCTGCTCGGTGCTGCGCGCCTCTGACGCCGCGCTGCGGGACTTCCTCGACGTGACCGGGGCGGCCCTGGTCTGCGGCTTCACCCGCGAGGTGGACTGGGTCGAGTCGGCCGCCTTCGAGACCGTGCTGCTCGACGTGCTCGCCAACGGGCAGCGGCACAACGCCGCCGAGCTGCGGATGGGCTCGGCCCACTGGGCGCCCCTCGCCGCGTACCTCGGCTTCCGGGTGATCTACGCCAACGGCCGGGCTTGGCGGCCGACCGCCCGGCCCCGGGTGCCGGCCCAGGCCTCCCCGCGCCGGATCGCCAACCGTCCCCGCTGAGCCCGCGCCGGTGCTTCGGCCCGGCGGCCTGGTAGAACCGACGCATGGCACGCACCATCGCGACCAACACCCGGGTCGACCGGGACGCCCTGATCGAGTTCCTCCGCCCCCGGCACCGGGTCCTGCTGATCACCACCCGCGCCGACGGCCGGCCGCAGTCCTCCCCGGTCTCCTGCGGCGTCGACGCCGCGGGCCGCCTGGTGATCTCCACCTACCCCGAGCGGGCCAAGGTGGCCAACATCCGCCGCGACCCGCGGGTCTCCGCCTGCGTGCTCTCCGACGACTGGAACGGGCCCTGGGTACAGGTCGACGGCACCGCCGAGGTGCTCGACCTGCCCGAGGCCCTGGAGCCGCTGGTGGAATACTTCCGCAGCATCTCCGGCGAGCACCCGGGCTGGGACGAGTACCGGCAGGCCATGCTCCGGCAGGGCAAGTCGCTGATCCGGGTCACCATCGAGCGCTGGGGCCCGCTCGCCACCGGCGGCTTCCCCGCCCGGCTGGCCGACTGACGTCAGTACGCCGCGGTGAAGCGCGCGTTGTTGAACCGCGGATTCTCGATCTCGTCGACGATCGCCACCGCCAGGTCCTCGTAGGTGAGCACCGACCGGCCCTGCGCGTCCGTCACCGGATGGTCGGTGCCGGTGCGGTAGTGCCCGGTTCGCTCACCCGGGTGGAACTCCAGCGGGGGCGGCGAGACGTACGTCCAGCTCACCCCGTCGGCCGCCGAGCGGTAGACGGCCAGTGCCTCGGCCTGGCCCTCCGCCGAGTCCCGGTACTCCTCGGGGAAGTCCGGCTCGTCCAAGTAGGGCGTGCCCTTCGGCGTCAGCAACGTCGCCCCGCCGCCCACGTGGATCACCCGGGGCGCGTCGGGCAGCTCGCGGAGCGTCTCGACCAGCGTCCGGGCCGCGTCCCGCCACAGGTTCCGCTCGCCGCCGCCGATCGCCACCACGAACACGTCCGCGTCCTCGGCCAGCTCGCGCACGCTCCGCGCCGAGGTGGCGTCCCCGGTGACCGTACGCACGCCGGGCGCCAGGTAGCTGGTCGCCTCCGGGCGGCGCACCGCCGCGGTGACCCGGTGCCCCCGGTTCATCGCCTCGTCGGTGATCCGCGACCCCGCGGTCCCACCGGCGCCGAACACGACGATGTTGCTCATGCGGCCACCTCGCTCCGCTCGGCGACCGCATGCTGCTCCGTGCCACTGCGCTCGTTGCGCTCGCTCATGGCTGACCACCTCCCGCCCCAGGTGCCTCGCCCCTCAGGCTAGGGAGGCGGCCGCCCGGCCGGTGCCGTAAACGGCGATCCGGGCCGGGCGGCGAGCCGGTCAGTCGACCAGCGCGGAGTAGACCAGCTGACGTAGCTGCGAGCGCAGCGGGTAGGTGCTGGACGGCATCAGCTGGGTGAACAGCAGCGCGGTGACCTCCTCCACCGGGTCCACCCAGAACGCGGTGCTGGCCAGCCCACCCCAGTAGAACTCGCCCACGCTGCTCGGCACCCGGGACGGCACCGGGTCCAGCACCACGGCGAAGCCGAGGCCGAAGCCGATGCCGTCGAGCACCGTCTCGGCGAAGCCCCCCGGCTCGAAGGAGGCCAGGTCCCGGCCGCCGGGCAGGTGGTTGCGGGTCATGAAGCGCAGCGTCCGGGGCGACAGCAGGCGTACCCCGTCCAGCTCGCCCCCGCGCAGCAGGAACTGGGTGAACCGGTGGTAGTCGGCGGCCGTGGAGACCAGCCCGCCGCCCCCGGAGAACCAGCTCGGCTCGGCCAGCGCGGCCCGGCCGATGCCATCCTGCCGGGTCGCCTGCCCGGTGGCCGGGTTCGGGGCGTAGAGGGCGGCCAGCCGCTTGGCGTCCGCCTCGTCGACCCACCACCGCGTGTCGGTCATGCCCAGCGGGCGCAGGATCCGCTCGGCGAAGAACGCCTCCAGGCTCTGCCCGGAGATCACCTCGACCAGCCGGCCCAGCACGTCGGTGGAGACCCCGTAGTTCCAGCTCGTGCCGGGCTGGAAGAGCAGCGGCAGCCGGGCCAGCCCGGCCGAGGCCGCCGCCAGGTCCGCACCCGGCGGCACGCCCAGGTCGAAGCCCGCCGCCCGGTACAGGCCGTCGACCACCGTGCTCTGCGCGAAGCCGTAGGTCAGGCCGGCGGTGTGGGTGAGCAGGTGCCAGACCCGGATCGGCTCGATCGCCGGCAGGGTGTACGGCTTGAGCACCGACCCCTTGTCATAGACCCGGGCGTCGGCGAACTCCGGCAGCCAGCGGCTGATCGGGTCGTTCAGCTCGAACCGGCCCTCCTCCCAGAGCATCATCGCCGCGACCGAGGTGATCGGCTTGGTCATCGAGTAGATGCGCCAGAGGGTGTCCGCCTCGACCGGTGCGCCGGCCTCCCGGTCGCGCAGCCCGTAGGTCGAGGAGTGGGCGATCTCGCCCCGGCGGGTCACCACGATCTGCCAGCCGGCGAGCCGGCCGTCGTCGACATACCTGCCGAAGTGCTCGTCGATCCGCGCCAGGCGGGCGGGGTCGAAACCGATACGGGCCGGGTCAGTGCTCACTGCGACGCTCACGCCGCCGAACCTACCGGCCGGTATGCCCACCGGGAAGTGTCGGTGGCCACCACTAATCTGGCGTGATGCCGGAGCCGACAGAAGACGTCATCTACCGTCACGAGGACTGGTACGCCGAAGAGCTGGTCGACCGGCACTTCGTCCGCTGCTCCTTCTTCGACGTCGACCTGACCGAGGCGGTCAGCCAGGGCGCCGTCTTCACCGAGTGCGTCTTCGGCAACGTCGCCTTCAACGCCTCCCGGCACACCGACTCGGCGTTCACCCGCTGCACATTCAAGCGGTGCAACCTCTTCGAGGCCGAGTTCACCGGCTGCAAGCTGGTCGGCAGCAGCTTCGACCAGTGCGACCTGCGCCCCCTGCGGGTCAGCGGCGGCGACTGGTCCTTCGTCGCCCTGCCCGGCGCCGACCTGCGCGGCGTGCACCTCACCGACGTACGCATGCGCGAGGCGGACCTGACCGGCGCCAACCTCACCGGCGCCACGGTCACCGGCGTCGACCTGTCCGGCGCCCAGCTGCACGCCGCCCGACTGGCCCGGGCCGACCTGCGCCGCAGCGACCTGACCGCACTCGACCCGACCACGGTCGAGCGGGCCGGAGCCATCATCGACAGCGAGCAGGCGATCGTGCTGGCCCAAGCGCTCGGCTTCGAGATCCGCTGACCGGTCCGGAAAACACGCCGCACGGTGTCAGCTTTTCCTGCCAGGCTGGCCGGCATGGCATGGTGGTCCGACCTGGTGGCATCCGAACCCGACTTCGCGGCGCGCGTACGCGCCCGATTCACCGTCCGCAAGCACGGCACGATGGCGACCCTGCGGCGGGACGGCTCGCCGCGGATCAGCGGCACGGAGTTCGACTTCTCCGACGACGGTCAGCTCCGGCTGGGCAGCATGGCGGGCGCGCTCAAGGCACTCGACCTGCGGCGCGATCCCCGCGTGGCACTGCACTGCCCGACCGAGGACACCCCGGAGGACGATCCGGCCTCGTGGGGCGGCGACGCGAAGATCGCCGGCCGGGCGCACGAGGAGCCGCCGGGCGAGGACGGGTCGCACCGGTTCCGGATCGAGCTGACCGAGGTGGTGCTCACCCGGGTCGACGACCCGCCGGACCATCTGCTGATCGAGAGCTGGCATCCCGAGCGTGGTCTGCGGCGCCGCGAGCGGCGCTGACCGGCCAACTGTCGGGAACACGCCGCTTCCCGACGGATTCTCGAAGATCTGGCCGTATGCCATTCTCCCTGCGGCGGGCCACGGGGGCGACCGCCGGCACCGGTGGCCGAGGGGGGAATCGGTGGCTGAGGACGAACTCACGCAGACCGGTATCCGGGTGGGCGGCTGGCTGCCCCACGCGCCGGCCGAGCCGGCGCCGGAGCAGCCGGTCACGCTGCCGCGTCGGCTCCCCGCCGACGGCGCGGCCCCGCCCACGCCGCGACCGGCCGCGGCGACCGGCCCGGCAGCGTCGGTCGGCCCCGCCGCGACCGGCGCGCACGCCGATCCGGCGCCGCCACCCGACCGTGCCGGCCCCGCATTCCTTCGCGAGCACGCCGACGCGGCGCCGGTTCGCGACGACGCCCGTCCGGAGATTGTCGTCGAGCAGCCGGGGGAGACCGGACCCGAACCGCCCACCTCCCCGGCCGTCGAACCAACCGCGGTCGCGCCGCCGGCAGTCAGCCCGGCGGCGCCCGCCCGGCACTCCTCGGAGAGCGTCGCGCACCGCCTTGCCGAGCTGCTCGGACCGGTGGTCGCCAAGGTGCGCACCGCCGTCGGCGTCGCGCCCGACGGGCCAGCCACCCGGGTCGGGCTGGCCCGGGCCCGCCGGCGCCGACGCCGGCTGGTGCTGGGGGCGGCCGCCCTGACCGTGCTGGTGCTGGTGCTCGCGTACGCGGGGCGGGACCCGGACGCCGAAGCGGCGGTCAGCTGGTCACCGCAGCTACTGGTCGGTGACAAACGGTGCCAATCCGGGCCTGGTCAGTGAGGTAGTGCCCAGGGCGTCCGGGCCGCGCGTGCCGCGCCTATTCGAGGAGCAGGACCACAAGGTCTATCAGCGAGCCCCCGACAAAGAGGAACAGCGCGGTGATGCGGACCGGGCGTACGGGTCTGGCGAGGAACCGGAGGAATCGCGCCGCTGTGCCGAGCAGTGTTCCCTCCACCGCGCCGGGCATGGCGAGCGGCATGGCGGCCAGCGTGAAGACCGTAACGACCGTCAAGGCCACGCCGACAAATCCGAGGATCCGCACCGCCTGTCCTTGGGCCGCCAATCCGCTGAGATCGAGAGTATTGGCGGCGACGGCCATCGCGATCGTGGCCAGCATCATCAGCACCGCGGCGAGGCCGAAGCTTCGCTCCTTCGCGTCGGTGGCCCTGCTGACCAGCCGCCGTTCGCTCTCGGGTAGCTCGCGTGACAGGAACTCGTCGATGCGACGTTCCACCAGCGCGGACGCCGCCAGGACTTTCTCGCGACTTTCACCATCGCGCAGGTCGTAGGTGTCCCGGAGCTCGTCCGTCACGGTATGCCAGAAGATGATGAAGGCATCCTCGTCCAAGCCGGATGGGGCGGTCTGCGGCGGGGTGCGGACAAGGCTGGAGTGCGGCACCACGCCGCCTACGGTCGCCACAGAGGTGTTCTTGACGAAGAAGCCATGGGCTTCATCCCGCAGCTCAGCGATTCGGGCGATTATCCGGTATTCAGATCTGCGTTCTGCGTACTCGTTGGCGCGGCGACTCCAGTGTTGCAGCTTCGCTGGATCGATGAGATCGACGATCGCGCTCAACCCGGCCAGGAAGAGAGCCAGCTTCCCGGCGATCTCGAAAACCCGCACCGGGGCAGCATAAGCATCCCGGACGCGATCAGCCCGACCAGCCACCAGGGGATAAATCGCGCTGGCCGACGTGCCGGCCCGCGTCGACCTCAGCCCGGTCGGCTCGCTCGACCGGGTCCACTGGGGACCGCCCGACGCCGGCCAGCCGGTCCGCAAGCGCGGCGGCTCCGGAGCGGTCGTGGTGGTGCTGGAACGGCTCTGACCGCCGTTACCTGGCGGGTGGTCGACCTGGTGGCGGGCCGGCCGCAGAATCAGTGCCAGGCCCTGCGCCGTGGAGTCGGCGCACGTCACCGTGGAGGGACCATGCCCGCGTTCGCGCTCGCCCATCTGCGTACTCCGCAGATCAACGAGGACGTCCTGGAATACCTGGAGAAGATCCAGGCGACCCTCGACCCGTACCAGGGGCGGTTCCGGGTGCACGGCATCACCCCGGAGGTGATCGAAGGGGAGTGGCCGGGCACGGTGGTGATCATCGAGTTCCCGGACATCGAGCAGGCCCGCGCCTGGTACGCCTCCCCGGCGTACCAGGAGATCCTGCCACTGCGCCTGCGGCACATCGAGGGCTCGGCCATCATCGTCCAGGGCGTCGGGCCGGACTACAGCGCCGCACGCACCGCCGCCCGGCTGCGCCAGGACATCGGCTGAGCGCGGTCCCCCGTCCGGGGGAGCCGGTCCCCTCCCGCTCGGGAGGGACCGGGGACGCGGCGGCGGCAATGTGGACCCATGACGCTCACCGTGCCGCCGCCGACCGTCGCCACCACCCAGCGCCGTTCCGCCTGGCTGGCGTACGCCGCCGTGGCCTGGGCGATCGGCTACGGCGCGCTGCGCGCGGCCTGGGCGCTGATCGGGCCCCCGTCGTTCGGGCCGCTCGGGGTCGACCTGGTGGTGGTCACCGGCTGGTGGTCCGTGGCGCTCCAGGCCGCCGCGGCGGTGGCCGGCGTCGGGCTGGCCCGGGCCCACGCCTGGCGGCCGGCGCTGGCCGCGGCGGCCTGGGCGGTCTGCGCCGCTGTCCTGCTCTCGTGCGCATTGCTTCTGCTGGACCTGGTCGGTTTCCTCATCCTCGACCTCAGCCCGGCGTTCACCCTGGCCGGGTTCCTCAGCCGCGCCGGTGCGCTCACCGGCGTGGCGCTGCTGCACGCGGCGGCGCTCGCGCACCTTCGCCGATTCCGGGGGGACTGCGGCCGGTGCGGCCGGGTCCGAGTGTCCGGTGGGCCCGTGCCGCGCTGGGCCCGGGGCGCGGCGTGGGCGGCGGTCGCCGGCTGTCTGGTGCGGCTCGCCGCCCAGGTGGCGGCGGGTTTCGGGGATCTGCCGCTGGCGCAGGGCGCCTCGATGGTGGCGTTCGAGGTGGGGTTCCTGCTCGCCGGGGTGCTGCTGCCGCTGGCACTGGTGTACCGGTGGGGGAGGGTGTGGCCGCGGTGGGTGCCGCTGCTCGCCGGCCGTACGGTGCCCCGCCTGCTGCCGTTGGCACCGGCGGCCGTCTTCGCGGTGGGGCTGGTCGGCTACTTCGGCGTCGGCCTCGCCCAGCTCGCCGTCGAGACCGCGACCGGCAACGTCGACCTGGGCGACGGGCGCTACCCGCTGGCCTTCTTCTGGTTCGCCGAGTCCGGCTACTGGGTGTGGGGCTGGGGGTTGGGCATCGCCGCAGTCAGTTATCACCTGCGGACCCGTCGGGTATGCCGGCACTGCGGCCGGTGACGCCGGGACAGTTTGTCCGTCGGGGGCGCGGTGGGCCGTCGTACCTTACTCCGAGGTCCCGGTCCAACCATCCCTTGTGGAGGCTCGCCCGATGTGCAGCGTTGCGTCCGTCGTCCGTCCCGTCGCCCCGTCCGCCCCGGGTGACCCGTCCGGCGAGGTGCTGCGGGAGATCCCGTTGCCGCCGTACGTGACCGGCGAGGACGCCCAGTTCGCGGTGCGGGCCGTGGTGGTGCACGCGCCGCGGCGGTGGTCGGGCGGGACGGTCTGCCGTAACGACGCCAGCCCGCACCCGTGCCGGCTGCACCGCTGGGGGCGGCGGGTGCTCGCCCTGCACGGGTTGCCGCCCGCCGAGATCGACGCCCTGATCGAGCGCGGCGACCCGGCCGCCGACCCGCGCCCGCGCCGGCCCAGCGCCTGACGGGTGGGGGCCCGGCCCGTCCCGCGGGCCGGGCCCCCACCCGGGTCAGCAGACGATCGGCTTCACCCAAGAGCACTCCCTGCCGTCGGGCACCCGGGGCACCTCCGGCGCCGTCGGCACGGTCAGCCGCGCCGTGGTCGTCCCCTTCTCGGTGTACGAGGCCAGCGCGATCGCGATCTGATCCTCCAGCCCCTTGACCGACGACGTCAGGTAGTTGTTCAGCACGATCGAGAAGGCCAGCAGCCGCCCGTCCGCGTCCGTCACGTAGCCGGAGAGGCTGGACGCCCCGGTCAGGCTGCCGGTCTTGGCGTGCACGTTGTTCGCGGCGGCCGTGTCACGCATCCGGCTGCGCAGGGTGCCGCCGACGAAGCGGTCCGCGTTGCCGGCCACCGGCAGGGCGGCGTACCAGGTGTCGAACCAGGGTTCGGCCCGGACGGCGGAGAGCAGCGCCACGAACTGGGCCGGTGGGATCATGTTGCGCCGGGAGAGACCGGAGCCGTCGCGCTGGCGCAGCGTCCCGGTGTCCACTCCGGAGTTGCCCGCGTACGTGCCGATCGCGGCGAGCCCGGCGGACCAGGTTCCGGAGCCGGACATGACCCGGCCCAGTTCCTTGGTGAGCACCTCCGCGTGGCCGTTGTTGGAGAGCTTGAGGAACGGCACCATCAGCTCGGCCAGCGGCATCGAGTCGTGCCGGGCGAGCGTGGTGGCGTCGCTCGGGGTGGCCTGGCCCAGCACGGTCCGGCCGAGGACGCGGACCCCGTGCCGCAGCAGCGCCGACCGGAAGATGTCGGCCGCGTAGCCGGTCGGCTCCCAGACCGTCATCCAGTCGCTCGTCGGGTCCTCGCCGGCGGCGATCTGGCCGGTCACCACGATGGTGTTGCCGCCGTGCTCGCGCTCGAAGGAGATGCTCGTCTCGCCGGTGGCGACCGTCTCGGCCCGGTTGTCGATGCGCAGCCAGCCGTTGGGTGGGGTCATGGTGACCACCGGGGGCGTACCCGGCTCGCGGCCCGGGGCGGCGTGCACGATCACGGTGCCGGCGTCGTAGTCGGTGTTCGGCGCCACGGTCAGCGCGGAGACCTGCGCGGCGTAGTAGTAGGACTCGTCGTCCCAGGTCCAGTCCGGGCCCAGCCGGGTGCGGTCGTAGCGGGTGTCGTCGGCGACGAGGGTCCCGGTCACCACCCGTACGCCCTCGGCGGCGACCTGCGCGGCCAGCCGGTCGTAGTCCTCGGCGAGCATGGTCGGGTCGCCCCCGCCGCGCAGGTACAGGTCGCCGGTGAGCACGCCGGCCCGGCGTACGCCGTCGCTGGCCACGTCCGTGGTGAAGCGGTGGCCCGGGCCGAGCAGCTCCATCGCCGCGGTCGAGGTGAGCAGCTTGGTGTTCGAAGCGGGGATCAGTCGGCGGTCGGCGTTGCGGGTGTAGAGGGTCCGTCCGGTGCTGGTGTCCACCACGACCACGCCCGCCTGGGCCCCGCCCAGCCGGGAGTCGGCGAGGACCGCGTCGATGGTCGCGTTGAGCCGGGTCTGCGCGGGCGTGGGCGACTCGGCGGTGGCGGTCGAGGCGCCGGCGGTGGCCGCGGTGGCGACCACCGCCAGCACCGCGAGCACGCGCGGAAAGAGACGACGATGCATGCATCGATGCTGTCATGGAGTTTTCTTCCAGAGAAGGCTCCACATCGAAAGTTATTACCGGTCGCGGCGGTCGGCGCGGTGTCGAAACCCCAACGCATACCCGCCTTCGGGGCCGGAAAACCCCTGCTCAGCCTCCTGTCACCCGTTCGGGTACGCGGCCCGCGGCCCCGGTGTCGACTGATCCAGCTCTATTTGACGGATGCCCGCGCAGGGGGCACCGTGGGTCATGAGGGCGATGCGACCTGCCCTGATTTGCCCGGCGAGGACTGAAATCGCCGTCCCGGGGTCCGGGCCCGGCCACGTGAGGGCCGCGGTCACCCGTTCCCGATCCCGAACCTGCCACGAGGAGTCCGCCATGCTGACCATGACCGACAACGCCGTCCTGGTGATCCGCGACCTCGCCGAACAGCAGGACGTCGCCGAGGGCGGCGGGCTGCGCATCGCCGCCGACACCGACGCGGGGTCGCTCTCCATCGAGCTGGTGCCGCAGCCGACGCAGGGCGACCAGGTGGTCGACAACCAGGGCGCCCGGATCTTCCTCGACGCCGACGCCGCGCAGCTGCTCAACGACACCTCCGTCGACGCGGTCGTCGACGAGGAGGGCATCGTCCAGTTCGGCTTCACCACCAAGGAGTGACGAGCGCCGGTCACCCGGCCCGACGGTGCGGGTCACCGCGGGCGTGCGGCCGACCGGAACGTCCCTCCGCGTGCCACGGCTCGTCGCGCTGCTCCCGCTCAGCGGGGAGCAGCGCCGCCAGCACGTGCGCCAGGTGGTGCGAGGTGCTCCAGGCGATCCAGTTCGACGGCGAGCCGGCACCCGCGCTCCGCCGGGCCCGGCGCAGGATCTCGTGGTCGCCCCAGGAGAACCCCGCCCCGGCCGTCGGCCAGTGCGGGGCCGCCACCAGGGTGCGGCACAGGTCGGCGAACCGCTCGTCGCCCCGGCCGCCCCGCCGCGACCAGCGGTAGACCCACCACGCCTCGTCCGTGGTGTAGCGCAGCGTCGGCAGCCGGTCGCCCGGCCCCTCCGCGCCCGGCACCGCGCAGCAGACGCCGTAGTCGCCGTAGCCGACGCCGAGGTCGGTCAACCGCTGCCAGAGCTGCCAGCCGAAGCGGTCGAGGCGGACCGGCTCGTCGGTGGGCAGGCGGGCCAGGGTCGGCGGCATCCCGCCGGCCGCCACGGTGACCGAGCGCCAGGCGTGCCGGCGGGCCCACTCCGCCAGCCGCCGGACCCGGGGTTCGGCCAGCCGGATGTCCGCCGGGCAGCACACGTCGCCCACGTCGATCAGCAGGTCGCACTGCTCCGGCATCAGCCGGGCCAGCCGCCAGGCCCGCTCCACCGCGCTGGTCGTCGCGTCCGGCCCGGCCCGGTCCTGCCCGGTCCGCAGCCGCAGCACCGCCCGGTGGGCGTACGCCCGCGCGGCGGCGCCGTGCGCCACCAGCCGCCGGTTGCTCTCCGCGAGCCCGATCACCGGCACCAGCGGTACGCCCCAGCGGACCAGCTCACTCTGCGGCCCGTCCGGCAGCGCCGAGACGTCGACCGAGGGAAGCAGCCCGGCCGGGAGCCGGCCGACGAGGTCCACGGTGCACGGCGCCACCACGTGGACGTCGATGATCGGAGCGAGCAGCGGAGCGGCGACCTTGTCGAGATGGGCCAGTGCCTCCAGCTCACCCCGGCGGCAGTTGAGGACAGGACGGTAGACCCCTTCTGCCGCTCGAACCTCGTGGGCGGGCCCCATACTTAAATCTATCGGGCGATTCGCGTTCGCCCACGGTTTCCGCCAAACCGGGATGTCGATGGCAGCCGTCGGCCAGCGACGGTGGTGGGAGGGCACCGCCGGGGCGGAACACGGGCATCCCCGACCACCTGCAGAGTCGGTCCTGCGCTCGCTCGATCCGCCCAGAAGGCCCTCCCATGTCGACGTCGCCTCCCACCTCCCACCTTTGGCTCCTGGCGGCCCTGGTCGTCGCCGCGGCCGCGCTGTTTCGCCGTCGGCCAGTTCTCCGACCACCTCGGTGACCGCCAGTCCGCCCCGGTGATTGGCAACGCCACCAGCATTGGTGGCCCCGGGATTCCGTACGGTTTGCGGTCCGCCGCAGTCTCAACTGAACTCGCCGGCCTTGATTGCCCGAACGAGATCTGGTGGGGAATCTCGGCCGTTAGGGCCGGCAGGAATCGCGTCAGGGGCCGGGGTGCTTCTGGCTGGCGATGTACTCCTCGACCACGGCCAGGGGCGCCCCGCCGCAGGATGCAGCGAAGTACGACGGTGACCACAGGTGACCATGCTTGAGGTGGCGGTTGATCCGTTCTTTGAACTCTTTGCGTAGGTAGTGGGCCGACACGCCTTTGAGGGAGTTGACCAGCGTGGAGATCGCCAGCTTGGGCGGATAGTGCACGAGCAGATGTACATGGTCGTCCTCGCCGGTGAACTCGCTCAGCTCGGCTCCCATGCCGGCGCACACGGCGGCCATTACCTGCTCGCAACGGGCCAGCATTACGTCGTTGAGCGCGCCCTGGCGAGATTTGGTGAGAAAGACCAGATGTGCATGCAGGTCGTGAGCGACGCTGCGGCCTCGTCGGATGTTGGGATCGGGGACCCATCTCGGCGACATAGACCGGACGGTACACTGTGGACGTGAAATTGGTCGTGCAGGTACGGCTGTTCCCCGACGCCGGTCAGGAGGCGGCGTTGCGGGACACGCTGAGCCTGTGCAACGAGGCCGCGAACCTGGTGTCCGGCGAGGCGTTCCGGTCTCGGGTGTTCGGCAAGCAGTCGTTGCAGCGGCTCACCTACGGCCGGTTGAAGGCGATGGGCTTGTCGGCTCAGCCGGCGATCCACGTCGCCCGCAAGGTCGCTGGCGCGTACGCCACCTTGAAGGCGAACATCCGTGCTGGCAACCTCGGCAAGCCCGGGTCGAAACGCCGCCGCAAGGCTGAGGGAAAGCCGATCCGGTTCCGCCGGGACGCCGCGCAACCGTTCGACGACCGGTGCCTGTCCTGGCAGATGCACTCCCGCATGGTCTCCATCTGGACGACGGCGGGCCGGCAGGCCGGTATCCGATTCGGTTGCTCTAACGCGCAATACGCGGTGCTGTCCGCCCACCGCAGCGGCGAGTCCGACCTGGTGTGCCGTGACGGCAAGTGGTACCTGCACGCCACCTGCGACATCCCTGATGTCGAGGTGAAGCAGCCTGACGGCTTCCTCGGCGTCGACCTGGGCATCGCGAACATCGCCACCACCAACGACGCCACCCGACACAGCGGCAAGGGCCTCAACCGGGTCAGGCATCGTAGCCGGCGGCTACGTGCCAAACTTCAGCGCATCGGCACCAAGTCCGCTAAGCGGCTGTTGAAGGCCCGCCGGCGTAAGGAAGCCCGGTTCGCGGCCGACACCAACCATCGTATCGCCAAGCAGATCGTGACCGAGGCCGAACGCACCGGCCGCGGGATCGCCCTGGAGAACCTCAGCGGCATCCGCGACCGGGTACGGCTCCGACGGCCCCAGCGGGTCACTCTGCACTCGTGGGCGTTCCGCCAGCTCGGCCAGTTCATCGCCTACAAGGCGGCCCGGGCCGGGGTGGCGCTCGTTCATGTGGACCCGGCGTACACCTCGCAGGGCTGCTCCACCTGCGGGCACATCGCCAAAACCAACCGCCCCAACCAATCCACCTTCCGATGCACGTCGTGCGGCTTCGCTGAGCACGCCGACGTGAACGCAGCCCGCAACATCGCCACACGCGGTGCCGCGGACTGGGCAGCCGTCAGCCTGCCAAACGCGGCGTGATCGATGCAGCCAGCATCGAGCATGATCCGCAATCTCAGCCGCTTTGGGGCGGAGAAGCTGACTGTATCGGCCGATTCGCCTTGGTGGCCCTGGTCGTCTCCGTGGCCAATGCGAGCTGGAACGGCAACTTCCTCGTCGGCGGCACCAGTTGGATATTCGTGGTGACCGGCGACAACTAGCGTCCAACCGGCTGCGCTGTGCCGCATGCTGATACGGCGGGACCCGGGCAATGATGCCTGCCCGGGCCCCGGAGCTGTGCGGGGAGGTGTGTTCAGTCGTCGTCGCGGTCGCGGGGCCGGTCCCCGCCGTGGTCGTCGCCGACGTCGTGGTTCCGGTCGTCGCTGCCGGTGCGGGTGCCGCCGTGGTCGTCACCGCGGTCGTCGGTGCCCGCGCGGGGCCGGTCGCCGCCGTGGTCGTCGCCGACGTCGTGGCTGCGGTCGTCGCTGCCGGCGCGGTCGCGGCGGTCGTCGGCGAGCTTCCGCTCGATCTCGACCACGGTGCCGTCGCCCCGGTCGACCTTGACCTCGTAGGTGGTGCCGCCCTTGGCGACCTTGACGCTCCACACCCGACGGCCGTGCTCCAGTTCGGCCTCGATCTCCACGATCCGCCCGCCGCCGAGCCGGGCGAGCGCGATCTCGCCGGCCCGCTTCCCGCTCACCGTGCCGTCGACGGTGCCGTTCGGCGCGGCCGACGTCGGGTCGTCGTCCGGCTTGGGGTTGTCCTCGATGGTGGGGCTGGCCGTCGCCGCGGCGAGCGCCCTACCGGGCGTCGTCCGGTCGGCGGTGGTCACGCCCAGGGCCACACCGGTCACCGCCAGCACCGCGGCCCCGCCTGCCGCCGCCAGGACCAGGGAAGTTCGTCGCATCGTCTCCACCTTTCCTCGGTTGTGCGATCGAGGATCGGTCCGGAGTGGATAGCGGCGCGCTACCCGGTGGCTAAGCCCGGGTTAAGGCCGGGGCGGCCCGAGCCGCAGCAGCACGAGCGCCCCACCGCCGGGGGCGCTGTGCAGCTCCAGCCGCCCGCCGCTGGCCCGGGCGGCCCGGTCGGCGATGTCCAGGCCCAGCCCGGTCGACCCCGCGTGGCTGGCGCCCCGCCGGACCGTGCCGGACGGCAGTCCCGGGCCGGAGTCGGCGACGGTCAGCGCGACCTGCCCCGCGTCGGGGACGAGCCGGACGGTGAACGGTGTCCCGTCCGGCGTGTGTGCGAAGACGTTGCCCAGCAGCGCGTCCACGGCCGCGGCCAGCTCGTCCTCGGGCACCCCCACGGGGAGCGGGCCGGGCGCCAGGTCGAGGGTGACGGTGCGGCCGGTGTCCTCGGCGAGCACCGACCAGAACGCCACCCGCTCGCCGACGACCGCCGCAGCGTCACAGCCGGCCGGGCCGTCCGACGTCGAGCTGCGCCACCGGGCCTGCCGGATCAGGCCGGTGACCGCGCGTTCCAGGCCGTCCACCGCGGCGGTCAGCCGGGCCGCGTCGTCGGGGTCGTGCAGCGACTCGGCCTCCAGCCGCAACGCGGTCAACGGGGTACGCAGCCGGTGCGACAGGTCCGCCACCTGCTCCCGCTCCTCGCGTAGCAGCACCTGGATCCGCCCGGCCAGGTGGTTCAGCGCGCCGGCGACCTCCCGTAGCTCGGGCGGTCCGGCCGGGGTGACCCGGGCGTCGAGCTCGGCGTTGGCCAGCCGGTGGGACACCGCGGAGAGCTCGCCGATCGGGCGGACCAGCGTACGGGCCAGCCGGTCGGCGACGATCAGCCCGACCAGCACCAGCAGCACGCCGAGCAGCGCCAGCACCAGCCAGGCCCGGGTTACCCCGGCGGTGAGTTCCGACCGGGGGACCACGGTCCGGATCACCCCGGTGCCGTCCGGCCGGCCCTGGACCGCGATGACCACCTCCCGCCCGTCGGCCGACTCGGCGGTCAGGCTCTGCCCCCGCGCGGCGAGCGCCACCGCGGGGGTACGCGCCACCGGCGTGCCGAGCACCGTGCCGTCGGGCAGGAACACGCTGAACGACCGGCCCGAGTCGGCGGCGAACTGCTCGACGGTCAGCCGGATGGTGTCCGGATCGGCCGTGCCGACCACCGCTGCCAGGCGCTGCGCGTCGGCGGTGGCCCGGACGGTCGCCCGGTCCGCCGCGACGGTGCGCAGCAGCAGCGCCAGCGGCACCAGGAAGGCGGTCAGGACGAGCACGCTGACGGCGGCGACCAGCAGCGCCAGCCGGCCCCTCACCGGGCGGTCCCGGGAGCCTCCAGCCGCACCCCGACCCCCCGGACGGTGTGCAGGTAGCGCGGTTGCTGAGCGCTCTCACCCAGCTTGCGGCGCAGCCAGGACAGGTGCACGTCGACGGTCTTGTCGGCGCCGCCGTACGGGATCCGCCAGACCTCGGTGAGCAGCTCCCGCTTGCTGACCACCTGCCCGGGACGGCCGGCGAGATGGTGCAGCAGGTCGAACTCGCGCGGGGTCAGCTCGACCGGGACGCCGTCCAGGCTCACCTGCCGGGAACGCGGGTCGACCCGCAACCCGCCGACCACGAGCGCCACGTCCTCCGCCCCGGCGTCGCCGGCCGCGCGGCGCAGCACGGCCCGGATCCGGGCGTCCAGCTGCGCCGCGGTGAACGGTTTCACCAGGTAGTCGTCGGCCCCGGCGTCGAGCAGCCGGACGATCTCGGTCTCGTCGTCCCGCGCGGTGGCCACGATGACCGGCACCGAGCTGACCGCCCGCAGCATCCGCACCAGCTCACGACCGTCCAGGTCGGGCAGCCCCAGGTCGAGCACGACGAGGTCGGGCCGGTCGTCGAGCGCGTCGCGCAGCCCGGTCATCGCGGTCGAGGCCGCGGCCACCGCGTGGCCGCGCTCGCGCAGGGCCCGGATCAGGGGGGTACGGATGGCGAGGTCGTCCTCGATGAGCAGCAGCCGGGGCACAGGGGCACGGTAGCCCCCGGGAGCCGCCCCGGTCAGTCCTCCGTCCGCTTGCCGCGGCGCGGACCGAATGAGCGCTCGTTCGGTCAATCGTGCGGTTCAAGCTGGTCGCCTCGGCGGCTTGGCGGTGCGGACAGTCCGGCCCGGATGATCTGACCGAGTGGTTCTCCAGCGTCCCTGATCAGCTTAGTGATCCTGAGTCGGATTGGGTTTCCGGGATCGTTTCCCACCGTGGTGGGGAGGCGTGGGCGTGCAGGTGGAATCCTGCGCCCAGGGCGGCTCCGCGTGGCCGGTGGCCGGTGGTGGGTGTGCTGGTCGTGTTCACGCCCTGGTGTCGGTGGGCTGCGCGGGGCAGCCTTGGCCGGTCCGTTGGTGCGTGTCCCTCCGGACGCTTACCCGCCGAGCCGTGAGGCCGGGTGGGGGAGGGTGCCCTGCGTCGCCTGGGCGCGGGGCGTGATGGCTTGCGCCGGGTGGGGCCAGTCTTCGACCGGTCCCCCCGGCTGGTCTTCGTGGTCGGGGTGACGACGGCTGCGGCTTCGAGTTTGTCGGCCACGGCGCGGATGACCATGTGCCCGGTGGTCTTGTCGGTGACGGTCTTTGCCTGATGGGTCAGGCCGCGGGCGGCGATGCGCCGCCATGCCCCGTGGTCGCGGTCGCCTTGCCAGCGGCAGGACTGGTTGGGGCAGATCGCCCACTTCCAACCCGCCACAGTCGGCTTGTCGGGGGCCTTGCGATGCTGCAGCGGAGTCAAGCACTGCGGGCAATGCTTCGAGGTGTTCCGAGCGGGGACGGTGACGACGGCGATACCGGCCTCGGCGGCGAGGTGCCGCATCCGGTCGACGATCTGCCCGCGTACCTGCTGGGACAGGCGGGTGTTGAGGGTGGCGCCCATGCCCCGTGCTTCCATCGACCGCAGGTCTTCGACGTAGATGACGGTCGCCCGGGCGGCGATGGCCTGGTCCACGGCCCATCTGGCGGCGGCCCAGGCGAGCGCGGCGTTCAGGTTTGTTCGGCGGTCGGAGACGTGGCGGATCTCGTCGCGTAGTACCGCCAGTTTGCCGACGAGGTGATGCCGCTCGTCACGGCCGGTGAGGCGTTGGTAGTGGTCGGCTTTGGCGTGTAGCCGCTCACCGTGCCGGCGCAGGCGGTGCTGTTTGGCGAGGATGCCGGCGGCCCGGAACTGGCCACCGGCCCCCAACGCGGTGACCCGCCCGTCCTCGTGGAGCCGCAGGGCCCCGGCGCTGAGGAGGGTGTTCAGGCCCCAGTCCACGCCGACCGCGACCGTGTGACCGGTGCGCCGGGCCTTCGGCACGGCGTGCGTGTACGCGAGATCGGCGCGTACCTGTCGGCCGGTCACGCGCAGGGTGGGCAGGTGCAGCACCGCCGAGGCGGGGACCGTGGGCGGCAGGATGATCGGACAGGCCACCCACGTCCAATCTGCATAGGCTCTCGGGTCTGGGCGCGTGGGCAACTGCAAGCGCAGCAACACCCTCGCTGGGTCGGTGTCGCTGCGTTCGATGCTGGCCTGCTGCCGGTCACACGCGGCCAGCAGCAGCATCCGCGGGACCCTCGGGACGCCTTCAAGTTCGAACACGTCCACCGGCAGCCGGCCATTGACGGCAAGGAACCTGGCGGCCTGCCGGGTGCGGGACTTGATGACGCTCGACGGCAGATGCTGCCCGCCAGGGATCGACGCCCGAACCTGCTCCCACTCCTGCACGGTGCGTTTACTCGGATCGGCCGGCCACGTCGCCAGCACCCCGGAGGTCAATGCAGCACGCCACGACGCCGAACGCAGAATGCGCCCCGCCTGCTCCTGCGCCACGCGCACGATCCGGTCATTGACCCTCACACCCGCCGGCGCGGTAACCGTCCAACCCAGACGACGCAGCGCCATCCACGCGTTCGACGGAAGTTTCCGGCCACCCGCGTCGTGTCCGGAGGCCAACACCTCCACATCCGCGCAGTTCCACCGCTCCGCCAACAGGCCGGAGACCATGCCCGCCACCAGTTCGGCACACCAGCCAACACGTTGCGCAAGCACTGCCTGCGACAGAACCTCACCGCTCTCCTCGTCCACCCCCGATCGGAGCAAAGCGCGGGCGCAAGCGGTGCGGGAGGCCTCGCCCTCAGCCAGCGGCAGCTTTCCGGTCACCGGCTCATCGCCCCGCCATCGATCCAGGAGAACCCGCGATCACGACCGGCCCACCTCACCGGAATCTCCCCCGAACCAGCCCCAAAGCGAGACGCCACCGTCCACACGGCTAACCTAGGATCACCGACGATTCCTAATCAAGTTGGTCAGCCTCGACAACCAGCTCTTCCTCAACATCGAGGTGAGCGCCGGCACCGACTCGACGACGGTGCTGACGGCGAGTTGGGACAGCGGAGCGGGCACCGAGATCGGCTCCGGCGGCACCGCCACGATGTCCCGGTTCACCGACGCCGGCCAGTACGTGTACCACCGGTTCAGCAACCTGGTCGCCATCGGCGCCGCGCCGGCCAGGGCCACCATCACCAGCAGCAAGGGCGGCTCGGTCACGGTCGACGTGGGCAAGTGGCTGGGCAACCCGCGCAAGGTCACCGGTGAGCACCCGTACGTGTCGGACTTCGTCGACCACTACATGGATCCGACCGAGGTCACCGCGCGATTCACCGCGCTGGCCGCGGAGTTTCCGAAGCTGACCCAGCTGATCGACCTGCCGTACAAGACGAACGGCTACCGGCGCCAGGCGCAGGCGCAGTTCGGCACCGCCTCGGCGAGCATCGTCTACGTCACCTCCAAGGCGTACGGCTCCGAGGGCGGCAACGACATCACCATGTCGCTGGTCAACCCGGGCGCGGCGAACGCCCCGCTGACGGTCAACGTGTCCGGCAAGGCCGTCACGGTGAGCCTGGCCACCAACGGTTCCGGCGCGATCAGCAGCACCGCGGCACAGGTCGTCGCCGCGGTCAACGGCAACGCCGACGCCGCCACGCTGCTCACGGCCAGCACCTACCGGGGTAACGCCGGCGCGGGTGTGGTGGCCGCGGCCGCGGCCACCAAGCTGACTGACAACCTGAAGGCGCCGGCGAGCGTGTCCCGCGACCCGTTCCAGATGAAGGTGCTGCGGATCGGCAAGCACCGGGACGGCTCGAAGGTCGGGGTGTTCCTCTACTGTCAGGAGCACGCCCGGGAGTGGGTGACCCCGCTGGTCTGCGTGGAGTCTCATCGGCTGGGACTTCGAGGTCGGCGCGGACGTCTACAACCCGACGACCAAGCGGTTCACCGCGGTCGGCTTCCAGCCGCCGTTCGCCGAGGGCCATGAGGAGGCGATGGAGTTCGCCAACGGCAACATCGGCATCCTTGAGGTCGCCCGGGCGTACGCGACGGACAAGATCCAGCCGAAGAGCACGGTGAAGATCGTCAAGCAGGAACCGGGCTCGACGTCCTTCACCTTCAGCACCAGCGAGCCAGCGAACGTCTACTACACGCTCGACGGCAGCCGGCCGACCTACAACTCCCCGAAGCTGGCCCTGGCCGGCATGCGGGAGGGCAACCAGAGCATCACGGTCGCGAGAAACACCACCGTCAACTGGTTCTCGATCGACATCGCCGGCAACGTGGAGAGCAACTACAAGCCGGACGGCGACGGCAAGAACTACAACAAGCAGAGCGTATCCGTGCGGTAGCCAGCATCGATGGGAAGCGGTGGCCGTCGACCCCGGGTCGGCGGCCACCGCCCTGTCCGCAGAACGTCGCCGGAGCCGCGCCGACTCTTTTAACGTTCCCCAGTGCCGGCCTTAACCTTCCCTCGGGGACACTCGGCGCATGGGCCGTCGTCAGCTCCTCGCCGCCGTCGGGTGGTTGGCCGCCACCGTCGCCGCCACCCTCGTCGGGTTGGGCGCGATCCGGCTGGTCGGGGAGGGCATCGCCGGCACCCCCGGCGGCGTACGCGACCAGCAGGAGGTCGAGCGGGCGCTCGCGTCCCCCGAGCCGGTCTCCCCGAGGCCGGTCGAGAGTCCGACCGGGAGTCCGACACCGACCGCCGCTGCGGCGAGTCCCCCGCCCACCGGCGGCCCGACCGGGGTCCGGAGCAGTTTCTCCACCCCGGGCGGCACGGCGGTGGCGGAGTGCGGGCCGGCGGGAGCCCGTCTGGTCACCTGGTCGCCCGCCCAGGGCTACCGGGAGAAGGAAGCCGAACGAGGGCCGGACGACCACGTCAAGGTCCGGTTCGTCGGCCCCGGGGGCGAGTACGAGCTGCGGGTGCGGTGCGTCGGCGGGCGACCGGTGGCCGACACCCACGACTGACGGGAACGGGAACGGGCACGGGGACGAGCGCACGGCGCCGCTCGACCGGGGTCGTAACGTCGCCGCGCTCTGGCCGTCTCCCACCACCGCAGCCGTACGGCGGTACGACAGCGGGGACCTGGCTCGACCGGCCCCAGCATGCACCGGTCCTGACGCAGCAGATGCCCGTCCAGAGGGGATCCAAACCCGGGCTTGGTGGCAAATTCCACCATCTGCGAGTCCCGGTGTGACCGGCGGGTACGACCGGGTATGTGGCCGCCATGGAGCATTTCACGATCGCGACCGTCGCCGAGAAGAGCCCGGACTTCCGGCGGGTGCTCTGGACCGGGCAGCACACCCAGCTGGTGATCATGACCATCCCGCCGGGCGGAGAGATCGGCGAGGAGGTGCACGAGAACCTCGACCAGATCCTCACCTTCGTCAGCGGCACCGGAGAGGCCCGGGTGGCCGGGGAGAAGCAGGAGGTCGTCGCGGGCGACTTGGTGGTCGTACCAGCCGGCACGAAGCACAACTTCGTCAACACCGGCCCCAACCCGCTCGTCCTCTACACCGTGTACGGGCCGCCGGAGCACGCCGACCAGGCCGTGCACCGGACCAAGGAGGAGGCCGACGCGGCCGAGGCCGCCGGACAGGACGAGCCGCCCACCGGGTGACCGGCGCGGTCTGAACCGGGCGGGTCCGGGTACCCGCAGCGGGTGCACCAGCCGGCGATCTCCGACTACGGATTTCTCTCCGACTGCCGCTCCGGGGCGCTGGTCAGCCGCGACGGTTCGGTCGACTGGTGGTGCCCGGACCGGTTCGACGCCCCCTCCGTCTTCACCCGCCTGCTCGACCCGGCCGGCGGGCACTGGCGGATCGCCCCGCTGGCCGACAGCCGGGTGGAGCGGGCGTACCGGCCGGACACCCTGGTGCTGCGCACCGTCCACCACACCCCGGAGGGGAGCGTGGCGGTGACCGACGCGCTCGCCGCCGAAGTGGGTGCCCGGGGGCACGAACTGGGGATGAACTCACCCGCCGTGCTGATCCGGGTGGTCGAAGGGCTGTCCGGGCGGGTCCGGATGCACCTCGACTTCGCCCCGCGACCCGAGTACGGGCTGCTCACCCCGTATCTGCACGAGCAGCCGGACGGCGGGGTGCTGGCGGCCGCCGGACCGGTGACCCTGACGCTGCGCGGCGGCGGGCAGGCGCTGCGCACCGACCGGGACCGGGTGCGGCACACCTTCGAGGTGGCCGCCGGCCAGCAGATCGGCTTCGACCTGGCGTACGCCCCGGTCTACGGGGATCCGCCGGCCCGGCTCGACCCGGTCGTCACGCTCAACGAGACGGCGCAGGCGTGGGAGGCGTACCGGGAGAGCCACCACTACCCGGGCCACTACCCCGACCCGGTCCGCGCCAGCGCGACCGTGCTGACCGGCCTGACGTACGCCCGCAGCGGCGCGGTCGCCGCGGCGCCGACCACCTCGCTGCCGGAGCAGATCGGCGGCGACCGCAACTACGACTACCGCTACGCCTGGCTGCGCGACTTCTCGATGACCATGCGGGCCTTCTGGGTGGCGGCCTGCCCGCACGAGGCGTCGCGCCTGTTCGCCTGGGCGGCCCGGTCGATCGGGCGGGTCGGTGACCAGCCGGTGCCGGTGCTGTTCGGGCTGGAGGGGGAACGGGACCTCTCCGAGCACGACTGCGCGCACCTGCGCGGGTACGCGGACAGCCGGCCGGTGCGGGTCGGCAACGACGCCTGGCGGCAGCGGCAGCTCGACGTGCCCGGCGAGGTGATCTCGGCGGTCTGGCGGCTGCACCACTACCTCGGCGAGACGCTCGACGCGGAACTGCTGGAGATGGTGGTCGGGCTGGCCGAGCAGGTGGTCGCGACCTGGCGGCTGCCCGACCGGGGCATGTGGGAGACCCGGGACGTCGAGCGGCACTACCTGTCGTCCAAGGTGCTCTGCTGGGCGGCGCTGCGCCGGGCGGTGCAGCTCGCGCCGCAGCTCGGGGACCGGGCCGACCCGCGGCGCTGGGCGGGCATCCGGGACGAGATACGCGAGACCGTGCTGCGCGAGGGATGGAACGACCAGATCGGCGCGTACACCGGGGCGTTCGGCTCGGCGGAGCTGGACGCCTCGGCGCTGTTCCTGCCGGTGGTGGGCTTCCTGCCCGCCACGGACCCGCGGATGCGCTCCACCATCGAGGTGGTCGAACGGGAGTTGGGCACCGAGGACGGCCTGGTGCGGCGCTGGAACACCGACCCGGCGGGCTTCGTGCTCTGCTCGTTCTGGCTGGTCGAGTGCCTGGTGATGGCCGGGGAACCGGACCGGGCCCGGGCGCTGTTCGAGACGGTCCTCGGCCACGCCAACGACCTGGGCCTGTTCGCCGAGCAGATCGACCTGGACAGTGGCGCGCAACTCGGCAACATGCCGCAGGCGCTGTCGCACATCGGCCTGATCAACGCGGCCTGGCGGTTGACCGACCCGACCACCGACTGAGGCGGCTGTCAACCCTGCTCCACCCGAAGGGTTAAGAAGGTGCCCCTCCTTACACCATCGGCACGCCGGAGACGTCCACCGTCTCCGGGTACTTCAGCCCGGCGCCGGTGTTGAGCACCACCACCCGCTCGCCGGCCCGGATCCAGCCCCCGGCCCGCAGCTGCCGGGCCGCGGTCAGGCAGGCCGCCCCCTCCGGGCAGAGCAGCAGCCCCTCCCGGGCGGCGAAGTCCCGCAGGTCGGCGAGGATCTCCGCGTCGTCCACCGCGATCGCGGTCCCGCCGCTCTCCCGCAGCGCGGTCAGGATCAGCTCGTCGCCGAGCGGGGCCGGCACGGTGATGCCGAACGCCACGGTCTGCGCGTCCTGCCACGGTGTGGCCCGTGTCTCCCCGGCTGCGAACGCCCGGACGATCGGCGCGCAGCCGGTGGACTGGACCGCGACCAGCTTCGGCAGCCGGTCCTCCACCCAGCCCAGCTCGCGCAGCTCGTGCAGCGCCTTGTGGATGCCGATCAGCCCCACCCCGCCGCCGGTCGGATAGATGATCACGTCGGGCACCTGCCAGCCGAGCTGCTCGACGATCTCGTACCCCATGGTCTTCTTGCCCTCCAGGCGGTACGGCTCGCGCAGCGTGCCGGCGTCGAAGATCCGCCCGCCCGACTCGGCGACCAGCCGGGCCACCCACCGGCCGGCGTCGCTGATCAGCCCGTCGACCAGCCGCAGGTCGGCCCCGGCCGCCAGGCACTCCCGCCGGCAGATGGTCGGCGCGTCCAGCGGCATGGCGATGGTCGCGCCCATCCCGGCCCGGGCCGCGTACGTCGCCCACGCCGCCCCGGCGTTGCCGTTGCTCGGCATGGCGATCCGCTCGACACCCAACTCCCGGGCCCGGCTCACGCCCACCGCCGCGCCCCGGGCCTTGAACGACCCGGTCGGGGTGAGCCCCTCGTCCTTCACGATCAGGTCCGGGATGCCGATCTCGTCGCCGTACGCGGGGGCGCGCAGCAGCGGCGTCCAGCCCTCGCCCAGCGTGGTCACGAAGCGTTGGTCGGCCACCGGCAGCAGCTCCCGGTAGCGCCACAGGTCGGCCGGCCGCAGGCCGAACTGCTCCGGGGTCATCGACGCGGCCACCGCGGCCAGGTCGTAGCGGGCCAGCAGCGGGGACCCGCACTCGCACAGGTTCTGCAGCTTGTCCGCCGGATGCTCCCGGCCGCAGCGCGGGCAGTCCAGGTGCGTCAGGTGCATCGTGATCCTCAGCTCGGGTCGATGCTCAGCCAGTGCCGGCTGCGCCGGCCCGGCTCGTACGGGGAGTCGAGGCGCTTGGCCACCACTCCCGGCAGCCCCTGTTCGCGGGCGGTCCGCAGGGCGTCCGCGCCGACTCCCGGGAACCACGGCGGAGTCTGCCAGTGCTTCCCGGCCAGCGCCAGACCGTCGAGCAGCTCGCGGCGTTGGGCGTACGGCACGTCGAGGGTGGTCACGCCCTCCAGCCAGAGCAGGTCGACGGCGAGGAACTGGCCGTCCCGCTTCGTGGGCGCCTTCACCCGCCCGGCCGGGTCGATCCGGACCAGCACCCCGTCCAGCACGGCCTCCGTGGGGGCCAACTCCTCGGCCATCGCCCGCAGCCACGGGTATGTCCCACTGACGTCCTCGTCCGACTCGTCGAGCAGCCGCAGCCGGCCGCCCGAGACGTACGCGACGGTCCGCACCCCGCCCCAGCGCAGCTCGTACCCCCAGGCCGTCTCGTCCTTCGGCAGGCGCTTGCCGGGGGTGGGGTGCATGGGGCGGACCAGCTCAGGCATCGGGGCCCAGCCCTCCGGAGCGGGGCCGGTGCGGCGGACCATCCAGTCCCGCCCCCGGCCCCCGGTGGCGAAGAGCACGTACCGGCCCTTCGTCCGCTTCCCGTCGAGCACCACGATCACCTCGTCGTCGCGCCACTTCTCCGCGCGGTACGTCCCGGTGTCGTGGATGGTCATCTTCCCGCCGCCGTACTCCCCGGCCGGGATCTCGCCGTGGAAGGTGAGGTACTCCATCGGGTGGTCCTCGGTGTGCACGGCCAGGTGGTTGCGGCCGGGGTCGCGGGGCAGGCCGCGCGGCACCGCCCAGGACGCCAGCACGCCGTCGTGCTCCAGCCGCAGGTCCCAGTGCAGGCTGCGGGCGTGGTGCTGCTGGATGACGAAGCGGGGCTTGCGCCGGGAGGTCCGCTTCCGCTCCGGGGCCCGTTCCGGCACCGGCTCCGGGGTACGCGCCGCGTCCCGCTTCCGCCGGTACTCCTCCAGCCGGTCAGCCACTCCCGCATTGTCCGGTACGCCGAGGTGATCCGCAGGGGTGTCGCGGGGCGGATCGTCCCGTTTCCGCCGTCGCCGCCCGACCCGCCCTCCGGCGGGTCGCCGGCATGGTGGGCCCGATCAGGGGTAGAACAGCCGCCATGACAGGTGTTGACCAGCAGCCCACCGTCCCGCTCTCCGGCGACGTCCGGATCCCGTTGCTCGGGTTCGGCACCTGGCAGGCCACCGGCCAGGCCGGCTACGACGCCGTGCTCGCCGCCCTCGACGCGGGCTACCGGATGATCGACACCGCCACCATGTACGGCAACGAGCAGGAGGTGGGGCGGGCGGTCAAGGAGAGCGGGCTGCGCCGGGAGGACGTCTTCATCACCACCAAGCTGCCGCCGGAGCGGGCGGGCCGGGAGCGGGAGACCATCGAGGCGAGCCTGCGTGCCCTCGACACCGACTACGTCGACCTGTGGCTCATCCACTGGCCGCCGGCATCCCCGGGCGACAGCATCCCCATGTGGCGGGAGTTCCTGGCCGCCCGGGACGAGGGCCTGGCCCGCACGGTGGGGGTGAGCAACTACAGCACCAGCCAGATCGACGAGCTGATCCAGGCCACCGAGGAGACCCCGGCGGTCAACCAGATCCGGTGGAGCCCGACGCTGTACGACCGGCGGGTGCACGCCGCCCACCGGGACCGGGGCGTGGTGCTGGAGGGCTACAGCCCGTTCAAGACCAGCGACCTCTCCGACCCCGTGCTGGTGCGCATCGCCCAGGCCCACGACGTCTCCCCGGCGCAGGTGGTACTCCGCTGGCACATCGACCACGAGATCGTGGTGATCCCCAAGTCGGTCACCCCGGAGCGGATCCGGGCCAACGCCGATGTCTTCCACTTCTCGCTCACCGCCGAGGAGATGCGCGACATCGACGCCCTCGGCGGCTGACCGCAACCGCCCCCGACTTCCCCCGGTCGGCGTGGGACTCCTGCCGGTGGGATCGTGCGCCCGCGCCGACGAGCGGGCCCGTCAGGGCCAATGGGCCCTTTCGTCCCTCGGTTGCGGCGAGTAGTGTCGTGCCTCCAACGCGTGCCGAACCCCTCCGGAGGCGTACCCCACCATGGGTGGTTCACCCCTGCGCATCCTCGTCGTCGGCGCAGGCATCGCCGGTCTCGCCGTGGCCCGAGCGCTGCGGCTGGCGGGGTTCCGGCCCGACGTCACGGAGAAACTGCCGCCCACCGAGCGCGCCGACACCGGTCTCTACCTGCCGGGCAACGCGGCCCGGGCGCTGCGCCGGCTCGATCTGGACGGCCCGCTGCGCCCGCTCGGCGAGGTCATCCACCGCCAGCGGTTCCTCGACGCGTCCGGCGCCCCGCTCTGCGAGGTGGACCTCGACGCCCTGTGGGCCGGCGTCGGGGAGTGCCGGGCACTGCCCCGCGCCGAGCTGCACCGAGTGCTGCTCACCGGCGCCGGCGGCGCGGTCCGGCACGGTGCCGAGGTCAGCGCCGTCGAGCCGCGCGCCCACGGCGTCACCGTCGGCTTCACCGACGGCACCTGCGCGGAGTACGACCTGGTCATCGGCGCCGACGGGCCGCACTCCGCGGTGCGTACCCTGGCCGCGCTCGGCGGCCCGCCCCGCCCCGCCGGCCAGGTGGTCTACCGGGCCATCGTCCGCGACGGCCCGCGGGTCACCGACTGGACGGCCCTGCTCGGCCAGCGCGCCGGCTTCCTGGTGGTGCCCATCGGCGCCGGGCGGCTGCACTGCTACGCCGACGAGGCCGGCACCACCGTCCCGGCCGACCCCCTGGCCCGGCTGCACGAGCTGTTCGGCGACTACGGCGGCCCGGTCCCCGAGGTGCTCGCCGCGCTGCACGGCGTGCACGCCGAGATCACCGAGGAGGTCGAGCTGGGGCGCTGGTTCCACGGCCGGGTGCTGCTCGTCGGTGACGCGGCTCATGCCACCGCGCCGACGCTGTCCCAGGGTGCCGCCATGGCGCTTGAGGACGCCGTGGTGCTCGCCGAGTCGCTGAAGGCCGCCGGCGACGTGGATGCCGCGCTGGTCGCGTACGAGAGCCGGCGGCGGCCGCGTACCCGTTGGGTGCGGGACCGGACCCGGGACCGCAACCGGACCCGCGACGTGTCGCCCGCGCTGCGCGACCCGTTGCTGCGTGGTCGTGGCGGGCGCATCTTCCAGGAGCACTACCGGCTTCTCGTGGGCCCGCTCTGACGCCCGCCGCCGGGCGGCGGTGATCGTAGCCGCCGACCCCCGGAGGCGGTGCCACCTGCCGGGGACTATCCTCCTTGCGGATGACGGCTGCGCAGATGACCAGCGCGTGCCGAGCGGGACAACCCAGAACCGGAGGCCACTCGTGACCACCGTCGCACCCAAGCCGGTCGTGACCCGGCCCTGGCCGGTCCGCCAGCCGGTCAAGGGGTCGGCCATCGCGCGGCTGCTGCGCACCACGGACGCGAAGCAGATCGGGATCATGTACATGGTCACCGCGTTCGCGTTCTTCATGATCGGCGGCCTGATGGCCTTGATCATGCGCGCCGAGCTGGCGCGGCCGGGCCTGCAGTTCCTGTCGCCCGAGCAGTACAACCAGCTCTTCACCATGCACGGCACGATCATGCTGCTGTTCTTCGCGACACCGATCGTGTTCGCCTTCGCGAACTACGTGGTGCCGCTGCAGATCGGCGCGCCCGACGTGTCGTTCCCCCGCCTGAACTCGTTCGCCTACTGGCTGTACCTGTTCGGCGGCACCATCGCCACCGCCGGCTTCATCGCCCCCGGTGGCGCGGCCGACTTCGGCTGGACGGCGTACACGCCGCTGAGCAACGGCGAGCACTCGCCGGGCGTCGGCGGGAACATGTGGGTGGTCGGCCTGGCCATCTCCGGTCTGGGCACCATCCTCGGCGCGGTCAACCTGATCACCACGATCCTGACCCTGCGCGCCCCCGGCATGACCATGTTCCGGATGCCGATCTTCACCTGGAACATGCTGGTCACCAGCCTGCTGGTCATCCTGGTCTTCCCGCTGCTGGCCGCCGCGCTCTTCGCGCTCGCCGCGGACCGGCTGATCGGCGCCCACGTGTACGACCCGGCCACCGGCGGCCCGATGCTGTGGCAGCACCTGTTCTGGTTCTTCGGCCACCCCGAGGTCTACATCATCGCGCTGCCGTTCTTCGGCATCATCTCCGAGATCATCCCGGTCTTCTCCCGGAAGCCGATCTTCGGTTACAAGGGTCTGGTCGCCGCGACCATCTCCATCGCCGCCCTGTCGATGAGCGTCTGGGCGCACCACATGTTTGCCACCGGCCAGGTGCTGCTGCCGTTCTTCAGCTTCCTCAGCTACCTGATCGCCGTGCCGACCGGTATGAAGTTCTTCAACTGGATCGGCACCATGTGGCGGGGCCAGATCACCTTCGAGACGCCGATGCTCTTCTCCGTCGGATTCCTGGTGACCTTCCTCTTCGGTGGTCTGACCGGTGTGCTGCTGGCGAGCCCGCCGCTGGACTTCCACCTGCAGGACTCGTACTTCGTGGTGGCGCACTTCCACTACGTGCTCTTCGGCACGATCGTGTTCGCCGTGTTCGCCGGCATCTACTTCTGGTTCCCCAAGATGTTCGGTCGGATGCTCGACGAGCGCCTGGGCAAGGTGCACTTCTGGCTGACCATGATCGGCTTCCACACCACCTTCCTGGTGCAGCACTGGCTGGGCAACGAGGGCATGCCCCGGCGGTACGCCGACTACCTGCCCGGCGATGGCTTCACCACGCTGAACACGATCTCCACGCTCGGCGCGTTCATCACCGGTATCTCGACCCTGCCGTTCATCTACAACTGCTGGAAGTCGTACAAGGCCGGTCCGGTGGTCGAGGTCGACGACCCGTGGGGTTACGGCAACTCGCTCGAGTGGGCCACCTCCTCCCCGCCGCCCCTGCGGAACTTCGACCGGATGCCGCGGATCCGCTCCGAGCGCCCGGCGTTCGACCTGAAGTTCCCGGAGCTGGCCGCCGGGCAGAGCCTGGCCGGCCCACCGGAGGGTGGCGCCAAGCCGCTGACCAGCGAGTCCAACGGTGGCGCCAGCTACCAGGAGGACACCTCCGGCAACCTCGACCGGCGCTGACCCGCCGCCGACACCGCGCCACGGGCGCCGCACCCTCTGGGGTGCGGCGCCCGTCGCCGTTGCGGCCCCTGCCCCGGGGGCTGTCAGCCCGCGCGTCGAGAGATGACTCCCCAGCCGCTACGAACTTGATGACGTAAACGATTCGCTCAGCTCATCGCTGGTGGCGACCCGCACCCTCGTGGACCTGAAGGCGACTTCCACCCTCGTGGGGCCGACTGACGCGGGCGGGCCCGCTGCCCGGCGCGGGGCCCATCACGGGCCGCCAGGTTTCCATCGAAACTGGAGCTCCGGCTCGTCGCGGCACTCCAGGACACCGGCCATCACCAGAGCGCGAAGCATCTGATACAACGCGTCGCCGAGCGGGTTCTCAGTCCAGAAGACACCCTTTGCCTGCAGGAACGATCTGTCCGCGAACAGGCCTATCGCCCGCCCCAGATAGAACTGGGCGTAGTCAACGTCCACCCACTCCGCGAGGTCGTCAGCCAAGCCCATAGCCAGGATCCCCCCATGAGATGACTTCGCCGCCGGTCGCAGCACCTGGGTAAGCGGTCCGATCATCACCGGTAGCAGGACCAGCAAGGATCGGTCATGACCTCCGCGTCAAGCATTCTGCGACGCCGTTTCGTCAGCGATCCTGCGAGCCCAGGCAGACAGTCCCCGGTGATCCGTTCACGTCATCAGGTTCGTAGGCGCGACGAGGGCCGGTCGGCCCGGGAAGGCTCCCCGCCGGTGCCAGGGCGCCGGGCGGGGAGGCGGCGGAGGATCAGAGGGTGGCGGGGGCCAGTTCCGGGGTGGCCGGTTCGGCGGTGGCCTGGCGGCGGTGACGCAGCTCGATCGGAAGCACCGCCAGGGCGACCAGCACGCCGATCGCCCCGGTGACCGCGAAGCCCCACGGCGGCGCCGAAGCGTCGATCACCGCGCCGGCGAGCGGCGCGCCGAGCGCGATGCCGACGGTGACCGCGGAGCCGTGCAGGCCCATCACCTCACCGCGTACGCCGGCTGGGGCGAGCCGGCTGGCCGCGTCGGCGGTCGAGGCGAGGGTGGGCGCGCAGAGCGCCCCGGCCGGGATGAGCGCCAGGCAGAGCAGCCACCAGTGCGACCCGCCCAACCCGACCGGGATGCTGGTGAGGCTGAGCGCCGCCATCAGGGCCAGCGGCGAGATGGAGCGGGTGACCGCCCCGTACGCGAAGCCGCCCACCAGCGACGCCACCGCCCACATGGCCAGGACCGCGCCGGTCCACCCGACCTCGCCGCCGGCCCGGAGCACGGCGACCACGGCGACGTCGGTGCCGCCGAGCACCAGGGTGGTGGCCAGGCTCACCGCCAGCACGGCGAGCAGCCGGGGCGTCAGCCACTCGCGGCGGGGCACCTTCCGGTGCGGGCCGGCCGGCTCGTCGGCGCTGCGGGTCGGCGGGTCGAGGAGCCAGAACCCGATCCCGGAGGCGACGATGCCGACGCCCACCGCCCACATGGTGAGCCGCGGGGAGACGGCGGTCGCCAGGGCCACGGCCAGCGCCGGGCCGACCATGAACGACAGCTCCACCGACATCGAGTCCAGCGCGTACGCCGGGCGGCGCCGCTCGGCCGGCACCAGCGCGGCGACCGACTGGCGGACCACCGAGAAGACCGGCAGGGCGAACAGCCCGGCCAGGAACGCGGCCGGCAGCAGCACCGGGTACGACAGCTCAGGGGCGCTGGCCCAGAAGACGCCCTCGGCGATGGTGGTCAGCAGGAGCACCGGGCGTAGCCCGCGCCGGTCGACCAGCCGCCCGAGCAGCGGGGAGCCGAGCGCGGCGCCGACGGTCGACGCGGCGCCGACCAGGCCCGCGGCGCCGTACCCCCGGCCGAGGTCGAGCACGACGTGGAAGGTGAGCGTCACCCCGGTCGCGGTGAGCGGGATGCGGGCGAGCACCGACACCAGCAGCAGCGACCGGAGACCGGGCAGGGCGAGCGCCTCCCGGTAAGGCTTCAAGTTCACGACGGTCCGTACCTCCGGCGCACATCCTCGACGGGGGGTACGACAGTCGGCAACCGATTACCTGGTCAAGCGGCCCTGATCACAGGCGCGCCGACCATGGTGACCCCGGCCCCGTCCATGGCCCGCAGCGCCACGTCCAGCGTCTCGGGTGCGACGGCGGCGGTGAGGTCCAGCAGCACGGTGGTCCGGAACCCCTCCCGGGCGGCGTCCAGGGCGGTCGCCCGCACGCAGTGGTCGGTCGCGATGCCCACCACGTCGACCCGGTCGACGTCGTGCCGCCGCAGCCAGTCGGCCAGGCACTCGCCGTCCTCGGCGTGCCCCTCGAACCCCGAGTACGCGGCCGCGTACTCGCCCTTGTGGAAGATCGCCTCCACCCGCCCGGTCTCCAGGTCGGGGTGGAACTCCGACCCGGGGGTGCCGACCACGCAGTGCCGGGGCCAGGACTCGACATAGTTCGGTGGATCGCCGAAGTGCGGGCCCGGGTCGACGTGGTAGTCCTTCGTCGCCACCACGTGGTCCCAGCGGTCCGGCTCGGCGGCGAGCAGCCGGGAGATGCCGGCCGCCACCCCCGCCCCGCCGGCCACCGCCAGGGAGCCGCCCTCGCAGAAGTCGTTCTGCACGTCCACGATGATCAACGCGTTGCTCACGCCGACGTCCTCCTCAGGTCGCGGGTACGACGGTCACCGGGATGGCCGGGTCGCCGCCGGAGAGCTTCAGGCCCTCCCACGGGATGGAGATCAGGCACTGCCGCAGATGCTCCCGCGACTCGTCGAGGGTGGGCAGCGCGATCGGCTCCCCGCCGACGATGAACGAGTGCTGGAGCAGTCGGTCGTTCGGCTGCCGGTCCGGCACCCCCTGCGGCACGATGATCTCCTCGGTGGCGGTGCCGGTCGGCTTGTGCCGGCGTACCGCCACCTTCCGGCCGCCGATGGTGGCCTTGCGCTCGGAGCGCTTGACCACCGGGCGGCCCTCGACCTCGACCAGCTTGTAGACCAGGCCGGCGGTCGGCGCGCCGGAGCCGGTCACCACGGCGGTGCCGGCCCCGTACATGTCGACCGGCTCGGCCGCGAGCGCGGCGATGGCGTACTCGTCGAGGTCGCCGCTGACGATGATCTTCGTCTCGGTGGCGCCGAGCGAGTCGAGCAGCTCCCGGGACTGCTGGGCGATCACCGCGAGGTCGCCCGAGTCGATCCGGACGGCCCGTAGCTCGGGTCCGGCCACCGCGATGGCGTTGCGGATGCCCTCGCTGATGTCGTACGTGTCGACCAGCAGCGTGGTGTCCTTGCCCAGCGTGGCGACCTGCGAGGCGAACGCCGCCCGCTCGTCGTCGTGCAGCAGGGTGAAGGCGTGCGCGGCGGTGCCCGCGGTGGGGATGCCGTAGCGGTGGCCGGCGGCGAGGTTGGAGGTGAACCGGAACCCGGCCAGGTACGCGGCCCGCGCCGCGGCCACCGCCGCCCCCTCGTGCGCCCGCCGGGAGCCCATCTCGATCAGGGTCCGGCCGCGGGCGGCGGTGACCATCCGGGCGGCCGCCGCGGCGACCGCGCAGTCGTGGTTGAGCACCGACAGCACCAGCGTCTCCAGCACCACGCACTCGGCGAAGCCGCCGGAGACGGTGAGGATCGGGGAGCTGGGGAAGAAGAGGTCGCCCTCGGCGTAGCCGTCGACGTCACCGGTGAAGCGGTAGTTGGTCAGCCACTCGGCGGCCCGGTCGTCCACCACCCGGCTGCGGCGGAGGAACTCGATCTCCTCGGCGTCGAACCGGAAGTCCCGGATCAGCTCCATCAGCCGTCCGGTCCCGGCGACCACCCCGTAGCGGCGGCCCGCCGGCAGCCGCCGGGTGAACACCTCGAAGACGCAGCGGCGGTCGGCCGTGCCGTCGCGGAGCGCGGCGCTGACCATGGTCAGCTCGTAGTGGTCGGTCAGCAGCGCGGGGCGAAGGGTGCTCACCGCTCCACCCTAAGAGTTCAGGTCGGATCCCCGCCGTCGTGCCCCGGCATCGACCACAGTGCGGCCCGCAGCTCGGCCCGGCCGGTCACCCCGAGCTTGCTGTAGACCCGCTGGAGGTGGTTCTCCACCGTGCGGGTGGACAGGTAGAGCTGTTCGGCGATGGCGCGGCTGGTGACCCCCTCCGCCGCGAGCCGCGCGACCTCCCACTCGCGGTCGGTGAGCGCGGGGCGCAGCCGCCGCAGGGCGGGGGTGGAGATCTCGTCGCAGCGGCGGAGCAGGCCGGCGAGCCGCTCCCTGGCCGGGGCGGTCGCGCCGGTCCGGCTGCGGCCGAGCCGGTGCAGGGCCATCGCGGCCGCCTCCGCGGCGTACACGGTCAGGTCCCGGGCGGCGAAGCCGTCCGCGACGGCCAGCAGTTCGGTGGGGGAGCCCTCGACCGCGGCGCGGGCGTACCGGGCGACCAGCGGCGGCAGCACCCCGTCGATCCGCTCGGAGAGCTCGGCCAGGCGCTGGGCCACCGTGCGCCGGCCACCGTCGGTGCACATCGGCCCGACGGGGGCGGCGGCCTGGTCCAGCCGGACCAGGTCGAGCAGGACCAGCAGCTCGTGGCCGGCGAGCATGTCCTCGCGGAGCCGGTCGGCCAGCGCGCACAGGTGCTTGCCGGCCGTCGGCAGGTCACCGCTGGCGGCGTGGACCGCGGCCCGGGCCTGCTCCAGCCACGGGTACAGCACCGCCATGCCCGGGGCGTGGGTCCGGTCCGCCTCGGCCATCGCCTCGGCCGCGTGCGTCGCGTCGCCGCGCAGCGCCGCCGCCTGGGCGCGTTCGGCGTGCGCCAGCCCGGCGTACACCCGGCTGGTGGCGAGCACCGCGCAGGCGCCGAGGCTGGTCTTGAGCGCCTCGTCGCCGCGCCCGCGCAGCCGCGCCGCGTACGCCTGGAGGATGGCCAGGTAGCCGGTGCCGAGCCGGAAGTCGCCCGCGCCGGCCTGGTCGGCGAACTCGTCGGCCACGATCGCGTCGATGCCGGCCAGGTCGCCGGAGAGCGCCAGCCGGGTGCCCCGGGCCAGCTCCATGGCGAGCTGGAGGTAGGGCATGTCGCCCCGCCAGCGCGCCGCCTCCGTCTGAACCCGGGCGATGGCGGCGGCGCTGCGCAGGTACTGCCCCTGCGCGGCCTGCAGGTGGGCGATCGTGCAGCGGGCCAGCTCCCGGGCCGCGATGGGGGCGGCCGGGCGGTCCAGCACGGCCTGGGCGAGCCGCAGCGCCCGGTCGGTGTCCAGCCGGTGCAGCCGCATGATCGCCTCGAAGGCGCGGACCCGGGTCTGGTCGGCCGAGTCGGTCAGCTCGTCGCCGCGTGCGGCGATCTCCTCCACCGTGGACTCGCGGCTGAGCCCCCAGTAGCTGACCATGCCGCGGACCGTCAGCCAGCGGCTGCGGCGCCGGTCGGAGCCGATCTCCCCGGCGACGGAGTCGAGCACCTGGATGGCCTCGTCCGGCCGGTCGCCGAACATGAGGATGGTGGCGAGCAGTTCGGCGGCGTCGAAACCGCCGTCGGCGTCCAGCGCGGCCCGGGCCAGCCGGGTCGCCAGCGGCACGTCGTACCGGCCGAAGGCCTGGGCGGCGGCGTCGAGCAGCAGCGCCGGGTCCTGCGCGGTGCCCGAGTCGAGGCGCCACACCGCCACCCGGAGCAGGTCGTCCCGGCGGCGCTTGCCGACCTGCTCGAGCAGCCCGGCCAGGGTGGCCTGGAGCCGGCGGGTCCGGCTGACCGGGCACTGCCGCCGCATCACCTCGCCGTAGAGGGGGTGGGCGAGCCGGACGTTCAACCGGCGGTCGTCGTGGACCATGGTGATCAGGCCGCGCTCCTCGGCGACCTCCACGTCGGTCGGGTCGACCGCCTTCTCGAGCAGCTGCAGGCCGAGCGGCTCGCCGAACGCGACCAGCTCGACCACCGACCGTACGCCAGGGGTGAGCTGGCCGATCCGGATGTCGATCAGGTCGGTGAGGTTGGGGGCCAGCTCCAGCCGGCCGGTCCACTTCCAGATCCCGTACGTCCGGCGCAGCTCGCCGCCCCCGGAGGCGGCCAGCACCAGCTCGCGCAGCAGCAGTGGGTTGCCGGCGGAGAGCTGGAACAGCCGCTCGGACGACTTGGCGTCGACCGGGCCGTCCAGGATCGCGGCGAGCAGACCGGTGGTCTCGGTCGGGCCGAGCGGACCCAGCTCGACCAGGTCGACCAGGTCGTCGGTCCACAGGGCGCGGATCGGCAGTGGGATCTGCTCGCCATTGCGCAGGGTGCCGATCACGGTCGCGTTCTCGACCCGGGCGAGCAGGTGGACCAGCGCGGCCGAGGGCGGGTCGAGCAGGTGCGCGTCGTCGATCGCGAGCACGATGGGCCGGCCGGCGGCCTGCTGCTGGAGCATGTCCACGGCCCAGCGGAGGATGCCGGCGGGGGAGAGCCCCTGCGGCTGCTCGGCCGGGAGGACCTGCACCAGCCCGCCGAAGGGCAGCGCGGCCGTGGTGGCGCTGGCCGAGACGGACCAGACCGCGTACCGGTCGGTGGGGAGGGCGGCCACCCCTTCGCGCAGCAGACGGCTCTTGCCGACCCCGGCGCTGCCGCTGAAGAACAACCCGCGCCCCTCGGGGCCGCCCACCGTGGACAACAGACGGTTGAGTTCATCCGTCCGGCCGACGAAGTCCCACCGACTCATCCGAGCAGCATATCGACGCTAATCCCCGCGCACCCGCAGCGTCACGCAGGGAAGTTGAGTAACCGGCCGATTAGCCCTGAGTATCGGGAGTGTTCGCTGTCGGACTTGCGACAGAAGTAGGCTTCCGGCACCGAGAGTCACCCCCGGATTTCCCACGCGACCGGACCACAACCGGCCGCCTGGTTGGGAGGCCACCTGATGAAGCAGCGCCCGCTGCCCTCGGTCGACGTGCCCGATCCGAGTGCGCCGGCCGAGCCACCCCGCTGCCCACCCGCCTCGGGGTGACCGAGCCCGGCCCGGAGGAGCCGCTGGCCGTCGTCGTCGCGGGTCCGGCCGGCGCCGGGCGGCGTGAGCTGCTCGCCGGCCTGCTCGAGCAGGCGCCCGGCATGCTGGCCGTGCCCGCCGGCAGTTACCTGCTCGTCAACCACGCCAAGGTGCCGACCCGCGCCGCGTACGTGCCGGGCTACCGCCAGCCGCACTCGTACGGCGCGGATCCGCTCGCGGCCGGCCCGGCGCTGGCCCGGCCGCCCCGCCGGGTGGAGCTCAGCCTGCCCGACCCGCTGCTGCGCCATTTCGCGGTGCTCGACACGCCGGACACCGGCTCCCTCGGCGTCGCCGGTGACCGGGTGCTGCTCGACGCGGTCGGCCGGGCCGGCGCCCTGCTCTTCGTGATCTCCGCCGACCAGGCGTTCACCGCCGCCGAGTTGCACCTGCTCACCGAGGTGGCCCGGGCCCGGGTCGAGGTGTTCTTCGCGGTCACCCCCGGGGCGGCCGGCTGGGCGGCCCCGGCGGACGGCCCGACGATGCCGGAGGGCCCGGAGGCCTCCGTCCCGTCGGCAGGCCGCACCGGGCCACCCGCGCCCCGGTCCGCCGGCCGCCGGGTCGACCCGGTGGAGGTCACCCTGGCGGCGCACCGGGCCGCCCTGCTGTCCGCGGTGCCCGGCCTCGCCCCGGCCCGCTGGTACCCGGTGCGGCAGGAGGACCACTCGGACCTGCGCCGCGCCCTGGTGGGTTGGGCGGCCGACGAGGGACTGCGACGGGCCAGCGCCCACCCGCCCGAGCCGCCCGGCGCGCACCAGCGGGTGGCCGTCCTGCCCGGGCTCGACCCGGGCGACCTCACCGAACGCCTCGACCGCCAGGCCCGCTCCTGCGCCCAGCGGATCCGCCAACACCTCGCCCTGGAACTGGCCAACATCCACCTCCGGGTGGTCCAGGAGGTCGTCTTCGGGGTCGGCTGCGCGGGCCTGCCGCAGCTCCTCGACCGGGAGATGGAGGCGCTGTCGCTGCTCGCCACCGCCCAGTGCGACGAGGCGGTCCGTGGCATCGTCGACGACCTGGCGGCCCGGGTGTTCGGCGCGCCGCTGGCCGAGGGGGTCCGGCGCCGGATCACCCACGCCGTCCGGTGGGGTCTCGCCGACCAGCCGGCGAGCGGGGACCTGGACCGGGTGTTGCTGGTGACCAGCACGGCCGGGGTGGCCGGCCTCAGCGGCACCGGGGCCATGGACGCCCTGGCCGGGTTCCCCGGCGCGCAGCGCGACGAGGTGCTGCCACCCTTCGGGGTGGCGCTCTCCGGTGGCTGCTGGCAGCACTGGCGCGCCCCCGACAACGACGACCCGAACGGCGCCCGCTCCTGGGCGCAGCGGGTGCTGCGCGAGGTCGAGCTGGAACTGTCCCGCGAGGTGTCCCGTCGCTTCGAGGTGATCCGGCTCTCGCTGGGCGCGGTGCTCACCGATGCTGTCGACCACGGCATCCTGCTCGCCTGAGGTCGGGGTCGCCAACCGGCCGTCCGGGTCGCCGTACGCGGCCCGGGCGGGTGATCCGGACCAGGGTGGCGTTCCGGTTCATCGGTTTCCCGGATCCGGTGGCACGATGGGGGGCATGGCGGCTCCACAGGTTGCGCCGGTCGAGACGCCGGACACTGACGAGGTGCCGGCTTCCGACCGGCCCTGGGTGACCATCGTCTGGGACGATCCGGTCAACCTCATGACGTACGTGACCTGGGTGTTCCAGAAGCTCTTCGGATACAGCCGGGAGAAGGCCGAGCAGCTCATGCTGGACGTGCACCACAAGGGCAAGGCGGTCGTCTCCAGCGGCGCCCGGGAGCGGATGGAGCACGACGCGTCGCAGCTGCACGCGTACGGCCTCTGGGCGACGGTGGACCGGTCGTGAGCGAGCGAACCATCAGGCGCGGCACGACGACGCCGTACGCCGGCGCCGACCGCGGGGAGGCGATGGCGTGAGCATGTTCCGTCGCCAGGGCGACCGCTACGTGGCCACCTTCGCGGTGGACGAGGCCCGGGTGCTGCGCAAGGTCGCCTCCGAGGTGGTCGGCCTGCTCACCGACGGCTTCGACCACGGCGACCCGGTGGTCGGCCGGCTCTTCCCCGCGGTCTACCCGGAGGACGCGGCGGGCACCGCGGAGTTCCGCCGCTACACCGAGGGCGACCTCAAGACCGCCAAGATCGACCAGGCCGGCGCGATCCTCGCCGCGCTGCCCGACGGCGAGGCCGGCGGCGAGGTACGCCTCGACGCGGAGGCGGCCGAGGCGTGGCTGCGGGCGCTCAACGACGCCCGGCTGGCGATGGGGGTCCGGCTGGAGATCAAGGACGGCACCGACCTCGGGGAGGAGCTCGACGACGCGGTCGCCGAGGACCCGACCTCCTCCCGGGTGTTCCAACTGTCGGTCTACGCGTACCTGGGGTATCTGCAGGAATCCCTGCTCAACGCCCTGATCGACTGATTCGTGACGGCCACCACCTCGCCGCCCCGCACGACCAGGCGCTAGGCTGGTCGGCGTGCTGAGCATCGACCGGTCGATCATCGACGCGATCGTGGCCCACGCGCGTCGGGACCACCCGGACGAGGCGTGCGGCGTCGTCGCCGGTCCCGCCGGCAGCGACACCCCGACCCGGCACATCCCGATGGAGAACTCCGCCCGCTCCATGACCTTCTACGAGTTCGACTCGATGGAGCAGTTGCGGGTGTGGCGGGAGATGGACGACCGCGACGAGGAGCCGGTCGTCATCTACCACTCGCACACCGCGACGGAGGCCTACCCGTCCCGCACGGACATCTCCTTCGCCGGTGAGCCGGGAGCGCACTACCTGCTCGTCTCGACCCGCGAACCCGACACGGAAGAGATCCGCTCCTTCCGCATCGTCGACGGCGTGGTGACCGAGGAGCCGGTCCGGATCGTGGATGCCGCCGTGGACCCGCACGCCGTCCAGTCCTACATGTTCGGGCAGAGCCCGGCGACGGTCGACTACGAGTGTTCCGGCCGCTGACCTTCCAGCACCGGCACCTCTTCCTTTCTCCCGTCACCTGGCACGACCCGTTCAAGGAGCACGAGACATCATGGCCATCGAGGTTCGCATCCCCACCATCCTGCGCAGCTACACCGGCGGCGCGAAGGTCGTCGAGGGCGCCGGCGACACGCTCGCCGACCTGCTCACCGACCTGGACTCCCGGCACGCCGGCCTGAAGGCCCGGCTGGTCACCGACGCCGGCGCGCTGCACCGGTTCGTCAACGTCTACGTCAACGACGAGGACGTCCGTTTCCTCGGCGCGCTCGATGCCAAGCTCAGCGACGGTGACAGCGTCACCATCCTGCCGGCCGTGGCCGGCGGCGCGTTCGGCTTCGCCGCTGCTGCCGCGCTCGCCGGTCACCGCGCTGCCGTCCGCTGACGGCGGTCGGCATGGCGCGGTACGACAGCCTGCTCGACGCCTGCGGCGGTACGCCCCTGGTCGGGTTGCCCCGGCTCTCGCCGGCGGTGCCCGACGGGGCGCCGCCGGTGCGGCTCTGGGCCAAGTTGGAGGACCGGAACCCGACCGGCAGCATCAAGGACCGGGCGGCCCTGTTCATGGTCCGCGCCGCTGAGGAGGCGGGCCAGCTCCGTCCGGGTGACACCGTCCTGGAGCCGACCAGCGGCAACACCGGGATCTCGCTGGCCATGGTGGCCAAGCTGCGCGGCTACCGGCTGGTCTGCGTGATGCCGGAGAACGTCTCCACCGAGCGGGTCCAGCTGCTCCGGATGTATGGCGCGGAGATCATCTTCTCGCCGGCCGCCGGCGGCTCGAACCAGGCCGTCGCCACCGCCAAGCAGATCGCCGTCGAGCACCCCGACTGGGTGATGCTCTATCAGTACGGCAACGAGGCGAACGCCCGGGCGCACTACGAGACGACCGGGCCGGAACTGCTGCACGACCTGCCCACGATCACCCACTTCGTGGCCGGCCTGGGCACCACCGGCACCCTGATGGGCACCGGGCGCTACCTGCGGGAGAAGGTCGAGGGCATCCAGATCGTCGCGGCGGAGCCCCGCTACGGCGAGCTGGTCTACGGCCTGCGCAACATCGATGAGGGGTACGTCCCCGAGCTCTACGACGCGGGGGTGCTCTCCCGGCGGTTCTCGGTGGGCACCCGGGACGCGGTGCTGCGTACCCGGCAGCTCGTCGAGGTGGAGGGGATCTTCGCCGGCTTCTCCACCGGCGCGATCCTGCACGCCGCCCTGGCGGTGGCGCACGAGGCGGTCCAGGCGGGGCGTCCGGCCGACGTCGCGTTCGTGGTCGCCGACGGCGGCTGGAAGTACCTGTCGACCGGGGCGTACGGGGGCACCCTGGCGGATGCCGAGGACGCCCTCGAGGGGCAACTCTGGGCCTGACGGTCCGCGGTTCGGGTCGGTCGGCGGCGCCGGCCGGCCGGCTCGACCGCGCCGTGCCGTCACCGGACGTGTACGGGTGTCACGTTGATGACAACTTCCGTTGGATCATTCTTGCCCGCCCGGACCGACGCGTAGGCTGCGCAGCGTGGCGTACGCGTCGGTTGTGATCATCGGCGGGGTGACTGCCGACGTGTCGACTACGAAGCGTGACATCGGGGCGACTGGATGCGACTGACCGTCCTCGGCTGTGCGGGCAGCTTCCCCGGCCCCGAGTCCCCCTGCTCCGCCTACCTGGTGGAGGCGGAAGGCTTCCGCCTCCTGATCGACTTCGGCTCCGGGGCGCTCTCCACCCTCCAGCGCTACGTCGGGCTGCACGCCCCCGACGCCATCCTCCTCACCCACCTGCACTGCGACCACATGCTCGACGCGGTGTCCTACGTGGTGGTCCGCCGGTACGCCCCGGACGGCCCGTACCCACCGATGCCGGTCTACGCCCCCTCCGGCGCGCCGGACCGGATCGCCACCGCCTACGGGCAGGAGGACAGCACGGTCGAGGACGTGTACCAGTTCTACGGGCTCCAGCCCGGCACCTTCCCGATCGGCCCGTTCACCGTCACGGTCGACCGGATGAACCACCCGATCGAGACGTACGGGGTGCGGCTGGAGCACGACGACCGGGTGTTCTGCTACTCGTCGGACACCGCGCCCTGCGACGCGCTGCTGCGCCTCGCCCAGGGCGCCGACCTCTTCCTCTGCGAGGCCAGTTACCTCGACGGCGTGGAGAACCCGCCGGACCTGCACCTGACCGGCCGGGAGGCGGGCGAGGCGGCGACCAAGGCGGGGGTGGGCCGGCTGCTGCTCACCCACCTGGTGGCCGCCTGGGGCAGCGAGGCGCACACCGTCGAGTCGGCGTCGGGGGCGTACGCCGGGCCGCTGGACGTGGTGCGCCCCGGCGCCTGCTACGAGGTCTGACCACGGCGGCGGCGCGCCGCGTTGCCGTACTGTTCGCCGATCCGTCAGCGGCTGGTCGCCTGACGCACCCGTCCGGCCCGCACCCTCGGGCCATGCGGATCGCCATCGTGACCGAGTCGTTCCCGCCGGACGTGAACGGCGTGGCGCACTCCGTCGTCCGGACCGCCGAGCACCTCGTGGCACGGGGACACGAGCCGCTGGTCATCGCGCCGGCACCGGCCCGCGGCCGGCACCGGCCCGCCGAACGGCACCCCTGGCCCGTGGTGCGGATCCCCAGCCTGCCGCTGCCGCGCTACCAGGGCTTCCGACTCGGCGTGCCAACCGCCGGCCTGGCCGCCGCGCTGCTCGGCCACCGGCCGGACGTGGTCCACCTCGCCAGCCCGTTCGTCCTCGGCGCGGCGGGGGCGACCCTGGCCGTCCGGCACGACCTGCCCGTCGTCGCGGTCTACCAGACCGACGTCGCCTCCTACGCCCGCGCGTACCGGGTGGGCTGGGGTGAGGCCGCGGCCTGGCGCCGGCTCCGCGAGATCCACAACTGCGCCCAGCGCAACCTCGCGCCCTCCACCCGCGCCGCCGCCGACCTGATCGCCAACGGGATCCAGCGGATCTGGCTCTGGCGGCGGGGCGTGGACGCTGAACTGTTCCACCCGACCCGGCGCAGCGACCCGCTACGCCGGGCCCTGGCGCCCGGCGGTGAACTCCTCGTCGGCTACGTCGGCCGCCTCGCCCCGGAGAAGCGGGTGGAACTGCTCGCGGCGACCGCCCGGCTGCCCGGCGTACGGGTCGTGGTGGCCGGTGACGGCCCGGTCCGCCGGCAGCTCGCACGCGCCCTGCCCGGGGTGCGCTTCCTCGGCGTGCAGCACGGGGAGGCGCTGGCCCGCCTCTACGCCAGCCTCGACGTCTTCGTCCACACCGGTCCGCACGAGACGTTCGGGCAGACACTGCAGGAGGCCGCCGCCAGCGGGGTGCCTGTGGTGGCGCCGGCCAGCGGCGGCCCGGTCGACCTGGTCGAATCCGGCGTGACCGGGCTGCTGGTCCCGCCCGACGACGGCGACGCGCTCGCCGCTGCCGTCGCCGAGCTGGCCACCGATCCCGACCGCCGCGCCCGCTATGGCGCCGCCGCGCGGACGGCGGTCAGCCGCCGCAGCTGGAGCGCTGTCGGGGACGAACTGCTCGGGCACTACCAGGCCGCCGTCGCCGGCACGCCGCTCGCCGGCCTGCGGGCTCCCAGGTGAGCGGCGTACGTATCGTCCGGCTGGCCAACTTCGTCACCGGCCGCTCCGGCGGGCTGCGTACCGCCCTGCGGCACCTCGGCGCGGGCTACCTGGCCGCCGGCCACGAACCGGTGCTGGTGATCCCCGGCGAGCGGTACGGCGACACCCGCCAGCCGTGGGGTCGGGTGGTCACGCTGCCAGGGCCGGTGCTGCCGGGCAGCGGCGGGTACCGGCTGCTGGCCGACCGGCGCCGGCTGGCCGGAGTGCTCGCCGACCTGGCGCCCGACCGGCTGGAGGTCTCCGACCGCAGCACCCTGCGCTGGACCGGCCGGTGGGCCCGGGCGCACGGCGTGCCGTCGGTGATGGTCTCGCACGAGAGCCTGACCGGGCTGCTCGGGCAGTGGCGGCTGTCGCGCGGCGCGGCCCGGCGGGTCGCCGACCGGCTCAACCGGGAGACCCTGCGCCACTACGACCGGGTCGTCTGCACCACCCGGTGGGCGGCGGAGGAGTTCGACCGGCTCGCCGGGCGGCCGGTGGACCTGGTGCCGCTCGGGGTCGACCTGACCACGTTCCACCCGGGCCGCGCCGACCCCGTGCTGCGCGAGCGGTACGCCGACCACACCGAGGTGCTGCTGGTGCACTGCGCCCGGCTGTCGGTGGAGAAGCGCCCAGAGCTGGCGGTGGCCGCCCTCGCCCGGTTGCGCCGCGCCGGCATACCCGCGGTGCTGGTAATGGTCGGCGACGGGCCGCTGCGGCCCGCGCTGGCCCGGCGCGCGGCCGGCCTGCCGGTGCACTTCGCCGGTTTCCTGCCCGACCGGACCGCGCTCGCCGCGCTGCTGGCCACCGCCGACGTGGTGCTCGCGCCCGGCCCGGTGGAGACCTTCGGCCTGGCCGGGCTGGAGGCGCTGGCCAGCGGCACCCCGGTGGTGGCCAACGCGGCCAGCGCGCTGCCGGAGGTGATCGGGCCGGGCGGGCTCGCCGCCCACGGCACCCCGTCGGCGATCGCCGACGCGGTCGTCCGGCTGCTGGAGCGCCCGGAGGCGGCGCGGCGGTCGGCCGCCCGCCGCCGGGCCGAGGAGTTCGGCTGGCCCGCCGCGGTCGCCGGCTTCCTCCGCGCCCACGGCGTCGCGCCGGCCGACTCCGCCCCGGCGGCTCCCGGCACGCCCTGACCCGCGCCGCGCCGTCCGTTCGGGCACACCCCGGAACGCTTCGATCACGGCACCGCATAAGGTGCAGGCATGGCGCGACCTGACGGGCGGCGGCCCGACCAACTCCGACCGGTGACCCTGACCCGGGGCTGGAGCACCCACCCCGAGGGCTCCGTCCTCGTCGAGTTCGGCGCGACCCGGGTGCTCTGCACGGCCAGCGTGACCGAGGGGGTGCCCCGCTGGCGCAAGGGCTCCGGGCTCGGCTGGGTCACCGCCGAGTACGCGATGCTGCCCCGCGCCACCAACACCCGCTCCGACCGGGAGAGCGTGCGGGGGAAGATCGGCGGGCGGACCCACGAGATCTCCCGGCTGATCGGCCGCAGCCTGCGGGCCTGCGTCGACCTGAAGGCGCTCGGCGAGAACTCGATCGTGCTCGACTGCGACGTGCTCCAGGCCGACGGCGGCACCCGGACCGCGGCGATCACCGGCGCGTACGTGGCGCTGCACGACGCGGTGACCTGGCTGGCCGAGCGCAAGGCCCTGACCGGCAAGGTGGAGAAGGTGATGCACCGCTCGGTGGCCGCGGTCAGCGTCGGCATCATCGCCGGCGAGCCGCGCCTGGACCTCTGCTACGAGGAGGACGTGGCCGCCGAGGTCGACATGAACGTGGTCTGCACCGGGACCGGCGACTTCGTCGAGGTGCAGGGGACGGGCGAGGCCGGCGTCTTCGCCCGTGAGCAGCTCGACGCCCTGCTCGACCTGGGCATGGTGGGCTGCCTGGATCTGGCCGAGGCGCAGCGGAAGGCGCTCCAGTGAACGCGCGGAGCGTTGCGAGCCCCGCAGTCGCGAACGAAGGTGATCACCGATGAACAAGGTCCTGCTCGCCACCCGGAACCGGAAGAAGCTGGTCGAGCTCCAGCGCATCCTCGACGGTGCGCTCGGTGCGCACCGCATCGCCCTGCTCGGCCTGGACGACGTGGAGGAATACCCGGAGCTGCCGGAAACCGGCCTGACCTTCGGCGAGAACGCGCTGATCAAGGCCCGGGAGGGCTGCCGGCGTACCGGGCTACCGACCATCGCCGACGACTCCGGGCTCGCCGTGGACGCGCTCAACGGCATGCCGGGCGTGTTCAGCGCCCGCTGGGCCGGCCGGCACGGCGACGACCAGGCCAACCTGCAGCTCGTGCTGGACCAGATCGCCGACCTGCCCGACGAGCACCGGGGCGCCTCCTTCGTCTGCACCGTCGCGCTGGTGCTGCCCAGCGGCAAGGAACACCTGGTCGACGGCCGCCAGGCCGGCCGGCTGCTACGCGCCCCGCGCGGCGACGGCGGCTTCGGGTACGACCCGATCTTCCTCGGCGACGGCCAGGAGCGGACCAACGCGGAGCTGACCCCGGAGGAGAAGGACGCGGTCAGCCACCGCGGCAAGGCGCTGCGCGAGCTGGCCAAGCTGGCCGCCAAGGTGCTCCCGCAGCCCTGAAACCGGGGGCACCAACCCGGCCACCGGTCACCAGGGTTTGGTCACCGTGTCGCCCAGCTCGTCGACGGCGACCCGGTCCTCCGTCGCCAGGACCGTGATCATGCGGGCCGCCTCGGCGAGGCTGACGTGCCGGCCGGTCACGGTGGCCGTCTCCGGGTGCGGCGTCTCCAGCCAGAGCCGGTCCGCCTCCCAGCCCATCTGCACCACACCGCCAGAGCGGCCGAGGCAGGAGAGGAAGTCGCGGGTGTGCGGTTGCAGGCGATGGGCGATCGCGATGGCCTCCGCGGCCTCCAGTGCCACCGCGTTGCCGCGCCCGGTCGAGTGTTCGTAGGTGGCATCGACGTAGTCGGCGGGCGAGGGGACGGTGGCCGGCGGTCCGCCCAGCAGCGCCAGACCCTCGTACCGACCGACGGTGGCAGGGCGGCGGTCCGGATCGGCATACTCGCCGACCAGCGCGTCGCCCGCACGGCGGACAGTGACGGTCAGCGACTCGGTGGACAGGCGCAGCCGGGCGTCCGCGGGCAGCCACGGCAGGTGCAGAGCGCTCAGCCGCGCCGCGGACTGCACCCCGTCGCGCGGGGCATGCACCCCCGTCCAGGCGCTGAGCAGCCCCACCTCGACGTCGACGTCGTCATCCAGGGTGGGCGGCACGGCGGCGAGGCGACCCACCCGTCGACGCCGCCACACCATCGGCACCTGGATCCGGCTGCCGGTGTCGCCGTTCCACCGCACGGTCAGCCCTTCGGCCCGCAGCGCCGCCGCCACCTCCTCGCCGATCTCCACCGACGGCGGCTGCTCGAAGAGCCCGTACGCGAGGAACACCGGTGACCCGTCCACCGCCCGCTCTGCGTCCTGCTGGTGGTAGAAGGCGTATCCGCGCGGGATGACCTCACGCGGCACCTCGGCGCCGATCTCGCCGAGACCACAGTTCTGGCAGCAGGCGAAGCTCTCCCGCGCCGATGCCGGCGGCGGACAGCGCCCGGAACGCGGCGGCCAGCCGGTCGCTGTCGGTCCTCGCCGGCCAGCTCTGCTGCGCGGTCAGGTGCGCGGTCAGTTCCTCGGCCACCACCGGCCAGGCCAGCTCGTCGATCCGGACCCGGTCGGCCTCGCCGTCCAGGCACTCCACCGTCTCGGCGACGATCGCCGCCGCCGGCAGCTCGGCCAGCGCCACCTGGCGGCGGACGAAGGCCCGTATCTCGTCGTCGAGTGCCAGCCCGTCGTCGTCCGGGGCGCCGGCACGGCCCGGGATGTCAGCCGTCACCACGGCCTCGTCGTCGGTCACGGCGCGGAACGGTAGCAGCGGCGACCGACAGCCACCCGGGCATCGACGTCAGCCGGCGGCCCGAATCCGGTCAGCCGAGCGGTCCGACCTCCCGTTCGATCGCCGCGCGCAGCTCCGGACCGCGCACCACGTCGCGGGCGGCCTCCATGACCGGGGCGAGGAACACGTCCGGCCCGGGCTCGCCCACCACGTCGCGCAGCGCGGCCAGCGCCGCCCGGCCCGCCGGCGACGGCGTCAGCGGGGCGCGGAGCTGGAGCCCGCGGACAGCGGCCAGCAGCTCCACCGCGAGCAGGCTGGTCAGGTTGTCCAGCACGGTACGCAGCTTCTTGGCCGCCGCCCAGCCCATCGAGACGTGGTCCTCCTGCATGCCGCTGGTGGGCAGCGAGTCCACCGACGCGGGCGCGGCCAGCCGCCGGTTCTCGGCGACGATCCCGGCCGCCGTGTACTGGGCGATCATCAGCCCGGAGTTGACCCCGGCGTCGGGGGAGAGGAACGCGGGCAGATCCCGGGAGCGGGTGACGTCGAGCAGCCGGTCGACCCGCCGCTCAGCGATCGCGCCCACCTCGGCGGCGGCGATGGCCAGGTAGTCGGCGGCGAAGCCGAGCGGCGCGCCGTGGAAGTTGCCGGTCGACTCGACCCGCCCGTCCGGCAGCACCACCGGGTTGTCCACCACGGACAGCAGCTCCCGCCCGGCGACGGTGGCGGCGAAGTCCAGGGTGTCCCGGGCCGCGCCGGCGACCTGCGGGGCGCACCGCATGGAGTACGCGTCCTGCACGGCGTGCGCCAGGTCGTCCCGGTGCGAGTCCATCACCGCCGAGTGCTGCAGCAGCTTGTGGATGTTCGCCGCCGACTCCGCCTGGCCCGGGTGCGGCCGGATGGCGTGCAGCTCGGGCAGGAACGGCCGCTCCGAGCCGAGCATCGCCTCGATCGCGAGGGCGGCGGTGACGTCGGCCATCGCGAACAGGTGCCGGGCGTCGTGGATGGCCAGCAGCAGCATGCCGAGCATGCCGTCGGTGCCGTTGATCAGCGCCAGCCCCTCCTTGGCGGCCAGCTCGATCGGCGCCAAGCCGACCCGGCGCAGCGCCTCGCCGCCGGGGATCCGCTCCCCGCCCGGGCCGAGCACCCAGCCCTCCCCGAGCAGCACCAGCGCGCAGTGCGCCAGCGGGGCCAGGTCGCCGGAGGCGCCGAGCGATCCGTGCTCGGGCACCCACGGGGTGACCTCGTGGTTGAGCAGGTCCACCAGGGCCTCGGCGACCAGCGGCCGGACCCCGGAGCGGCCGAGGGCGAGCGAGCGTACCCGCAGCAGCATCATGGCCCGGACCACTTCGCGGGGCATCGGCGCGCCCACCCCGGCGGCGTGCGAGCGGATCAGCGCGTGCTGCAGCTCGGCCCGCCGCTCCGGAGCCACGAAGGTGTTGGCGAGCGCCCCGAAGCCGGTGGAGACGCCGTAGACGGGCCGGCCGGCCGCCTCGATGCCGTCCACGATGGACCGGCTGGCCGTCATGGCGTCTACGGCTGCCGGGCCGAGGACGACCTTGGCGGTGCCGCGGGCCACGGCGAGCACGTCGGCGGGGGAGATCCCGGTGGGCTGGATGGTGACGGTCATCAGGTATGCGGCGTGGACACCCGGTCGTTGGGGGCCGGGTGGAAGCGCCGTTCCTCCTCTCGTGTGTAGGCCCATCCGTCTGCGCGTTGCAGCAGGTGGACGTGTCGGTGGTGCACGCTCTGTACGAGTGTGTGGCGGGTGCGAATGTTGAAACGGCCGGTGGTTCGGACAGCGACTCGGCCCTCATGTCGGCCGGTGTTCTTGCCGGTGGGTACGACAGCGCGTACCAGGTCGCCGGTTTGGAAGCCGCGTATGGTTTTGGTTCGGGGTAGTCGTAGTCGGGGGAAGCCGTGTTGGTCGGCACGGGTGCGGGCATAGCTGCCGCGCCCGGTGGCGGTGGCCACGAGCACCTGCTTCGGACAGGACCACACGGTGGTGAGTACGCCGACGTGGAGGGCGTCGAGGGTGTGGCTCTTCGGAGCGCCGGTGCGGTGTCGATTCCATTTGGTGCGCCCGCCGGTGGCGACCTGCACTGGCAGGCCAGTGGCCACAAGGGCGTGCCACAACGCCCACCGAGTCGTCGAGACCGCTGCGGCATCCCGGAGTGGCAGTTTCTGTTGTCGTCGGATCCGGGCCAGCACGGCGGGCTGGTCCGCGAGGAAGGTGCCGATGGGGATGGCGGCCTTGGCCTGGTTGCAGGGGATGCAGGCCAAGGTCAGGTTCGATACCCGGTCGGAGCCGCCGCGTGAGCGGGGCACGATGTGGTCGATGTTCAGCGGCACTCCGACTGCCCCGCAGTAGGCGCATTTGCGTCCGTGCTTCGCGAGGAGGTACTCGCGGACTTCGTAGCCGTGCAGGGTGCCGTGCTGGTACTCGACGCCGGAGATGTCGGGGTTCTGCAGGAGTTGGGTGTCGAACGCGACCCGCTCCACATGCAGCCGGGTCACGGGTGCCCAGTGGCAAAGCCGCTGAACCCAGGACATGGTGTTGTCGACCCGGTGCCGCAACGATGGCGCCAACCACCCTTGCGGCCTACGCCGATTGGCGTATCGGGATGACCGGTAGCGCAGGTTCCGCGACCGACGGCCACGCCGTAGAGCGGCGCGGGCGGCCAACCTGTCCCGGATCTGCCCACCCCGATGGCGAACCTCAATTCCGAACAAGCCGGTCCGGACCATGTCGTCATCCGCGTTCTCTGTGCGGAAGACCGCGATGCCGGTGAACTTCGACCCCGGATCGATCCCGACCTCAACCCCGTCCACCTGCGAGGAGGCGAGCTCGCGGTCTTTGAGCCGGATCACGAACGGGGTGTGCCGGTGGACCACGGCACGCCCGCCCGCGAGCAGCTTGCGTGCTCGTGCCGGCGTGCACGGCTGCAACGGCCGGTGATGGCGGTCAACCACGAACACCGCCGGGTGGGTTTGGGCCTCACGGCCCGCTCCGGTTCCCGCCGAGGCAGGTTCCGGGTGACGCCGGCTTGCGCCGGTCTCCCCTCGCCCATGTCGCACACCGGCTGCCGGGTGGCGTCCGCGTCCCGTTTCGTGGCTTCTCGGGGCCGTGTCTGCTGACGCGGATTCCAGGGTCCGGGGCTGAGGAAGCACCCCGGAGTGGGTCTTCTGACCTGTGTACAACGTAGATCCCTCCCTTCAGAGGTTTCTGGGGCTGGTCAACCACCCTGTAGGACCGAACAAGTACGGTCCCTCAGGGCCGAGAAGTTGACTGCGGCACTCCGGTGTGCAGAACCTGGCGGATCAAGGGAACTCCCGGCCGGTAGGCCAGGTGCAGGTGGGACGGGGCGTCGAGGATCATCAGGTCGGCCCGGGCGCCGGGCGCCAACCGGCCGACGTCGCGGCGGCGCAGCGCCGCCGCCCCGCCGGCGGTCGCGGCCCAGACCGCCTCCGCCGGGGTCATCCGCATCTCGCGTACAGCCAGCGCGATGCAGAACGGCATCGACGACGTGTACGACGACCCGGGGTTGCAGTCGGTGGCCAGCGCCACGGTCACCCCCGCGTCGAGTAGCCGCCGGGCGTCCGGGTACGGCGACCGGGTGGAGAACTCCGCCCCGGGCAGCAGGGTGGCGACCGTGGTGGTGTGCTGACCCTCGGCGCACATGCAGTCGATGCGGTGCGAGGCGAGGGCGTCGACGTCGGCGTCGGACAGGTGGGTGCAGTGGTCGACGCTGGCCGCGCCCAGCTCCACTCCGAGCTGCACGCCCGGGCCGGGGCCGAGCTGGTTGGCGTGCACCCGTACGCCCAGCCCGACCGCCTGCCCGCAGGCGAGGATCGCCCGGGCGTGGTCCACGTCGAAGGCGCCCCGCTCGCAGAACACGTCGATCCAGCGGGCGTACGGGGCGGCGGCGGCCAGCATCGGCCCGCACACCATGCCGACGTAGTCGTCGGGGCGGTCGGCGTATTCGGCGGGGACGACGTGCGCGCCGAGGAACGTGGTGTCCTCGGTGAACTCGGCGGCGATCCGCAGCGAACGGGCCTCGTCGGCGACGGTGAGCCCGTACCCGCTCTTGATCTCGATGGTGGTGGTGCCCTGCCGCATCGCCTCGCCGCGCAGCCGGTGCACGGTGGCCCGCAGCTCGTCGTCGGAGGCGGCGCGGGTGGCGCCGACGGTGGTGCGGATGCCGCCTCCGGTGTACGGCTCGCCGGCCACCCGGGCGGCGAACTCGGCGGCCCGGTCCCCGGCGAAGACCAGGTGGGCGTGGCTGTCCACGAACCCGGGCAGCACGGCGGCGCCGGCGGCGTCGATCCGCCGGTCGGCGGCCGGGGCGCCCCGGGCCGGCCCGATCCAGGCCACCACCCCGTCCTCGACCAGCAGCGCGGCGTTCCGCCGGATGCCGAGCGGCCCGCCCTCGCCCTCGCCGAAGCTGTTGGTGACCAGCTCGCCGATGTTGTCCACCAGCAGGCTGCCGGTGTGGCGCACCGTGGGCCGGGCCGGGTCGCCCGGCCGCACCGGCCGCTGCGGGAAGCCGGTCACGTGGTCACCTCCGCGATGGCGGCCTGCAGCTCGGCGGGAACGTCCACGGTCAGGTGCCGGCCGTCGGCGACCACGGTCCGCCCGTCGACCACCACGTGCGTGACGTCGGCCGCGCCGGCCGCGAAGAACACCCCGACCGGCGGCACGGCGGCGGTCCGGGCGCTGTCCAGCCGTACGGTGACCAGGTCGGCCCGGCCCCCGACGGACAGCCGGCCGGCGTCGCCCCAGCCCAGCGCGGCGTGCCCGGCGACGGTGGCGGCGGTGACCAGCTCGGCGGCGGTGAAATGCCCCCGCCGGCGGGTACGCAGCCGCTCGTCCAGCTCCACCGCACGGGCCTCCTCGAAGAGGTCAACGACGGCGTGGCTGTCGCTGCCGAGGCTGAGCGGGCTGCCCGCCTCGGCCATCCGGCGGGCCGGCCCGATCCCGTCGGCCAGGTCCCGCTCGGTGGTGGGGCACAGGCAGATCCCGGTCCGGCTCTCCCCGAGCAGGGCGATGTCGGCGCTGGTCGGGTGGGTGGCGTGCACCGCGGTGGTGTGCCGGCCGAGCACCCCGTGGTCGGCCAGCAGCCGGGTCGGGGTGCAGCCGTGCACGGCCCGGCAGGCGTCGTTCTCGGCCGGCTGCTCGGAGAGGTGCACGTGCAGCGGCACGCCGTTGCGGTCGGCCCAGCCGGCCACGGTGGCGAGCTGCTCCGCCGGCACCGCGCGCACCGAGTGGATGGCCGCGCCCACCCGGGCGTGGTCGTTCTCCGGGCGGAACGCGCTCACCCGCTCCGCCCAGCGCAGCGCGTCCCCGTCGCCGAACCGCCGCTGCGGCCCGGTCAGCGGCGCGCCGTCCACCCCGGCGGTCAGGTACGCGGTGTCCAGCAGGGTGATCCGGATGCCCGCGTGCGCGGCCGCCTCGACCAGCGCCGCCGACATCGCGTTCGGGTCGGCGTACGGGGTGCCGTCCGGGCCGTGGTGCAGGTAGTGGAACTCCCCGACGCAGGTGATCCCGGCGAGCGCCATCTCCGCGTACGCGGCCCGGGCCAGGGCCAGGTACGACTCCGGGTCGAGCCGGGCGGCCACGGCGTACATGACGTCCCGCCAGCTCCAGAAGTCGCCCCGGCCATAGTGGGTACGCCCGCGCAGCGCCCGGTGGAAGGCGTGCGAGTGGGCGTTGGCCAGGCCCGGCAGGGTGAGCCCGGGCAGCCGTACCGCGTCGCGCAGCACCTCGACCCCGGCGGCCGGCGTGCCCCCGCCGACCAGCGGGGTGACCGCGGTGATCCGGCCGCCCTCGGCCTCGATCAGCACGTCGGGCGTGGGTTCGGCCTGGTCGGGCAGCCAGGCGTACTCGGCCAGCCAGCGGGTCAGCGGCATGCCAGCTCCTCCAGCACCCGGGCCAGGGCGGTCACCCCGGCGGCGCAGTCGGCGTCGGTGGCGGATTCGGCGGGGGAGTGCGACACCCCGGTCGGGTTGCGGACGAAGAGCATCGCGGTGGGCAGGTGCGCGGCCAGCACCCCCGCGTCGTGCCCCGCCCCGGTGGGCAGCACCGGCGCGTCGAGCAGCCGGGCCAGCCGGTCGGCCAGCCCGCCGTCGAACGCCACCAGCGGGGTGGCCGACTCCTCGGTGCAGGTCAGCTCGGTGCCGTCCCGACGCGCCCGCTCGGCGGCCTTGACCCGCACCGCCTCGACCAGGCCGTGCAGCGTCTCCGGCTCGGCCGCCCGGGCGTCCAGCCAGCCGGTCACCCGCGACGGGATCGCGTTGGTGGCGTTCGGCTCGACGGCCACCCGGCCGATCGTGGCGTGCGCGTCGCGCAGCCGGGCCTCCTTGTTCGCCGCCAGCACGGTGAACGCGTAGGTGAGCATCGGGTCGCGGCGGTCGGCCATCCGGGTCGTACCCGCGTGGTTGCCCTCGCCGTGGAAGTCGAGGCGCCAGCGGCCGTGCGGCCAGATCGCGCTGGCCACCGCGACCGGCGCGCCCTGGTCGACCAGCGCGCGGCCCTGCTCCACGTGCAGCTCCACGAAGGCCGCGAAGCGGCCGAGCAGGCCCGGGTCGGCACCCGCCGGCCGGTCGCCCAGCGCCTCGGCGAAGCTCACCCCGGCCGCGTCGCGCAGCCCGGCCGCGCGCTCCACCGCGATCTCCCCGGTGAGCAGCCGCGACCCCAGGCAGGGTACGCCGAAGCGGCCCCCCTCCTCCTCCACGAACGCGGCCACCGCCACCGGCCGGACCGGGGCGACGCCGGCCGCCCGCAGCTCGTCCACGGCGAGGAACGCGCTGACGATCCCGAGCGGCCCGTCGTACGCGCCGCCGTGCGGCACCGAGTCGAAGTGGCTGCCGGTGAGCACTGCGTCCGCGGCCGCCGGGTCGCCCCACCAGGCGAACAGGTTGCCGTTGCCGTCCTCGGTGACCGGCATGCCGCGCTGCCCGGCCTGCTCCCGGAACCACGCGCGCAGCGTGAGCTCCGGCTCGGTCAGGGAGTACCGCAGGTAGCCGCCGCTGCCCGCGTCCCGCCCGACGGGGGCCAGCTCGTCCCACAGCTTGCGGAACCGCACGGCGAGATCGCTCACGCCGTACCCTCCGCGCCCTCCGCCATGGGCACCCGGACGCCGGTGCGGGTGGCGACCTCGCGGGCGTCGTCGTAGCCGGCGTCGACGTGCCGGATGACGCCCATGGCCGGGTCGTTGGTGAGCACCCGCTCGATCTTCTGCCCCGCCAGGGCGCTGCCGTCGGCGACGCAGACCTGCCCGGCGTGGATGGACCGGCCGATGCCCACCCCGCCGCCGTGGTGGATGGACACCCACGACGCCCCGCTAGCCGTGTTGACCAGCGCGTTGAGCAGCGGCCAGTCGGCGATCGCGTCGGAGCCGTCGGCCATCGCCTCGGTCTCCCGGTAGGGGCTCGCCACGCTGCCGCAGTCCAGGTGGTCCCGGCCGATCACCACCGGCGCGCTCAGCTCACCTGCGGCGACCATCTCGTTGAACCGCACCCCGGCCTTGTCCCGCTCGCCGTAGCCGAGCCAGCAGATCCGGGCCGGCAGGCCCTGGAAGGCCACCCGCTCGCCGGCCATCCGGATCCACCGCGCCAGGGACTCGTTCTCGGGGAACAGGTCGAGGATGGCCCGGTCGGTGGCCGCGATGTCCTTCGGGTCACCGGAGAGCGCCGCCCAGCGGAACGGGCCCTTGCCCTCGCAGAACAGCGGCCGGATGTACGCCGGCACGAAGCCGGGGAAGTCGAAGGCGCGCTCGTAGCCGCCGAGCTTCGCCTCGCCGCGGATCGAGTTGCCGTAGTCGAAGACCTCCGCGCCCGCGTCGAGGAAGCCGACCATCGCCTCGACGTGCTTCGCCATCGACGTCCGCGCCCGGTCGGTGAACTCGGCCGGCTTGGCCGCCGCGTAGTCGCGGGCGTCGGCCAGCTCCACCCCCTCCGGCAGGTACGACAGCGGGTCGTGCGCGCTGGTCTGGTCGGTGACGATGTCGATGGCGACGCCCCGGCGCAGCAGCTCCGGGAAGACGGTGGCCGCGTTGCCCACCACCCCGACGCTGAGCGCGCGGCGGTCCCGCTTCGCGGCAAGCGCCCGCTCGACCGCGTCGTCCAGCGACTCGGCGATCTCGTCCAGGTAGCGGTCGTGCGCCCGGCGCTCCAGCCGGCTGCGGTCCACGTCCACGATCAGGCAGGCGCCGCCGTTCATGGTGACCGCGAGGGGCTGCGCCCCACCCATCCCGCCGCAGCCGGCGGTCAGCGTGAGGGTGCCGGCGAGGCTTCCCCCGAAGCGCTTCGCCGCCACCGCGGCGAACGTCTCGTACGTGCCCTGCAGGATGCCCTGGGTGCCGATGTAGATCCAGGAGCCGGCGGTCATCTGCCCGTACATGGTCAGGCCGAGCTGCTCCAGCCGGCGGAACTCCGGCCAGGTGGCCCAGTCGCCGACCAGGTTGGAGTTGGCCAGCAGCACCCGGGGCGCCCACTCGTGGGTACGCATGACGCCCACCGGACGGCCGGACTGCACCAGCATCGTCTCGTCCTCGCGCAGGTCGGTCAGCGTCCGGACCAGCGCGTGGTACGACGGCCAGTCCCGCGCGGCCTTGCCGGTGCCGCCGTAGACCACCAGGTCCTCGGGGCGCTCGGCCACCTCCGGGTCGAGGTTGTTCATCAGCATCCGCAGGGCGGCCTCCTGCGGCCACCCCTTGGCGGTGCGTGTGGTGCCGCGGGCGGCGCGGACGGGCTGGTGCATTGCGTACTCCTCTCAGCCGAGGAACAACTGACGGCGGGCGGCGGACGACTCGAAAGCCTCGAGTCGGGCCTGGGTCTCGGCCGGGGTGGCGTCGCAGATCGCCTGGAGCACCACCATGGCCAGGGTCATCGGTGCGGTGTGCAGGTCGAAGACCAGGTCGGTGCCGACGGCGGCGGGGAGCACCACCTCGGCGTGGTCGGTGGCCGGGCTCACCGGGGAGTCGGTGATCGCCACGACGGTCAGCCCGGCGTCCCGGGCCTCGCGTAGCGCGTCCAGGGTCTCCCGGGGATAGCGGGGCAGCACGAACGCGAGCAGCGCGCTTGCCCCCGCGGCGGCGGCCTGTTCGAGCCGGTCGGCGAGGAGGCTGCCACCGTCGTCGAGCACCCGCACGTCCGGGTGCACCTTCGCGGCGAAGTACGCGAAGTACGCGGCCAGCGGCGCGGCGGCGCGCAGCCCGAGCACCGGCAGCGGGCGGCTGGCCGCGAGCAGCTTGCCCACCTCCGCGATCCGGTCGGCGTCAGCGAGTTGGGTGGCGAGCCGGTCGAGGTTGCCCATCTCGGCACGGACCGCCCGCTGCAGGGCGTTGCCGGCGTCGGCCGGGTCGGCCGCGCCGGTGGCGGTCAGCTCCCGCAGTCGGCGGCGCAGCGCGGGGTAGCCGTCGTGGCCGAGCGCCATCGCGAACCGGGTCACCGACGGCTGGCTCACCCCGGCCAGCTCGGCGACCTCGGCCGCGGACAGGTACGCCGCCGCGGCCGCGTGCTGCACCAGGCAGTGCGCGATCCGGCGCTGGGTCGGGGTGAGCCGCACGCCGTGGAACAAGTCGAGCAGCGGCTCGCCGGACGCCGCCCCTTCATTCATGCCGTGACTCTATGCATGAAAACTTTCAGAACGCAACCTCCGGCCCGCCGACGGGACCCGACCGGGCCAGCCGGTGCCCCTCGACCGGAGGACGAGAGCGCGGGCGGGCTCTCTGTACTATCCGCACGGCGAGTGAACAGAGGAGTTGGGCATGCAGCCGGTTGGTCCGTACAGGTTCACCGAGGCGCTCGGCGTCTGCCAGGTGGGTACGGCGTGGTGGGCCGTCGACGGACAGGACCGGCTGGTGACGGTGGCCGTGCTCGAGGGTGCCGCGGCCGCCGACCAGCCCTGGCGGCAGGCGTTCGTCAACGCGGCCAACGCGATGGCCCAGGCCCCGGGCGGGCAGCGCTACGTCAACGCCGACTTCGCCGCCGCGCGGCCCTGGGCGGCGTACGCGTCGGAGGAAGGGATGGGCGCGCAACGCCTGTTCCAGACCCTCGGCATGGAGTTGCAGCCGGCCGAGTCGGAGGCGGAGGTGCTGATCCCGGCCACCGGCACCGTCACCCAACCGCCGCAGCCCGTCTCCGGGGCCCCGGTCTCCGGCACGCCCACCCCGACGTCCGGCGCTCCGCTGCCGTGGGCGATGCACGCCACCGCGGTGCCGCAGCAGCCGGTCGAGGCCGCGCCGATCTCGCCGGCCCGGCCCGTGCTGCCGACCGAGGCGCCGCCGGCCGACCCGTTCGCCGACCCGGCCCGCCGCATCCAGCCCTCGCCCGCGCCGACGCGGTCACGGGGACTGCGGGCGGCGCTCGTCGCCGGGCTCGTCGTCCTGGTGGCCGCCGCCGGCACCGGCGCCCTGCTGTGGGCGAACTCGGGCGAGGAGTCGTCCCCGAACCGGTCGGACCCGGGCACCGGGTTCGCCACGACGCCCGCGACGGCGTCGGCCAGCGCGCCCGGACTCAAGCCCTGGGCCCAGGCGGCGCCGTACAGCCCGGAGGAGCGGGCGCTGGCGATCGCCGCGCCGTCCCTGGTGTTCGTCGAGGCGAGCTTCACCGGCTTCCTCCGCAACGCCAAGACCGGCGCTCCGATCAGCCCGACCCCCGTCACCTTCAAGCGGCGCTGCTCCGGCTTCGTGGTGAACGCCGACGGCACGGTGCTCACCAACGGCCAGTGCGTACGGCCGACCGACGACTCGGCCCGCGAGCGGGCCCTCTACACGCTGGGCCGGATCCTCGTCGACCAGAAGCGACTCGCCCCCACCGGTCTCGACGGTTACGTCCGGTCCAAGCTGGCCGTCACCCGGTTCACCGGCACCGACCCCGCCGCACCCTTCACCAGCCAGGTGTCGGCGCAGTTCAACGTTGCCCGGGGCGACCTGGCCACCAGCCCGGCGATTCCCGGCGAGGTGGTGCGGGTGCTGGAACCCGACGCCGGCAACCTCGCCGTCGTCAAGCTGCCCCAGGCGAAGCTGCCCGCTGTCGAACTGGCCACCGCGGCCCCGCCCGGTCCGGGCACCGTGCTGCTGGTGCTGGGCTACCAGACCACCGACACCGCCTTCCGTGGCGCCCGGTTCACCCTTGACTCCAAGGTGGTCCAGGTGACCGGCACCGGCAACCAGGGCAGCGTCGCCGTCCAGCGGGTCAACGACGACCTCGGGATCTACTCACACGGCGGCATCGCCGTGGACACCGCCGGCCGGGTCGTCGGCGTGCTCGACAGCGACCGTGCCGCCGACGGCGGGGCGAACCGGGCCCTGGTGCCGGTCTCCACCGTCACCGGGCTGCTCACCGAGGCGGGGGTCGACAACACCCTCTCGGCCACCGACAAGCTCTACCGCAGCGGCCTCGACGCCTGGTTCAGCGGGCGGACCGCCACCGCGGTCTCCCACCTGGACGCGGTCGCCGACGCCCAGCCGACGAACCTGCTCGCGCAGGCGTACCGGCAGAGCGCCGCCGACCGGGACCGGCTCGAGGCCGACGAGCCGAGCCCCTCCGCGCTGCCGGCCGTCATCTTCGCCGCGCTGGGCGGGGCGCTGGTGGTCGGGCTGCTCGCCCTGCTCCTGCGGCGTCGGCAGCGCTGACCGCCCCCGGCGGCGGGCTGCGGGACCGTCACCGGGTGGAGTTGTCCCGGCCCCAGCCGTCGCGTGGATGGCGGCGGGCCCGCAGCGCCGCAACCAGGGTCAGCGTGACGTAGATCGCCGCCGCCGGGGCCAACCACGGCCGAGGCAGCACCACGTCTCGCAACCACGACGAGCGGGCGGACGAGCGGACCCCGGTGTGGGTGGCGCGCAGCATCGTGTTGCCGGCCCGGACCCGGGCCAGGGTGCGGACCAGGTGCGGGGTGCGACGGGGCGCCTGCACGTACGACGTCGCGGCCGTCACCTCACACTTCTCCGTCGAGGAGAAGAGCGAGTCGAGGAACAGGTCGTCGGCGATCTCCCCGGGAAAGGCGTCGAAGCGGGCCCGTCCCGCCGCGGACACCCCCACCGTGCCGCGACCGAACAACGCGTCGCCGAAGATGGGCAGCCGGGTGTTCACCGCGTAGTAGGCCCGCACCGGCAGGGATCGCCCACCGGTGACCATCTCCCGGCGCGGCGTCACGGCGAGCGGCGCCGGCCCGTCGACGCTGAGCGCCTCGGCCATCCGGCGCAACGCGCCCGGGCTCAGCACCACGTCCGCGTCCAGATAGAACCGCGGGAATCCCCGCGCGACCGCGTCGCCGGCGTTCAGCGCCCGGGCCTTGCCGGCCTCCGCCAGCTCCACCACCCGCACCCCGGGGCGGGCGGCGGCGACCTCGGCGGTGGCATCGGTGCAGCCGTTGGCGACGACGACGATGTCCAGCTCACCGGGCTCGGCGTCGGCGAGCAGCGCGTCGAGGCAACCACCGATCACGGTCGCCTCGTTGTGCGCGGCGATCACCACGCTGATCGGTCTCGGCTCACTCGGTTCCGGCACGCGTCCACACTTTCGCGAGGGGCGGCCCGGGTGGGATCCGATCCGTCGGTCGCGGCGGACCCGGGCCGTGAACGGCTGCCAGCTTGCCGGACCGGTCGCGCTGGCCGCAAGGCGTGTGACGTATCGGGCAGAGAGCGCGCCAAGCGGGAAAGTCGGATCAGCCGGATCGGTCGGAAGTGCCTGCTGAAAGCCCAGCTCGGCGGCCGGAGATGCGGTCTGGGCCACACTGTGCGGGGCATCGCGGTGCCGTACCCCGCTGATATCGTCCTTCTGTTTTCCGGGCCCGAACACCAACCAGACACCATGGACGGTGGTCAGGTGCCTACCGCCGCCGCCACGGCGTGGTCGTGGGCCCGACACCGACCGGGCCGACGACGGATCGACCGCACCGGCGGTCGGGTCGTGGCGACAGACCATGGGAGACACACGCCCGATGGAGACGCTGACCCACCCGGCCCGGGATCCGGCACCGGCCACCCTGCCGCCGGGCACTTTGGCGTCCCGGATCGAGCGCCTCGCCCGCCTCGCCGTCATCGGGGCCCTGGCGCTGATCGCGGTCAAACCCCTGTTCGACCTCGGTGAGTCGAAGGCGGGCGACAGCGTCGACCTCGGCGTCGTCACCACGGTCGTGGGTGCCCTGCTGATGCTGGCCGCGCTCGCCGCGGCAGTGCTCGCGGGTCGCCGGCTGCCCGCCCGTGCCCTGCTGTTCATGCTGGTGGCGCTCGTCGCCATGCTCGTCATGTCCGGCATCGCCTACCTGGCTGCCCCGGCCCGCGCGGACCTGCTCGCCCTCTTCGACGTCCGCCGCTACTCGATCTACGGGCCCCACCTGGAGCCCACCTCGGCCATCCCGGCCGAAGCGCTGCGGCTGATCGTCGGGTTCGCCCCGCTGGCCCTGCTCGGCCTGATGCTGCTGCGGCGGGACTGGCTCCCGCAGCGCTGGCTGACCCTGGTCGCCGGGGTGGTGGTGGCCGGGGCGGTCGTGCACTGCGTACTGGCCTGGCTGCAGGTGGCCGGGGTGATCCCGTACTCCTTCTACTTCGAGCTGCCGGGGCAGAAGATCGGCCGGGCGTCCGGCGGCTACTACCACCCGATGTCGCTCGGGCGGCTGCTCATGTTCGCGGTGTTCATGATCTACGTCCTGGGCCCGCGACTGCGTACCGCGTTGCGGTACGCCCTGATCGCACTCTTCGTCGCCACCGGGATCGTGTCGCTGCACCGCTTCACCATCGTGTGCCTGGCCGTCATCGTGGCGGCGTTCGAGGCGAGGCGGCTCCGCGGGTGGCGGGCCGGCGCGGCACGCCGGCGACTGCCCCTGGCGGTCGTCGGGGGAGCGGCCGTCGTCGTCGGGCTGGCCGGGGCGTTGAGCAGCGCCACCATCTGGAACAAGGCCCGGGTGACCCTCACCGAGGTGGGGTCGCTGGACGTCCGCTCCGACACCTTCATGCACGGCCGGGGCGCCATCTGGAACGACGTGGCCGAGATCCTCCACCGCTCCCCGTTCGACGTGTGGCTGTTCGGCTTCGGCTACGAGCCGTGGGACATGCACAACGACTGGCTGCGGGTCCTCGTCGTCTGGGGCGTGGTCGGGGTGGGCCTGACCCTCGCCGTCCTGGTGGGCCTCTACCGGCTGGTCGGGGCCCGGATCAGCCGGGCCGGCCGGCTGCCCCTGGTCGTGCTGTTCGCCACCCTGGTCCTGTTCGGGCTGACCCAGAAGCCGCTGGCCTACCCGTACTTCCTCTGGCTCTTCGTCTTCGGCCTGCTGCTGATCCTCAGCGTCGACCAGGAGACCGGCGAGACGGCGGCGGAGCACCGCCCCACCGCGCAGCACGGCGCCGACGTCGGCCCGGTGACGGAGGAGGCAGGCCGATGAGCTCCTGGTCCTCGACGTCGCTGCGGGACCACGGTGAGGAGCTCCCCGGCCGCAGCCTTACCCGCCCGCTCGGTCGGCAGCTGGCCGAGCCGGTCTACACACCGCGGGTGGTGCCCACCTTCTCGGTCTGCATCGTCGTCCGGGACCGCGCCGTCCTGCTGGTCAACGCGGTGCGGTCCGTGCTCGCGAACAACTTCCCCGACTTCGAGGTCGTCGTCGTCGACGACGGCTCCCAGGTGCCGGTCACGCAGGTGATGGACGAGGCGATGCTCTCCTCCGACGCCCGGGTCAGAGTGGTCGCCCAGCCACCCACCGGCATCGCCCAGGCCCGCAACCTCGCCCTGCGCACCTCGACCGGCCGGTACGTCACCGTGCTCGACTCCGACGACGAGCTGTCCGTGGACGCGCTCGCCCGGCTGCACCACCTGATCACCACCACCGGGGCGAGCTGGGTCTACACCGACTATCGCGAGGTCAGCGGGGGGCGGGCCCAGGTCATCCGACTGCCCGAGTACGCCACACCGGGCCGCATGCTGCTGGGCGTGCTGACCCGGCCCCGGCTTCCGTTCAAGCACTCGGGCACCACCATCGATCGGCGGGTGCTGGACCACATCGGCGGATACGACGAGAGCTTCCGGCTCTTCGAGGACATCGAGCTGGTGCTGCGCGCGCTGCGGGCCGGGGTTCACCCGCGCCGGTTGGCGCACCCGGTCGTGCAGTTCCGCCGCCACGACGGCAACGTCACCCGGGGCCGGCTGGGCGGGCTGGGGTTCTGGTTCCGCCTCGTCGACATGTACCGGCCGTCGCGGGTGCCCGGGAGCGGCCTGGGCATCAAGGCCCTGCGTACGCTGAGCGAAGCGGGGAAGTGGCTTGTCACCCTCGGCCGTTGAGCTGCGTACCGGCGACCCGGCCCGGCCCCGACGGGCCCGCAACCGGCTGGTCACCATGCTCGTGCACCTCGGCATGCTGGGGCTCAGCCAGGTCGGGGTGACGATCGCCGCGTTCGGCACGCAGATCCTGCTGGCTCGCAGCCTCTCCCAGGCCGCCTTCGGCACGTTCACAACCGCGCTGGCGCTGATCTCGCTGACCGCCCCGCTGGCCGTGTTCGGCGTCTCCGAACTCTGGTTGCAGCAGTTCGGGCAGCAGGGCACCGGGGCGTACCGCTGGGTGCGCCCCGCCCTGCGCGCGGTCGCCGGCTGCTGCGCCCTGATCGTCGCGGCGGTGCTGCTGTGGGGTGTCGTCGCGCTGCCCGACTCGCGGACGGCGACCGTCCGCGTCCTGCTGGCCGCCGTCGTGCTCGCCCAGGCCGCGCTGGGGCTGGTCGCCTCGGTGCAGCAGTTGCGGGGCGACTATCGGGGGCTCTCCGCGCTGCAACTCGCGCCGCACCTGGGCCGCGTGGCGGTGGTGCTCGGGGTGTGGGCGTTCGGCCTCGGCGTGGTCGCCGCGGCGGCCGGCTACGCCGCCGTCGCCCTGCTGACCGTGCTGGCCAGCCTGCTGGTGATGCGCCCGTTCGTCCGCGGCACGATGCCGCTGGACGGCCATCCCCGGCCCGCCGGCCCGGCCCCGGCGGCCCAGCCGGTCGCGGTACGCGGCGTGCTCGGCGCCGCCCTGCCCTTCGTCCTGGGCAACGTCTTCTACCTGCTCGGCATGTACCTCGGCACGGTGGTGGCCGGCGAGTTCCTCAGCCCCGAGGCGGCCGCCCTGCTGTCCGTGCCGATGTCCGTCCTGGCCGCCGTCTACCTGGTGCCCCGGGTCGTCTACCAGCAGTACTTCCTCGCCAAGCTGCACCGCTGGGCCGGCTCCGACCGAGACGCCATCCTGCTGGCCTACCGCTACGGTGGGGCCGGCATGGTCGTGCTCGGGGCGGCCGTCGCGGCGGTGGTGGCGGTCGCCGCCGGCCCGGTGCTGCCCCTCCTGCTCGGCCCGGAGTACGCCGACTCGGCGGACGTCCTCGCCGTACTGGCGCTGGCCATCCCGTTCCGGTTCGGTGGCGCGGCCGTGGCGTCCCTGCTCACCAGCGGCGGCCTGCTCCGCCGCAAGGTCGCATACCAGGGCGCCGGTGCGGCGGTCTACCTGGCCGCCCTGGCGGTCGCCACGCCGCTGTGGGGCATCATGGGTGCGGCGACCGCCACCGTCGTCGCCGAGGTCGCGCTCTGCTGCCTGTTCTGGGTCGCGGTGCGCCGGCGGGTGGTCCGAGACGCGGCTCTACCGTCCTGGCGGGACGTCCGGCGGCGCCTGACAAGGGAGGGTTCCCGTGCGTCCTGAACCGGCGCCCGCCGCCCGGCGTCCCCTGGTCGTCGGCTACTACGGCATGGACAACGTCGGCGACAACGCCTTCTGCGTGGTCCTGGACTGGGCGATGCGGGTCTACTGGGGAGCCCGAGAGCCCATCTTCGCCGCGCCGCCGCTGGTGGATCTGCCCGAGGACCGCACCGGGATGGACCCCCGCTGGTACGCCCGGTCCGGCGTGACCGGCCGGGCCGGCACCCTGCTCAACAAGGCCGCCCTGCTCCGGCACTCCTCGATGGTGGTCTTCGGCGGCGGTTCGGTGTTCCGAGAGATGGGCCCGCTCAGCGAGAAGAAGCTCTTCTCGCTCTTCTCCCGGGTGTCCGGCCACCCGATGGCGGCCGTCGGCGTCTCCGTCGGGCCGTTCCTCTCGTCGGCCGCCGAGCGGCGGCTGCTCGAGGTGCTGCGCCGGATCGACTTCATCGGCGTCCGCGACCTCGCCTCCGCGGAACTGCTGCGCGGCGCCGACTACCCGGGCCGGCTCGTGCCCGCTGGGGACCTCGCCGGCCTGCTGCCCGAGGCGCTCGGCGAGCCGGTCCCGACCGGCGCCCCCCGCGCCGCCCCGCGCGGCCGGGCCCGGCTCGGGGTGACCCTGCTCGGGGTGGACTACGAGGCCGCCGACGAGGAGTCGCGACTGCGGGAGGACGCCCTGGTCGAGGGCGTACGGGCCCTGGTGCTCAAGGAGCCGGTCGACCTGACGGTGTTCGTGTTCAACACCCATCCGGTGCACGGCGACGAACGGGTCAGCCAGCGGCTGCGGGCCGCCGTGGACGGGCTCTGCGACGTGCGGACGGTGACCGCCCGGGACGGCGTACGGGCGTGCTGGGACGAGATGAAGCGGTGCGACCTGGGCCTGCACATGCGGCTGCACGGCGCCGTCTTCGCCTACCTGGCCGGCGTGCCGTTCACCCTGGTGCCGTACCAGAAGAAGTGCGACGACTTCCTGGACGAGATCGCCCAGCCGGCGGCGCGGCGACTCGCGCGGGTGCCCCGGGACCCGGCGGAGGTGTCCCGGATACTGGCCGCCATGCTCACCGACGACGCGGTGCCAGGCCTGGCCCGGGCGGACTTCGCCGACCGGGCCCGGCTGAACTTCACCCGGGCGCCGTGGGCGCTCGACGCCGCCGCGGACCCGTCGACGCGGTGACGGAGGCTCCTCGCCGCCCCGGCCGGCCGATCCTGATCCTCGCGGCGACCCTGGTGGTCAGCGCCGTCCTGCTGGCGGCCCTGGTGGTCGTCACCGCCAGCGGGCACGAGCGCTCCGCCGGCCCGTCCGCCGCCAGCTCCCCGACGCCGTCGGCCGCGCCAACCCCAGAACGCGACAAGTTGCGCGACCTCATGCCGCCCGGGGTCCGGATCGGCACGGCCATCGACGGCCGGGCCCTGAACCTCGACCCCGCGTATCGGGACGTGCTGGCGTCCGAGTTCGACACGGTGACGGCCGAGAACGCGATGAAGTGGCGCAACCTGGAGCCGTCGGAGGGCGTGTACACCTGGGTCGGCGCCGACCAACTCGTCGACCTCGCCCAGCGCAACCGGCAGTCCGTGTACGGCCACACCCTGGTCTGGCACACCGACGTGCCGCAGTGGGTCTCGCCGGACTGGTCGCCGGAACGGCTCCGCGCGGTGCTGCGGGCGCACATCACCGCCGTGGTCTCCCGATATCGGGACCGGGTGTGGGCCTGGGACGTGGTCAACGAGGTGCTGGCGGAGGACGGCACCCTGCGGGACACCCTGTGGTTACGCAAGCTCGGCCCCGGCTACATCGCGGACGCCTTCCGGTGGGCGCACGGTGCCGACCCCGGCGCGCGCCTGTTCATCAACGACTACGGCGTTGAGGGCCGGACCCGCAAGGCCGACGCCCTGCTGAAGCTGGTCCGGGACCTACGCGCCCAAGGGGTGCCGGTCGACGGGGTGGGCTTCCAGAGCCACCTGGAGTGGAACCGGCCGCCCAAGGACTTCGCCGGCAACCTGCAGCGCTTCGCCGCGCTGGGCGTCTCCGTCGCCGTCACCGAACTCGACGTCCGGATCAAGCTGCCGGCCAGCCCGGAGAAGCTGCGCCAGCAGGCCACCGTCTACCGTGACGTGCTGGCGGCCTGCCTGTCCGTATCCACCTGTGTGTCGCTCACCGTCTGGGGCTTCACCGACGCTCGCAGTTGGATACCTGGCTACCACCGCGGCTATGGCGCGGCGTGCCTGTTGGACGCCCAGTTCCGGCCGAAGCCTGCGCACCAGGCCATGATCGAGCTGCTCGGCACGCGTCGGCCCCGCGGCCTCCCGGCATCCCCTGGCGGCTGACCGCCGGGGGACACCAGCCGGCCGTTACGGTCACTGCCGCGCGCTGCCCACGATCTCCTTGACGGCGTCGCGCCGCACCGCGTCGTAGAACGACTGCGCCTTCGCGGTGTCCGGGAACACGACGCTCTCGCTGCCGACCCGGCCGGTGCCCTTCGTCGGGCTGGTGAAGAAGAACAGGTTGCCGCCGCGCAGGTTGCGCAGGTCGGTGGCCATGTCCAGCAGCGACATCCCCTTGTCCACCGACACCGCCGACGACGACGCCCGGACGAAGTCGTTGAGCTTGCCCGGGTTGGTGAGGATGCCTCCGGAGGCGGCCTTGTCGAGGATCGCCCGGATCACCTGCTGCTGGTGCCGGATCCGGGCGAAGTCGCCGTCCGGGAACTGCTTGCGCTGCCGCGAGTAGTCGAGGGCGGTCTCCCCGTCCATGTGCTGCGGGCCCTTGGCGAACTTCCGGAACGGCGGGTGGATCGAGGTGAACGTCCGTTCGGAGTCGATCTCGACGCCCCCGATGGCGTCGATGATGTCCCTGAACCCGGCGAAGTCGATGATCGCCACGTGGTCGATCCGTACGCGGGTGAACTGCTCGACGGTCTGCACCATCAGCGGCACCCCGCCCCAGGCGTACGCGGCGTTGATCTTCGCGTCGCGGTCGCCGTGCTTGCCGTCCTTCGACCGCGGCACGTGCACCCAGGTGTCCCGCGGAATAGCGATCAGCTCCGCGCTCTTCCGGTCCTTCGGCAGGTGGGCGATGATGATCGTGTCCGACCGGGAGCCCTGGGTGCTGTCCGGGTCCCGCGAGTCGCTGCCCAGGACCAGGATGTTCATCGCGCCCTTGGCGGCGACCGGCGGCCGGGCCTCCTGCGGCACCCCCTCGAAGGCGTCGACCCGCTCGACCTGCGAATCCACGGAACGCAGGTAGAAGGCGCCCGCCCCGACGCCGCCCAGGCCCAGCAACGCCACCACCAGCAGCGTGATCAGCGCGATCCGTCGGCCCCGTCGCCGGCGCCGCGGCGGCACCGGATCCCTCTCCGAGCCCTCGTGTTCCACTTCGGACGACTGGGCGGGCTCGTCCGGCGCGGCGACGGCAAGCTGCTGCTGATCTGACATGTGGGCGATGCTACTGAGTCACGTTCCGGCGCGCGGGCCCCTCCTACGACCGGCCACCCACCGGCCATCCGGACGGCGACAAACTTTCCTCGCCAGTCGTCCCCCAACCTGGTACAACCGCACAGGTGGACGCAACGAAGCTCCGTCGGGCCATCGCCCGCACCCGGCTGGCGCCGGTCGCCGCCTTTCCGACCCGCCTGGCCAAGGTCGCCAAGCACGACGCCAAGGTGCTGCGCACCTCCGCCCGCTGGCTGCTCACCTCCCGGGAGCATCACAACTACACATACGACCTGACCACGCTCAGCCGGCACCACCTCGCCTGGTTCGTCAGCGTGGTGTGCGACGTCCCCGTCGGGCAGGTGCGCGCCTGGTTCGCCGAGCTGGAAGGCGACGACAAGCTGCGCGGGCACATCGAGACCGCCACCGCCACCGCATCCCGGCGTGGCCTGGCCGACCGGCACGTCCGCTACGCCCGCCGGATCGGCTGGTACGCCATGGTCCGCGCCCGCAAACCCGCCCACGTCGTGGAGACCGGCGTGGACAAGGGCCTCGGCAGCTGCGTCCTGGCCGCCGCCCTGCTCCGCAACGCCGCCGAAGGACACCCCGGCCGGCTCACCTCGCTCGACATCAACCCCGAGGCCGGCTACCTCGCCCGGGCCACACCCTGGGCCGAGGTGGTCGACCTCGTCATCGGCGACTCCATCGCCTCCATCAACGCGCTGGACCGGCCGGTCGACCTCTTCCTGCACGACAGCGACCACAGCCGGGTGCACGAGCAGCGCGAGTTCGAGACGATCGAGGCGAAACTCGCACCCGGCGCGATGCTGCTCACCGACAACGCCACGGCCACCAACGTCCTGGCCCAGCACGCCGAACGCACCGGCCGGCGCTTCCTCGCGTACCGGGAGACCCCGGCCCGGCACTGGTACCCGGGCGACGGGATCGGCGTCGCCTGGTGACCCGGCCGCCCGCCCGGGCAGCCGGTCCGGCGCCGTCAGGCCGCCGCGGTGCCGGCGTCCAGGTCGAGCCACATGAAGACCTCGTCCCGGTCGTCGCCGGGGCCAAGGCGCAGCGCGGCGGGCAGCCGCCCCACCTCCCGGTAGCCGAGCCGGCCGTAGAACGCGCCTAGGCCGAGGCCGTCCCGGAGCGTCACGTGCAGCGCCGTCAGGCCCAGTTCCCGGCCGATCCGCTCGGCCTCGCGCATCAGCGCGGCACCGTACCCCCGGCCCTGCGTGTCGGGGTGCACCATCACCCGCTTGAGCACCCGCCAGTGCGTCTTCAGGTGGAACCGGTTGTCGGAGATGATCAGGATGCCGACGAGGCGGTCCCCCTCGTAGCCCGCCAGCAGCCGGTCCGGTCCGTCGACCAGACCCGCGAAGGTCTCCTCGGCGAGGGGACGGACCTCGGCCGTGGCCACCGGGGCGACGAAGCCCACCGCGCCGCCGGCGTTGGTGACGTCCACCCAGAGGGCGACGATCTGCTCGCACAGCTCGGGGGTGAGATCGGGGTCGAGGACGAAGCGCAGGTTCACGCCCGCCATCCTGCGCCGAATGGCGCGGCGTGAACCCACCTTCGTGACCTTCACGACACCGCTGCTGGTGCGGGAGGGGGGTTTCGAACCCCCACGTCCTCTCGGACACAGGCTCCTAAGGCCTGCGCGTCTGCCGTTCCGCCACTCCCGCCGACCCGATGAGTCTAGAGCGTCGCGCTGAGACGGTGTGCAGTCCCGCCCGCCGGCGGCTGGGTCCGAAGCCTCAGTCCAGGCCGAGGTCCCGGCGGAGCTTGGCGACGTGCCCGGTGGCCTTGACGTTGTAGAGCGCCCGCTCGATCTTCCCGTCCTCGTCGACGACGAAGGTCGAGCGGATCACCCCGGTCACGGTCTTCCCGTAGAGCTGCTTCTCGCCGTACGCGCCGTACGCGGTGAGCACGGCCCTGTCGGTGTCGGCGACCAGCGGGAAGGTGATGGCGTCCCGGTCGCGGAACTTGGCCAGCTTCTCCGGCTTGTCGGGGGAGATGCCCACCACCTCGTAGCCGGCGGCCTGGAGTGAGGCAAGCGAGTCGCGGAAGTCGCAGGCCTGCTTGGTGCAGCCGGGCGTCATGGCGGCCGGGTACGCGTACAGGATGACCTTGCGGCCGCGCAGGTCGGCCAGGGAGAGGGTCCCGCCGCTGTCGGTGGGGAGGGTGAATTCGGGGGCGGGGTCACCGGGGCTGAGGCGGTCGGTCATGGCGGAGACGATACCGCCGCGCGGCCGTACGGGGGCGGTGGCGACGCGCGGCGGAGTGATGATCACCATGGCTTGTTGCAAGGGATTGGCAACAACGATCGGCTGCCAATAAGCTCACCGGTGTCGGCATGGAGGAGGTCGAGTGGACACACTGGCGATGCACATCTCGAACGGGATCATCGACGGTCCCGTTGCCGCGATCTTCGCGGCGGTCGCGCTCGCCGTGCTCACCCTTTGCGTGTTGCGCGGGCGCCGTGACCTCGATGACCGGCTCGCCCCGATGGCGGGCCTGGTGGCCGCGTTCATCTTCGCCGTGCAGATGCTCAACTTCCCGATCTTCACCGCCGGGGTCAGTGGCCACCTGCTCGGTGGCGCCCTCGCCGCGCTGCTGGTCGGCCCGTGGGTCGGAGCGCTCTGCGTGGCCGTGGTCCTGGTCGTGCAGGCCCTGGTCTTCGGCGACGGCGGGGTGGCCATGCTCGGCCTCAACATCACCAACATGGCGATCCTCGGCACCGCCGCCGCGTACCTGCTGATCGCGCTGCTGCTGCGGGTGCTGCCGCGTACCCCGGCGGGTCTCGGCGTCACCGCCTTCGTCTCCGCGCTGGTCAGCGTGGTGGTCGCCAGCCAGGGCTTCGTCCTGCAGTACTGGCTGGGCGGCACCGCCGACCTGGGCGGCAACCTCGCCGGACTGGCCGGCACGATGGCCGGCGTCCACCTGCTGATCGGGATCGGCGAGGGCCTGATCACCGCGACCACCGTGGTCACCGTCGCGAAGGTCCGTCCCGACCTGGTGTACGCGCTGCGCGCCCGCAAGCCGGCCGTGCCGGCTCCCGCCGTCCCGGCCACCGGAGGTGTCCGATGAGCAAGCGTCCCTGGCCTTTCGTCCTCGGCGGTCTGCTGGTCGCCCTGCTGCTCGCCGGCGTGGTCAGCAACTACGCCTCGTCGCACCCGGACGGGCTCGACTCGTCGCTGCTGAAGGGCTGCACGGTGAACGCCGAGGACGAGATCACCGGCGGGAGCTGCCCGGCCCAGCGGGCCAAGGACCACGAGTTGGCGGACAGCCCGTTGGCCGACTACGGCGTCCGCGGGGTCGGCAACGGGTTCCTGTCGACCGGGCTCTCCGGCGTGATCGGCGTGCTGCTCACCTTCGCCCTGGGCGGCGGCCTGTTCTGGCTGGCCCGCCGCCGCGGCACCGCGACGGCCGGCAACCCGGCCGCCCCGGCGGGCGGCACCGCGACCGGCCCGGCGGACGGCTCGTCCGAGCCGGCCGGCGACCGGGACGCCCGCGCGGCCGGCACCCGCTGAGGGACGCGCCGTCATGGGTGCCGGGCACGTCCACGTGCTCTACCGCGAGTCCGCCTCACCGGTGCACCGCCTCGCGCCGGAGGTGAAGATCGCCGCGATGGTGCTCTTCACCGTCGCGGTGGTCGCCACGCCCCGCGAGGCGTACTGGGCCTTCGGCGCGTACGCCCTGCTGGTTGTCGCCGTGGCGGCGCTGGCCCGGGTGGGCCCGCGCTGGCTGCTCAGCCGGGCGCTGATCGAGCTGCCGTTCGTGCTCTTCGCGTTCGCGCTGCCGTTCTTCGGCACCGGGGAGCGGGTCGAGGTGGCCGGGCTGAGCCTGTCGGTGGACGGGCTGCACGGCGCGTGGAACATCCTGGCCAAGGGCACCCTCGGCGTGCTCGCGTCGCTCCTGCTGGCGGCGACCACGACGACGCGGGACCTGATCGTCGGCCTGGACCGGCTGCGCTGTCCGCAGATTCTCACCCAGATCGCCACGTTCATGCTGCGCTACCTGGACGTGCTGGTGGGCGAGGCCCGGCGGATGCGGGTGGCCCGGGTGTCCCGGGGCGACGACCCGCGGTTCCTCTGGCAGCTCCGGGGTTTCGCCGCCGGGGTGGGTGCGCTCTTCCTGCGTGCCTTCGAGCGCGGCGAGCGGGTCTACCTGGCGATGGTGTCCCGCGGCTACACGGGGCGGATGCCGGCGGTGTGGCAGGGCGCGGGGGCGGCCACCGCCGGGCAGTGGGCGGTCGCCGCGACGGTGCCGCTGGCCGCGGCCACCATCGCCGCCGTCGCGGTCGTCCTGAGATGATCGGGTCCGTGCAGACACCTCCCTCCCTGGACGTACGCGGCGTCCGGTACGCCTACCCGGACGGTCACGTCGCGCTGCACGGGGTGGACCTGACCGTGCCGCGCGGGGACCGGGTGGCCCTGCTCGGGCCGAACGGGGCCGGCAAGACCACCCTGGTGCTGCACCTCAACGGCATCCTCACTCCGACGGACGGGACGGTCAGCGTCGGCGGCCTGACGGTCGGCCGGGACCGGGCCACCCTCGCCGAGATCCGCCGCCGGGTGGGCATCGTCTTCCAGGACCCGGACGACCAGCTCTTCCTGCCCACCGTGGCCGAGGATGTCGCGTTCGGGCCGGCCAACCTGGGGTTGCGCGGGGCGGAACTGGCCGCCCGGGTGGACGAGGCCCTGGCTGCGGTGGGGATGAGCGAGCACCGAAACCGCGCCCCGCACCACCTCTCCTTCGGGCAGCGCCGCCGGGTGGCGGTGGCCACCGTGCTCGCCATGCACCCGGAGATCCTGGTCCTCGACGAGCCGTCGTCCAACCTCGACCCGGCGGCCCGGCGGGAGCTGGCGGAGATCCTGCGTGCCCTGCCGGTGACCCTGCTCATGGTCACCCACGACCTGCCGTACGCGGCGGAACTCTGCGACCGTTCGGTGATCCTGGACGCCGGCCGGATCGTGGCCGACGCCCCCACGGTCGACCTGCTGACCGACAAGCCCCTCCTGGCGAAGCACCGCCTGGAACTCCCGTACGGCTTCAACCCCCGCACCGCTCCCCGCCACCTGTCCTGACCACCCCCACCAGGGCGCCCAAGATCCGTAGAAACACGGCAAGGTGCCCCTGCTGGCGCGGATGGCCACTCTTTCCGTGACTGAGTGCCGACGCCGGGGCGGGCGGGCGTGAGTCAGTGACGTGCGGGCGCGGCGGCGGTGGGGCGTGGGTGGCGGGGTGCCTGCCGCGCGGCGCGGGAGGCGGCGTGCAGGCGCAGCAGGCCGGCGGCGACCGCACCGGCCCCGGTGGCCAGGATCAGCGTCACCAGCACCCGGGCCAGGCCCGCCGGCCAGAGCACCGGCACCACCGAGCGGGACAGCACGGCCAGGTTCGCCACTCCGGCGAAGAGCGCCAGGCACGCCCCGGCCAGGGCGAGCGTGAAGTCGGCGGCCTCCCGGCGGGCCAGCGCGTACCCGCCGGCGGCGAGCGCGCCGAGCCCGGTGAGTAGCGGCCAGGTCTGTCCGCTGACCAGCCCGAGCAGCACCCCGCCGGCGCCCTCGGCCCCGGCGTCGAGCGCCCGGCCGACATTGAGCGCCACGGTGGCCAGCCCGCCCAGGGCGAGCAGCGCGCCCACCCCGCGCAGCGCGCGCCCACCGGCCGCCGAGCCGCCCGGGACCAGCCCGGCCGCGCCGACCAGCAGGAAGCCGAGCGTGGCGGCCGCCCACCACGGGTACGGGTCGGGCGGCGGCACCCAGTCCAGGGTGCCGCGTACCTCGATCGGCTCGCCGCCGGCGCGCACCGGCACCACCCAGTCGCGGACCCGCTGCTCCCGGGTGGGGTCGGCGGTGACCTGCGGCGGCAGGTCCGACTCCAGCCAGAGCGTCCGCTGGTCGTGCCAGCGGGCCGACGGCCCGTCGGAGACCCGCCGCCAGGCCGGTGCCGCCGCCGGGTCGGCCTGCGGGGGGAGCTGGGTGTCGCCGGTGATGGTCCGGTTCAGGTAGGTGGCGGGGGAGCGGGTGTTCTCGTACACCCCGCCCGGCCCGATGCGCAGGTACGGCTCGCCGGAGTAGCCGAGCACCTCGACGTCCGGCCCGGTGCGGTTGGTCAGCTCCAGCCGGGCCCCCGCCTCGACCATGCGGGCGGTGAGCCCGGGCCGGGCGGGGCTGAGCGAGGTCACCTCGGCCCGGTAGTCGGTGCCGGCGGGGGCGTCCGCCCCGTGCGCGGCGGCCGGGGCGGCGAGGGCGAGGAGGGCGGCGAGCGCGGCGGTGACCACCACCCCCGCCCGGCGCAGCGGTACGCTGCTCACTTGCCGGCCGCCGCCACCGCCGCCTTGATCCCCTCGGGGCTGCGGTCCGTGAGCTCCTTGCCGTTGACCTTGATGGTCGGGGTGCCGGTGACGCCGGACTTGGCGGCGTCGTCCGTGACGTGTGCGGTCCACGTCTTGTACGTGCCGTCCCGGACGCAGGAGCTCATCGCGTCCCGGTTCACCCCGACGCTCGCGCCGATGTCGATCAGCTCGTTGTCGCTCAGCCCGGCGCTGTTCTCCGGCGGCTGCTTGGCGAAGAGCGCGTCGGTGAACTCCTTGAACCGCGCGCCCTGGGCGGCGCAGCCGGAGGCGGCCGCGGAGCGGGTCGAGTACTGGGTGCTGGAGAAGCGGTTCAGGAAGGCGACCGGGTGGTAGACCACCCGCACCTTGTTCTCGTTGATCAGCTGGGTGATGGTCGGCCCGCTGGTGTCCTGGAACTGCTTGCAGACCGGGCAGAGGTAGTCCTCGTACAGGTCGATGGTGACCGGGCCCTGGCCGAGGACGATGCCGGTGCCGGTGTGGTTGGCGTTCGGCGGGGAGGTGAAGGACTTCGATTTCTGGCTGGAGTAGACGGTCCAGCCGATCAGCCCGGCGATCACCAGCAGCACCACCGCGGCGATCGACGTGATGATCGTGCGGGTGCGTCGCTTCTCCCGGGCGATCTGCGCGCGGACCACCTGGGCCGCCTTCTTCTGGCCCTTCCGACTACTCATCCTCGCCCTCCTCGGGTGCCGCGCCCGCCAGCCAGCCGTCCACGGAGAACGGGGTGCGGGGCCAGATCAGCAGGAATCCGGCCATGACCAGGAATCCCAGGTCCCGGAGGATCTCCGGGAGGTAGGTCGGGGCCTGGCCGGCGGCGAGCTGGCCGCCGCTGCCGAAGCACCCGCAGTCGATGGCCAGGCCGCGCGCCCAGGCCGAGGCGATGCCGGTGATGAAGACCACCAGCAGGGCCGCGGAGACGCCGGCGGCCAGTCGGGTGGCCAGCCCGACGAGCAGGAGTACGCCCAGCGCCAGCTCCACGAAGGGCAGCGCGGCGCCGATCACGGCGGCCACGTCGTACGGCATGACCTGGTACGCGTTGACGGCGCGGCCGGAGGCGGCCAGGTCGCCGACCTTGGTGGCGCCGGCGAACAACCAGACGGCGGCCAGCCCGAGCCGGACGGCGATGCCGAGCCAGGGTCGGACGGCGGGCCAGCGGATGGCCCGGGTGCTCGGTGCGGTCACGGTCATTGGTCGCCCCGGATCCGAGAAAAGTTCCGCCATCATCCGGCGAGGGCGTCGCCGACGGCGTCGATCAGCTCGCTGCGGGCCCGGGCGACGCGGGACCGGATGGTGCCCACCGGGACCCCCTCCACGGCGGCGGCCTCGGCGTAGGACAGGCCGAGCAGTTGGGTGAGCACGAACGCGCCGCGCCGCTCGGTGGGGAGCCGGCGGACCAGGTCGGTCGCGCCGAGCTGCCCGGCCGGGTCCGGGTACGGCCGCTCGGTGACCGCGTGCGCGGCGAGCCGCTCGTCGAGCCGCCGCTGGCGGACCACGGTGCGCAGGTGGTCGGCGCAGGCCCGCCGGGCGATGCCGAGCAGCCAGGTACGCGCGGTGGACCGTCCCTCGAAGGCGGGCAGCGCCCGGAACGCCCGCAGGTACGTCTCCTGGGTCAGGTCGTCGGCACTGTCCGGGTCGACCAGGGCGGCGGCGAAGCGCCACACCTCGGCCTGGGTGGCCCGGACGAAGGCGGCCTGGGCCACCGGATCGCCGTCGCGGGCGGCCAGCGCCCAGTGCGTCGCCGGATCCGGCGCAGCGTCGAGCCCCGCCGCACGGTGGCCGGCGGAGCTGTCGCGCGGGGCGGGGATCACGACTGACGAGGTTACGCGGCGTACCGGGGTCGGGCAGGGTCCTTCGGCCCTTTCCGTGGTCCCGCCCACGTCGGGAACTTTTCCCCTCGGCTCTCCGACTACCCGCTCATGACATGCGACGACGTGCGCGTGGCGCTCTCGGCCCGGCTGGACGGGGAGGACCCGCAGGCCCCAGCCGCGGCCCTGGCGGCGCACACCGGCTCCTGCTCGGGCTGCCGCTCCTGGCTGGCCCACGCCGAGCGGGTGACCCGGCTCACCCGGTTGCAGGCGGTGGACGTACCCGATCTGACCGCCCCGGTGCTGGCCGCGGTCGCCGCGGACCGGGCGGCGGCGCGCTCCGGCGCCGCGGCCGCCGTACGGGCCCGCCGCCAGGTGCTCCGGGTGGCCGTGGCGGTGGCCGCGGCGGCGCAGTTCGCCATTGCGCTGCCGATCCTGCTGGCCGGGCTGGGGGTCGCGGCGGACCCGCACACCAGCCGGGAGATGGCCTCCTTCGACGCCGCCCTCGCCGTCGGCTTCGCGCTGGCCGCCTGGCGGCCGGAGCGGGCCCGGGCGTTCCTGCCGGTGGCCCTGGTGCTGGCGGTCTGTCTGGCCGGCACCAGCCTGGTGGACATCGCCGCGTCGACCACCGCCGCCGTGCACGAGCTGGGCCACCTGGCCGCCGTGGTGCAGGCCGGCCTGCTCTGGGCGCTGGGCCGGGTCAGCGGCGAGCCGGATCGGCCCCGCTCCACCGCGCTCGCTGCCGGACGCGGATGATCAGGGGTCGCCGATCGCCGGTCGCGTCGGGAAGCATGTTGGTCATGACTGCTGCCGTACGCCGCCGGCCCGTGCCCGCCGCCGACCGCCGCCGGGCCGACCGACGGGCCGCCGCCGAACGCCACTGGGCCGCCCGGCTGGGGACCGTCGCCGGCCTGCTGGTCACCCTGGTCGCCCTTCTCCTCGCCCCGGCCACCCCGGCCAGCGCCCACGCGGTGCTGGTGAGCACCAGCCCGACCGCCTCCGCCGTGGTGCCGAACGCGCCGGCCGAGGTGGTGCTGACCTTCAGCGAGGGGGTCCGGAAGGTCCCCGGCAAGATCCGGGTGATCGCCCCCGACGGTTCCCGGGCTGACCGGGGCGAGCCGACGTTCAAGGACGCGGTGGTGACCATCCCGGTGGACCCGTCCGGGGCGCGCGGCACCTACCTGGTCAGCTACCGGGTGATCTCCGCCGACAGCCACCCGGTCTCCGGCGCCTTCACCTACTCGGTGGGCGCCCCGTCGACCCCGCCGACCGACACCGGTACGGACAGCCGCGCCAATCCGGTGGTGGAGAACGCGGTGAAGGTGGCGAAGTACCTCAGCTACCTGGGTCTCCTGCTGCTGGTCGGCGCGGCGCTGGTGCTGGCCGCGCTGTGGCCGCGTCGGCTGTCCCGGCGCGGGCCGGCCCGGCTGGCCTGGTCGGGGCTGGGCCTGCTGGTGGCCGCCACGTTGGCGGAGCTGTGGTTGCAGGTGCCGTACACGGCCGGCGGGGGCCTGTTCGCCGTGACCGGGTCCGGTCTCGGCGATGTGCTGGGCAGCACGTACGGCACGGCGCACCTGGTCCGGCTCGGCCTGCTCGCCGCGGCGGCGTTCCTGCTGCGGCCGCTCTTCGCCGGGCCGCTCGGCCGGACCGACGGAATCATCCTGGCCGTCCTCGGTGGGGCGGCGGTGTTCACCTGGCCGCTGGCCGGCCACCCGGCCGCCTCGCCGGTGCCGGCGGTCTCGGTGGTGGTGGACGCGGTGCACCTGGGCAGCATGGCCGTCTGGCTGGGCGGCCTGGTGATGCTCGTCGTGTTCCTGCTGCGCCGGGCCGACGAGCGGGAGCTGGAGGCGATCCTGCCGATCTGGTCCCGCTGGGCGGCCGTGGCGGTCGGGGCGCTGCTGCTCGCCGGCACCGTGCAGGGGCTGATCGAGGTGGCCACCCCGAAGGCGCTGCTGGACACCACGTACGGGCAGCTGCTGCTCACCAAGATCGGTCTGTTCGTGCTGGTGATCGCGGTGGCCACGTACTCCCGGTCGCTGGTGCGGCGGCGCACCGCGGCGGGCCGCCCGGGGCTGATGCGGCGCGCGGTGGTGGCCGAGCTGGTGATCACCGCGGTGGTGCTCGGCGTCACGGCCAACCTGGTGCAGACCACGCCGGCCCGCACCGAGGCCGCCAACGTGGCCGGCACGTCCACCGGCTACTTCACCACCACGCTGACCAGCCCGCTCTACTCGCTGCAGGTGGAGCTGGACCCGGCCGAGCGGGGCAACAACTCGATGCACCTGTACGCGTACACCACCGACAACCGACCGCAGCCGGTGAAGGAGTGGAAGGCCACCGCCGCGCTGCCGTCGGCCGGGATCGAGCCGATCGACATCCCGATGCTGCCGCTGACCGACAACCATGCCACCGGTGAGATCAACCTGCCGGCGGCGGGGCAGTGGGAGTTCCGCTTCACCGTCCGCACGTCCGACATCGACCAGGCCACGGTGACCGCCACCGTGCCGATCAAGTAGGAGAGGCTCCGCCCATGTTCCGTCTCCGGCGTCCCGCCGCCGCGGCCACGCTCACCCTCGCCGCTGTCGCCACCGCCGTGCTCGGCCTCGCCGGCCCGGCCTCGGCGCACGTCACGGTCAACCCGAAGGAGGCGACCCAGGGCAGCTACGGCCGCTTCGCCTTCCGGGTGCCGAACGAGAGCGACACGGCCTCGACCACCAAGGTGGAGGTCTTCCTGCCGGAGGACGCGCCGGTCGGCTCGGTCTCCACCATGCCGGTGCCGGGGTGGACGGTGCAGTCGGAGAAGCGCAAGGTGGACCCGCCGATCGAGGTGCACGGCAGCCAGCTCACCGAGGCGGTGGCCAAGCTCACCTTCACCGCGCCGGCGGGCGGCGGGGTCAAGCCGGGCGAGTTCCAGGAGTTCCCGGTGTCGATGGGACCGCTGCCGCAGGTCGACCAGATGGTGTTCAAGGTGATCCAGACCTACTCGGACGGCAACGTGTCCCGCTGGATCGAGGTGCCGACGCCGGGCAAGGAAGAGCCGGAGAACCCGGCCCCGGTGCTCAAGCTGACCGCCGCGTCGCCGTCCGCCTCGCCAGCTGCGGCGAACGCGGCCGCGAACGCCTCGCCGGCCGCGTCGGGCGGTGACGACGACTCCGACGGGGGCGCCGGCACGGCCCTCGGCGTGGCCGGTCTGGTCGCCGGCCTCGCCGGTCTGGTCCTCGGCGGGCTGGCCTTCCTGCGTACCCGTCGGGAGCCCGCGGCGAAGTCCTGACCTGCGCGGTTGCCGCCGGCCCGTCGGATCTTCCGGCGGGCCGGCGCGCTTTCCACGGTCCTCGGGGTGCTTGCCGTGGATATCCGGCGATTGTGCGGTTCCCGTCGGTAAGGTCGGCCGGGTGGTTGGCTACCGAGGGAGAGGACCCGAATGCGGTTCGTGCGAACGATCGCCGGCATGCTGCTGTTGGCCGTGGGAATCCCGGCGCTCCTCGCGGGTGCCGGGCTCTGGACCGTGGCCCGGCACGCGGACCCGGACGGCGGCTTCGGCGCCCGCTTCGAGACGGTCCGCACGTCCGGGCAGGCCGTCGTGGTCACCGACGTGGACGACCTGCTCCGCGCCGAGGCGCCGTTCGTCCGGACCGCGAAGGCCCGCCTGCGGCTGACCGCCCGCACCGCCGACGGGCCGGCCTTCCTCGGCCTGGCCCCGAGCGACCAGGTGGGCCGCTGGCTCGAGGCCGTCCCGCACGCCACCGTCAGCCGGGTCGCGCTGGCCCGCGGCCCGCTGCCGGTCCGCCTCGAGCCCGCCGGCCCGGTCACCGCCACCACCGCCACCACCGTCCCGGCCGGTCAGGGCTTCTGGGTACGCGAGGGGACCGGCGCCCTGGAGTGGAGCCCCGCCGAGCTGGCCGGCCGGTCGCTGAGCCTGGTGGTGATGCGGCCGGACGGGCGCGGAGACCTGGCCCTGGACCTGCGTGCCGAGCTGCGCGCCGGCTGGTTCCCCGGGCTGGCGTGGGCGCTGCTCGCCGGTGGGGTGCTGCTGGTGGTCCTCGCTGTGCTGCTCCTGCTGCGCCCGGTCCGCCCGCGCGAGGTGGTCTTCGTCGTCGAACCCGACCAGGTCCCGGTGCTCGCCGGGCGGCTCGGGGTCAGCTCGCTCAGCGGGCTGGGCGCGCCCGAGGTGGCGGGGGAGCGGCCGGTCTGGCCGGAGCGGCAACTGGTCGCCGTCGGATCGGCGGCCCCCGCCCGGTCCCGGGCCGCGATCGAGCCGGTGCCGAGCCGGCGCGCGGAGACCCTGGCAGATCTGCCGGCCGACCCGAGCTGGGCCTGGCCCACGGCGACCACGCCGCAGACCCCCCGACCGGTGGACGTCCCGCCGCGGGCGGCGGCGTCACCCGGGGACGCGGGGCTGGAGTCCTAGGGTCCGAACGGCGGGTGGCCCTCCGCGCTGCCGACGCGAAGGGCCACCGTCACCGGGGGATCGGTGCTACCTGGGAGAAAACTGAGGTAGTTGTGACCAGATTAGCGCCGAACAGCGCTCGTCGCGACGTCTGTCCATTTGGTGCAACTTTCAGGCTGTGCCGGTCCGGTCCCGATCGGCCGCCCGGCGGGCGGGCAGCGCCGCCAGAAGCACCAGGCTGAGCAGCACGTACGCGTTGCGCGCGACGAACTCGCCGAAGCTGTCGGTACGCGCCGGCGCGACGCCCCAGTCCTGGAACGTCACCACCCCGTAGATGATCACGAAGGCGGTGCCGATCGCCAGGGCGAATCGCCAGCGGCGCCGCCGGACACCCGCCACCGTGTCCCGGTCCGCGTCCAGCCCGGCGTCGACCAGCACCACCACCGCGGGGATGAACCAGTACAGGTGGTGCGTCCAGGTGATCGGGCTGACCAGGCCACCCACCAGGCCGGTCAGCGTGAGCCCGGCCAGCGCGTCCCCGGCCCGGGCGGCGCGGGCGGCCCGCCACAGCCCGTACCCGACCACCACGACTACCAGCAGCAGCCAGGGGAGCTGAGCCGGCTTCTCCGGCGCGGTGATCCGGCTGAGCAGGCCGAACAGCGACTGGTTACCGGTGTAGTCGGTGCGCCCCACCCGATCGGTCGCCCACAGCTCGTGGGTCCAGAACCGCCACGAGTCGCTCGGCGCGAGCGCTGCGGCCAGCAGGGTGGCCAGCGCCGCGGTCCCCGAGGCGAGCGCCGCCGCCCGCCAGCGCCGGGTGGCCAGCAGGTAGAGCACGAAGATGCCGGGGAAGAGCTTGAGCGCCGCCGCCAGCCCCACGCCCACCCCGGCCCAGGGCCGCCCCCCAGGTACGGCGAAGAGCAGGTCGGCCAGGATCAGCACCACCAGCAGCATGTTGATCTGGCCGAAGGTGAGCGTCTCCCGGGTGCTCTCCACCGCGAACACCAGCAGGACGGCCACCGCGAGGGTGAACAGCTTGGGCAGGTCGTGCCGCGCGATGACCGGGAGCACCAGCCAGCGGGTCGTCACCACCACGCCCACCACGGTCAGCACCGTGAAGATCGCCACGGTGGCGCCGAGCGGTAGCAGCGCGAACGGCCGCAGCAGCAGCGCGGCGAACGGCGGGTAGGTGAAGTAGAGCGCCCCCTGCACCCGGTCCGCCTGGACGTAGTCGTAGAGCGGGTGGCCGGCCGCCCACCAGTCCATCGCCCGCATGTAGATCTTCAGGTCGAAGAAGTCGTGGACCGTGCCGGGCAGATAGAGCGCCGGCAGCACCGCCGCGAGCGCCACCACCGTGACGAGCCGACGGGCCGTACGCCCGCCCGGATCGTCGTCGGTGACGGCGGGTGGTGCGACGGGTTCGGCTGGCACGGGGCAAACCCTACTGGTCCACCTCGGCCATGGTGCCGAGGCGCGGGCGGGTCGGCGACGCGTAGTCTGGTCCGGTGGCTGATCTTCTCGTCTGGATCGACTGTGAGATGACCGGGTTGGACCTCGGCCGGGACGCGCTGATCGAGGTCGCCGCGCTCGTCACCGACCCCGACCTCAACGTGCTCGGGGAGGGCGTCGACGTGGTCATCCACGCCGACGACGCGGCGCTGGACGGGATGCCGGAGATCGTGCAGACCATGCACGCCAAGTCCGGGCTCACCGAGGCCGCCCGCCGGTCCACGGTCACCCTCGCCGAGGCCGAGGACATGGTGCTCGACTACATCACCAAATACGTCAAGGACTCCGGCGGCGCGCCGCTGTGCGGCAACTCGATCGCCACCGACCGCGGCTTCATCGCCCGGGACATGCCCCGCCTCGACGCGCACCTGCACTACCGGATGATCGACGTCTCCTCGATCAAGGAGCTCTGCCGGCGCTGGTACCCCCGGGTTTACTTCGGTCAACCGCAGAAGGGGCTGGCCCACCGGGCCCTGGCGGACATCCGGGAGAGCATCCGGGAGTTGGAGTACTACCGCCGGACCATCTTCGTCCCGCTGCCCGGCCCGGACGTGGAGAGCGCCAAGGCGATCGCCGCCCAGCTCTGACGCCCCGCCGGAACCCGGTGGACGGGGGCGGCAGGGGTGTGGCTATTATTAGTCCGCGCCCCGCCCGGGTCGACCGGCGCGGAGAGCATGGTGGCTGTAGCTCAGTTGGCAGAGCACCGGGTTGTGGTCCCGGTTGTCGTGGGTTCAATTCCCATCAGTCACCCCAGCAACGAAGCCCCCTCCTGCGGGAGGGGGCTTCGTTCGTCACCGGGTCCGGACGCGCCAGGAGCCCTCTCCGTCGGGAGAGGGCTCCTGGTGGGTACGCCCCGGTCAGGCGGTCGGCGTGGCGCTGGGCTGGTCGCTCGGGCCGGCGCTCGGGCTGGTGTCGTCACCCGGCTGCGCCGGCGGTTCGTACGGCAGGGCGCTGCCCTTCACGTACTCCTCCCAGCTCATGTTCCAGTCGGTCCAGCCGTTGCCGTTCTGGAGCTTGCGCTCGGTGCCCTTCACCGTGATCGGATCGCCGATCCGGGTGTTGGTGAACAGCCAGGCCCCCTCCGCCATCGAGACGTTCACGCAGCCGTGCGAGACGTTGACCTTGCCCTGCACCCCCTCTGACCAGGGCGCGGCGTGGATGAACTCGCCACCCCAGGTGAGCCGCTGGGCGAAGTCGATGTCGGTGCGGTAGCCCTCCTGCGGGCCCAGCTCCTCGCGGGTGTCGAAGACCGTCTTGCGCAGCTTCTCGATCACCACCATGGTGCCGCTGGACGAGGGGGTGGTCTTCTTGCCGAGGCTCACCGGGATCGTGCGGATCACCTTGCCGTCCTTGGTGACCGTCATCCGCTTGGTGCGGTTGTCGACGGTCATGATGAACGACGGGCCGATCTTGATGTCGACGGTCAGGTCGGAGCGGCCGTACCAGCCGTCGCCGAGCGGGAGCCCGCCCGCCTGCACCCGGTACGACACCGTGCTGTTGGCCTGCCAGAACTTCTTCGGCCGGTAGCGCACCTCGGTGGGGCTCACCCAGTGCCAGACGCCCTCCTGGGCCGGCTTCGCGGTGACCGTCATCCGGCGCTGCACGTCGTCCCGGTAGTCCTGCGGGATGGCCCGGCTGAACTTGACGATCAGCGGCATGCCCACGCCGACGGTCTGGTTGTCACCGAGGAAGCTGCTGACCCGGATCTGCTTGGCGGGCTTGGCCATGATGGTGAACTTGCTGGTCGCCGTCGCCGGCTTGCCGTCGTCGCCGGTCGCGGTCACCGTCGCGGTGTACGTCTCGCCGTACTTGAGGGCGCCGGCGGGGAGCCAGCTCTTGCCGTTCTCCGCGAGCGCACCCTCGACCGCCGTGCCGGCGGAGTCCTTCAGCTCGACGGTGCTCTCCTTCGCCTCCTTGGTGGTGAAGGTGATGGCGGTCGAGGCGGCCACGTCCTTGGCATCGGCCGCGGGCTCGGTGATGGTGGCGGCGGCCTTCGGGCCGCTCTCCTCGCCCCCCTGCCAGCTCGACGGCTTGTCGTCCCCACCACCGCCGGTGCAGGCGGAGGTCAGCGCCATCGCGGCGGCGAGCACCGCGGCCGCGAACACGCGCCGCCGCGTGCCGTGCCGGGCGCCGCGCCGGATCAGCTCGTCCTGGCTAGCTCGCATGGTTCCCCCACAGTCGTCATCCCCGGTCCCATCGTCCCCTACAGACGCGCGAGTACCGATACCCGTTGCCGGAAGTGAACCGAAACACGCCGAACGCGATGTAACGATTCGGGAATGTTGCGGCGCTGCCCGAGCGGGGCCCGTCTCTGCCCTGGTCCGGCGCCGCCCGGCGGCCGCCGGCCGTGGCCCGGCAGGTCACCGAGCCACCTCGACCCGGCTCAGAACGTCGGCTCGGCCCCGCCGTCGGGCACCGGCAGGGCGCTGCCCGCCACGAACTGCGACCAGCTCATGCTCCACGCCGTCCAGCCGTTGCCCGGCACCAGCTTCCGCTCGGTGCCCTTGACGGTGATCGGGTCGCCGACCAGGGTCTGGCCGAAGAGCCACCGCCCGTTGGCCATCGAGACGTTCACGCAGCCGTGTGAGACGTTCTGCCGCCCCTGCACCCCCTCCGACCAGGGCGCGGCGTGGATGTACTCGCCGCCCCAGGTCAGCCGCTGGGCAAAGTCGATCTTCGTGACGTACCGGTTCCGCGGATCCGGCTCGTCCCGGGTGTCGAAGACCGTCGACTCCTTCTTCTCCATCACCACCATGGTGCCGCTGGAGGAGGGGGTGCTCTTCTTGCCGAGGCTCACCGGCAGGGTGCGGACCAGCGCGCCGTTCTCGTACACGCTCATCTGCTTGGTCGCGTTGTCGACCTTCATCTCGAAGGCCCGGCCGATCTTCGCGGTCGCGCTCCGGTCGACGTTGCCATATCGGCCGTTGCTCAGCGGGATCCCGGCCAGCGCGAGCCGTACCGTGATCGTGGTGCCCGGCTGCCAGTACTCCGGCGCCCGGTAGTACGCCTGCGTGCCGTTGTCGACCCAGTGCCAGGCGCCCGGCTGCGGCGGGTCGGTCTGGACGAACATCCGCTTCTGCACCGCGGCCCGGTCCTTCTTCGGGATGCCCGGCGAGAACTCGGCCACCACCGGCATCGCCACGCCGTAGGTCTTGCCGCTGAACAGGTACAGCCCCGACCCGATCATCGACTTCGGCTTGGCCATCGTGGTGAAGGTGCTGGTGCCCTGGTGGGTCCGGCCGTCGGTGCCGGTGCCGGTGACCGTGGCGGTGTACCGGGTGGCGTACTTCAGCGGGGCGGAGGGCACCCAGGACGAACCATCGCGCCGCATCCGGCCGGCGACGCTCGTGCCGTTCGCCGCGGTGAGGACGACCTTCGACACCTTGCCGCCGCCGGGGACCGTCGCGCTGATCTCGGTGCTGACCGGGCGCCGGGTCGACCCGTCGGTCGGGCTCACCGGCAGCGGCAGCGGGGCCTCGTTCACGGGTTCGCTCGGCGTACCGCCCGCCGGGATGTCCGCCCCGGCCTGCTGCTGCCCGCCGCTTGCGGCCGCCGGCTTCTTCTGGTCGTCCCCGCACCCGGTCAGTGCCAACGACGCCGTGAGAACCAGGGCGCCCATCATCGCCCCGGCCCGCCCGAACCTGCCCATCCCCACCTCAGCTCTCGCGTGCCTGGCGCACATCGTGCCGTATCAACGCCATGACCTTGGGCCCTTCGGAGCCGCGGATGGCGGTTTTGGGGAGCTTTGTCCCTTAAGCTCGACCGAAGGGGGGAGCCGGGGATCGGATTGGAACCCGGGTCAGGGGCCGTGCTAGTGTTCTCCCCGTTGCCAGCGAGCGCCGCTAGCTCAACTGGCAGAGCAGCGGACTCTTAATCCGCGGGTTCGGGGTTCGAGTCCCTGGCGGCGCACCAGCGATCAAGGCTCTGGTTCGATGTCCTGCATCGGACCGGAGCCTTTTGCGTACCCGGCTCAAAAGTCCGCTCCTCGGCCGGCAACCACAATGAGGGCATGCGAGCCGCCTACATCGAGCGCCCCGGGCCGGCCACGGACATCCGGTACGGCGAACTGCCGCCACCTCGCCCCGGGCCGACCGACGTCCTGGTCGACGCGATCGCCACCACCGTCAACCACGTCGACACCTTCGTCCGCTCGGGAGCGTTCCCCACCCGCTGCCGCTGCCCTTCGTGGTCGGCCGTGACCTGACCGGGCGGGTCGCGGCGGTGGGGCCGGGCGCCGCCGGCTTCTGCGTCGGCGAGCTGGTCTGGTGCAACAGCCTCGGGCACGGGGGCCGGCAGGGCAGCGCCGCCGAGCAGGCCGTGGTGCCGGTCGACCGGCTCTACCGACTGCCCGACGGGGTCGATCCGGCGATCGCGGTGACCATGCTCCACCCGGTCGCCACGGCGTACCTGGCGTTGTTCGTCCACGGCCGGCTCCGGCCCACCGAGACCGTGGTGGTCGCCGGCGGCGCGGGCAGCGTCGGCGCCGCGCTCGTGGCGCTCGCCGCCGACGCCGGTGCCCGCGTCGTGGCCACCGCCTCGGCGACCGATGTCGAGTTCTGCCAGCGCAACGGCGCTGCCGAGGTGTTCGACTACCGGGCCCCCGACCTGGTCGAGCGGCTGAGGGCAGCCTGCCCGGACGGGGTCGACGTGTATCTCGACACCGCCGGGCGGAACGAGTTGGCGTCGACCGTCGACCTGCTCGCCCTGCGCGGGCGGGTGGTGCTGCTCGCCGGAGGCGACAGCCGCCCGGTGCTGCCGGTCGGCGCGCTCTACCGGAACGACCGCACCATCACCGGCTTCGTGATCTCCCACGCCACCACCGCTGAGCTGGCCGAGGCCGCCGGCGCGGTGAACAGCGTGCTGGCCGCCGGGCGGCTCGCTCCGCGCGAGGTCGTGCCGCTGCCGTTGTCGGCGGTCGGCGAGGCGCACCGCATGCTGGAGCAGGGCGAGCTCCGTGGCCGGCGGGCGGTGATCCGCCCGTAGCGGGCGCGGGTGGTCCCGGCCGGCCCCGCCGAGGGGCGTGTTACCGTTTCTCCCCGTTGCCAGCGAGCGCCGCTAGCTCAACTGGCAGAGCAGCGGACTCTTAATCCGCGGGTTCGGGGTTCGAGTCCCTGGCGGCGCACAGCAGTAACACGATCAGGGCCGGTCATGCAGACCGGCCCTGACTTCTTCTGGTGACCCCTACGGCCGGCGCTTGATGCCCGTCCCGCCGGGCAGGAGCCGGAGAAGACGCATTTCACTATATGGTTCCGTCATGCGAGCATCCCGTCCCACTCGTCTTCGCCGCCGGGTGGTCGCACCTCTCGCACTGGTTGCCCTGCTCGTCGCGGGTTGTACGGCCAGCAAGGTGCCGGACGACGCCGAGGTGACCGTCTCCGGGCGGCTGACCCGAGCCGATGGTGCCCCGGCGGCCGGGGTGAGCGTCGTGCTGTACAAGGAGCCGGACGCGGCGGAGGTCGTCGGTGGCGTCCTGGCCACGGTCACCAGTCTTGGCCTGCTGTGCCTCGCTCGCGCCGTGGAAGTGTGCAAGGGCGCCCGGAAGGCGAAGACCGACAGCACCGGCACCTACACGTTCCGGCTCACCGGTCGAGATACCCAGGGCACGTTCGGTACCGCGTCGACAATGGCACTCAGTGCCCAACTCCCCGGCGATACGGCGGGCCGGCCCGCCGTACATGCCCGATTCAAGATCCAACGCACCGAGCTCGCCGTACCCACCCTCGCCTTCTGGGAGCCGGCGGACCTGGCCGTCCGCCCGGACCCCAGCAAGGTCAGCGTGAGGTGGGCCGACCGCCCGGTCCAGCAGGGTCGGAAATCCCCGCAGTACACGGCCACGGCGATCACTGACGACGAAGCCGGCGATGTGGTGTGGGTGGCCGAGGGCGTGCGGCCGGGCGAAGCGTTGGACGCGCGGGCAGTCGGGGACCTTCGCGGCTACCTCTACGTCAGCGCGACCGCTGAGATCGAGGACAACGGCACGAAATACACCACCCGCCAGGACAGCCAGCGGGTCAGGCTCGTCGGGGCTCTCGGACCGCCCCGGTCACGTGACGACGAGTGCGCGGTCGCCGACCAGCGGGGCCAGGCGACACCCCTCGTGCCGTGTTCCCTGACCGACGGCGCCTACGGACAGTCCTATCGCCACCAGGGATGCCAGGAAACGGGTCCCTCCGGCACTCCGCCAACTCCGCCGGCGACCCGATCGGCCAGAGCCTGCCGGTCCAACACGTTTCTCCAGGTCGACCTCGGCGCGCGACGTCCGGTCGCGGCGGTGTTCGCGCATGGCCTGTCCGTGTCGAGCCCGGTCGTGATCGAAACGAGCGACGACGGAACCACCTGGTCGCCGCGGGCGGAGGCCCGCCGGGCGCGCTTCCTCAAAGTCACCCTGCCGGCCGGGACCAACGCCAGATACGTTCGGCTGTCCCAGCAGAGCGGTCAGGAGATAACCGAGCTGAACGAACTCGCGGTGTGGTCGTAGCCCACCGCTGACGCGCCACGACGGCCTCATCGTCAACCAGTGGTTGACGGCCGGCACCCGTCAACCTATGGTTGACGCATGACCGAGCCCTTGAAGATGACCCACCCCGTACGCCTCGACGACCTGATCGAAGGCATCAAGAAGGCGCACACCGACGCGCTGGACCAGCTCGCCGACGCCGTCCTGGTCGCCGACCACCTGGGCGACATCGCCGACCACCTGATCGGTCACTTCGTGGACCAGGCCCGGCGCTCGGGCGCCTCCTGGACGGAGATCGGACGCAGCATGGGGGTCAGCAAGCAGGCCGCCCAGAAGCGGTCCGTGGCGAAGGCCGAGACGGCCGCCGCGCTCGACCCGAACGCCGGGTTCGGCCGCTTCACCTCGCGGGCGCGCAACGTGGTGATGTCCTCGCAGCAGGAGGCCCGCACGGCCGGCAACGCCGAGATCGGCCCCGAGCACCTGGCACTCGGCCTGCTCGCCGAGCCGGACGGGCTGGCGGCCCAGGTGATCGCGGCGCAGGGCGTACCCCTGGAGCGGCTGCGGGAGGTCGTCACCGCGGCCCTGCCGGCGAAGGCCGACCAGGTCCCCGACCTGATCCCCTACGGTGCCCGCGGCAAGAAGGTCCTGGAGCTCACCTTCCGGGAGGCGCTGCGGCTCGGCCACAACTACATCGGCACCGAGCACATCCTGCTCGCCCTGCTCGAGGAGGAGGACGGCGACGGGGTGCTGACGGGCCTCGGGCTGGAGAAGGGTGCCATCGAGACGGCGGTCGCCGCCGCTCTGGCCGAGATCACGCGGCAGCGCTGACCACCGGCGCGGGCATGGGTCGGCGGTCGGCCGGGTGGCGCCGCCGGCCGGGCACGCGACGCGTACCCGGCCGGTCCGGCGACGTCAGCCGGCGGTGGGGAAGCCGTACCGCTCGGCGTGCTCCGGGTCGGCCGGGTCGATCTGGCGGATGCCGGCGTCGGCCAGGCGCTTGTTGACCTCGTCGAGGCGCTCGCGCACCAGCCGCGCCTCCTCCTCGGTGACCCGGCCGCGGTGCGGCTTCCCGGCGTGCTCGATGGTGCCGTAGTCGACCTTCTCCGCGCTCCGCCGAGCCTTCGGCGGCTTGACCCGCTCGGCGGTACGCAGGAGCTGCGCCATGGGCACGTCGGTGGCCATCGCGTCGAACTCGCTGGCGGTCAGCACCACCCGGCGCGGCTCGCCGCCCCCGTGCCTGTCGTGGATCTCCACCACGGCCACGTCCAGCGCCGCGTCGTCGATGCTCTCCACCTCGACCGGGGTGGCGTCCAGCTGCACGGGCCCGGCGACCAGGTCAGGGTGCTCCAGCACGACGACCTTGACCACCTCGTCGTCGGCGCCCAGCACCGTGCCACTGAAGTCGGAGACGTGGATCGTCTTCTTGCCCATGCGCGGAGCTTCTCCTGTCGTAGACCGGGATTTCGGACCACAAGACGCTACCGCACACATGTGCGAAGAGCCCGGGTGGAGCGCCCGGGTGTGTCGTCGCTTTCGCCCCGGTCCGCCAGCGGAGCCTCAGCGGGTGTTGAGGCCGTGCCGGGTCGAGGCGCCGGCCGGCAGCGCGTTCAGCTGGGCCCAGGAGAGCCGCCCACCGCTCCGCGCCTCCCGGTACGCGGGCTGCGCCGGAAACTGCCCGGCCGGCCCGTCCGCCGGCCAGCTGCGCTCAGTGTCCTGCTGGTACCGGTCATTCGGCTGATTCGGCATGACCATTACCGTCCCAAAAAAATTTGTACATGTATGGAAATGGATATGACGCAGCGTCGATGCGTCAGGTTCCCGCCGCCGGGAGCCGGACGATGAATTGGCAGCCGCCGGCGACGTTCTGTACGTCTACCCGCCCGCCGTGCGCGTCAACCAACCCACGGACGATGGCCAGCCCCAGCCCGCCCGTCGCCTCGACAGCGCCGTTGCCCGGGCGCGGGGTGCGCGCCGGTTCGCCCCGGAACGCCACGTCGAACAGGCGGGGCAGGTCCGCCTCGGGGATGCCGCCGCAGGTGTCCGTCACCGCCAGCCACGCGGTGTCGGAGTCGCCGCCGGCATTCACCCGGACGGTGCCGTCGTCCGGGGTGTAGCGGACCGCGTTGAGCAGCAGGTTGCCCACCACCCGGGCCAACTCCGGCTCGCTCGCGGTCACCGTCGGCCACCCCGACTCGGCGGCCACCAGCCGGATCCGCCGGGCGGCGGCCAGCGGCGCGGTGCTGGCCAGGGCGTCCGAGACCACGTCGCCGAGCGGCACCGCGGACAGCGACAGCCGCAGCGCGCCCGCGTTGATCCGGGAGAGCTCGAACAGGTCGTCCACCAGCCGAGTCATCCGGTCGGTCTCCACCCGGATCCGGCGGTGGTACTCGGCCACCGTCTCCGGGTCGCCGACCACCCCGTCCTCCAGCGCCTCGGCCATCGCCCGCAGCCCCGCGAGCGGGGTGCGCAGGTCGTGCGAGACCCAGGCGACCAGGTCCCGGCGGCCCTTCTCGATCCGCCGTTCCCGCTCCCGCGCCTGATCCGCCCACACCGCCGCGGCGGCCAGCCGGCGGCCGAAGAGCCAGCCGACCGCGAGGCTCACCACCGCCGCGGCCGAGACGGTGATCAACACCACCTCCAGGTCGTGCGGGGAGAGGAACATCGCCTCGGCGACCACCGCCACCCCGGCGACCACCGCCCCCACCGTGACGGCCAGCAGCACGACGATGTGCCCGGTGATCGACCGGCCGCGCAGCAGCCGCAGGGCGACCGCGCCGACCAGCCCGACGCCGAGCGCCGCCAGCAGCGCCACCCCGAAGATCAGCGCCAGGTCACGCATCGCCCGGCTCGTACCGGTAGCCGACGCCCCAGACGGTCACGATCCGGCGCGGGTTCGCCGGATCTGCCTCGACCTTCTCCCGCAGCCGTCGCACGTGGACCGTCACTGTGGACTGGTCGCCGAAGCTCCACCCCCACACCCGCTCCAGCAGCTCGGCCCGGCGGAACGCGCGCGCCGGATGCCGCATCAGGTGCACCAGCAGGTCGAACTCCCGCAGCGTCAGGGTCAGCTCCCGGCCGTGCAGCCGGGCCACCCGGGGCCCGGTGTCCACCACCAGGCCGTCGTCGGCCAGCACCTCCGGGGGTACGCCGGCCGGCTCACCGCCGGCCCGGCGCAGCACCGAGCGGACCCGCAGCACCAGCTCCCGGGGGGAGAATGGCTTGCTCAGGTAGTCGTCCGCGCCCAGTTGCAGGCCGAGGATCCGGTCGGCCTCGTCGCCACGCGCGGTCAACATGACGATGGGTACGTCGTCCGGCCGCTCCCGCAGCCGTCGGCACACCTCCAGCCCGTCCAGCACCGGCAGCATCAGGTCGAGCACCACCAGCTGCGGCGGCTGCCGGGCCACCGAGGCGAGCGCGCTCGCCCCGTCCCCGACGTGGCTCACCGCGTAGCCCGCGTGCTCCAGGTACCGGCAGACCACGTCGGCGACCGTCCGATCGTCGTCGACCACGAGCACCCGCTGCGCCACCGCGTACCTCCCGTCGTCGGGCCAGCGTATCGACGGGTCGGGTAGCCGATCTATTGCGAGTTCCTTACGGACGGATCGGCCGGGCGTACCGTGATCACGACAGGGCGCGCGGCCAGGCGAGGAGGTGTGGCCCCGGTGCTGGACCGGCGGTTGTTCCTGCACCTGGCGACCTGGCTGGGGCAGTGGCCGGCCGGCCCCGGGCTGCACGTGGTCCGCTCGCACCGCCGGGCCCGGCCGGCCTGGGACGGGCGGCTGCGGCCAGCCCACGCGGTCGCGTCGCCCGACTGCGCGATCCTCTCGGTGCCACCCGACCGGGTTCCGGCGGTCCGGGCCCTGGTGCCCGCGCGGTCGGTCGAGGAGCTGCTGCCGGCCCTGCCGGCGGCGGTCGGGCTGCCGGAGTTCACCACCCACGCCGGCCGGTTCCGGTGGAGCACCGCCCCGGCGCCGCTGCCCGACGCCGGCGAGTGGATCCCGCCGACCGCGCCCGGTCTGCCGCCCTGGCTGCGGCTCTTCGACCGGGAGGTACTGGTGGTCCGCGACGCCGACGGCCGTTACCTGGCCGGCGCGGGGATCAAGCGGCACGACGCGTACGGGCACGAGCTGGCCGTCGGCACGGTGCCGGGCGCCCGGGGCCGGGGCCTGGCCCGGCGGCTGGTGGCGCAGGCGGCCCGGCGGGTGCTCGACGAGGGAGCGGTGCCCACCTACCTGCACAACTTCGACAACCACGCCTCGGCGCGGGTGGCCGAGGCGGCCGGCTTCCCGGACCGGGGCTGGACCTCGTACGGCGTCTTCCCCCGCTGACCGGTGAGCCCGGAGCGCGGGTGGGCGCGGACCGTGGATCCCGGGCCGGATCCACGGTCCGCAGCCTCTCCTCCCAGGTCCCGTCATGGGTAACGCTAAGTGCCGGCGAGGTACCGGAGCAAGGGGTGATCGGCGGTTCAGTGCTGTCCGGTAGTGGACTTGACCTGCGGGTTTACTCCGGGCCGGCCGCCTCGGCGGGTCAGTGACGCAGCGTGTGGATGAGGGTGAGCACCTGGCGGGTCACCGGACGCAGCACGCGCAGTCGGGACAGCCCGACCAGCCGGTCGACCAGCGGCACGGCGCCGTCGATCAGCTGCCGCGTCTTCAGCTGCCCCGGCGAGCGGTCGTGCACCCAGTAGAGCACCACACCCATGTACGCGAGCCAGAGCAGCTCCGGCAGCGCCGGCCGTAGTTCGGCGTCCACCCGGGCGGTGGAGCCCTCCACCACCTCGCGGAAGAGCGCGATCGACGCCTCCCGAGGCTCCGACGACTCCGCCGAGAACGGGCTGAGTGGCGAGGTCGGCTCCGCCGCCGTCTTGAAGAAGGTGGCGGCGAACGAGTGGTACGGCGTCAGCACGTCCACGCCGGCGTGCAGCACCCCGGCCAGCCGGGCGGCGAAGTCCCGCTCCCGGGCGAGCACCGGCGCGGCCGCCGCCCGGTGCTCGTGCTGGGTGCCCGTGTAGAATTCCTGGATCAGGTGTTCCTTGGAGCCGAAGTAGTAGTAGGCGTTGCCCACCGCCACGCCGGCCTCCTGGGCGATCGCGCGCATGGTGGTGCGGGCGTAGCCCCGCTCCCGGAACAGCCGCATCGCGGTCTCCAGGATCAGCTGCCGGGTCTGCTCACCCCGGGCCGTCGCCCCGGTGGTCGGGCCATCCGCACCGGTCGTCGCCGCAGTCTGCTCGGTCATCGTCGTCACCGTATCCCGGGTCCGGCCAGGGCTGGCGGACCAGTTCGCGTACCGAGGAGGCGGTCGCCACCACCCGCCGGGCCAGCGGCAGCAGGTCGCGGCGGGCCAGCCGGTCCGCCGTCCGGCGATGGTCGGCCAGTGCCCAGAGGCAGGCGAACCAGGCGCCGTCGCCCGCGTACACCGCGCCGGTGTCGGCCACCACGGTCAGGTCCCGCAGGGTCGCGTCGTGGTCCAGCCCGGGGAAACGCCGCCGGGCCTCCGCCGAGCCGGCCGGCACGAACTCCAGGGGTACGAGCTGAGCGCGCGACGCGAGCCACTGCCGGGCGGCCCGGCAGAGTGGGCAGTGCGCGTCGTAGAGGACGGTGAACCAGCGGATCCCACCGGCCCCGTGCCCGGTGGGATCCGCTGGTTGCCCGCTCGGCACGAGCGTCATCGCACCGGAGGCGTCGGGCCGGCCGGTGGCGTGGGCCCGGTGGGCGGCGTCGGGCCGGTCTGGGGCATCGCGGCGGTCTGGGGCATCGGGGTGGCGGGGTTGACCGGCCGGGCGCCGGGCTGCGCCGGCAGGTAGCCCACCGGGGCGAGCGGCGGGTGGGCGGCCGCCTGCTGCTGGCGGAGCCGGCCGCGCCGGTACCGGCCGAGCGCGAAGACGTTGAAGAAGTGCAGCGCGCCGAGGACCAGCAGCACCCAGCCCACCTTCATGGACAGTTCCTCCAGCGCCTGGCTGGTGGTGCCCACCGCGTCGGCCTCCTTCATCGCCACCGTCACGTAGCCGAGGTTGAGCAGGTAGAAGCCGACCACCAGCAGGCTGTTGACCGCGTCCGCCAGCCGCTTGTCAGCGAAGACGTCCTCCAGGAAGACCAGCCCGTTGCGGGACAGCGCCCGGGCCACCCACACGGTCAGACCGATGCTGACCGCGAGGTAGGCCAGGTACATCCAGACCTTCACGTCCATCTCGTCGCCCTTCTTGAACGCGTTCAAATTGAGGTCGCGCTCAGCGTACGACAGGATTTGAACGCGTTCAAGAGAGGGTTACGCCGGGGCGCGGCCGCGCGGACGGGTCGCCGGCCGCGCCGGAGCGGGCGGCCGGCGAAGCGGAACCGATCCGTCAGCGGGTTCCTGTCGCGGTGCTACGAACTTGATGACGTGAACGCATCGGCCGACGGAGGTTGCCCTCGTCGGGCCCTGTCGAGCTGATGGCGTGAACGACTCGGCCACGGCGACCGGGCTGAATCGTTCACGCCATCAGGTCTGTAGGGGCCGAGCAGGGACCCGACCGGCGGCCGGCGTGCTCGCCCTCGGGCTGCTGGTGGCCGGGGTGGCGCGTCGCCCCACGAACGCTCATCGGGCTGGCGCCCGCGAACCGCGGAGGCGGCGGCCACGTCACGTGGGTCGCCCGACACGACGACGCTCGATCCCGGCTACGCCGACGCGGCGCCGGGCGGGGGCGACGTCGCGGTTGCGGCGGCAGCCGGCCCGTCTGGTCGGGCCTGGTGGTGCTCACGGACCGAGCAGAGGGCCCGATCCGCGCTCGGCGGCGACCGTGCGGTGGGGCGGCTCAGCCGGCCAGGCCGAGCCCCCACCGCTGCGGTGCGGCGGCTCAGCCGATCAGCCCGAGCACCTCGGCGGCCGCCCGACCGTTGGCGTGGCTGGCGCCGTAGGTGGTGACGAAAGCGCGGGCGCCGGCGGGGCGCCAGGCCCCCGGCCAGCCCATCTCCACCACGGTCACCGGGTGCGCGGCGGCCAGCGCCTCGACCAGTTCCCGCGCTCCGGGCAGTCGGTGCAGGTGGCGGCCGACCAGCACGATGGGCCGGTCTCCGGCCTGCCGGCGCAGCTCCTCTGGGTCGGTCTCGCCCGCGACGGCGCGGACCTCCTCGGCCCGGGCGAGGTGCGGCCCGAGGCCCCACGGCACCCGCCCTTCGGCGATGGTGGAGGTGGCGTGCACCTGCACCACCAGCGGCGCGGCCAGGCCGGTGACGTCGCCCTCGACGCGTACCGCGCGCAGGGCGGCGGCGTAGCCGAGGCCGTCCGGGCCGGGGGTCGGCGTGCCGGCGGCGCCGGTCCAGGCGGCCAGTTCGGCGGCCCGACCGGCCGCCTCCTCGACCCGGGCCCGGTCCAGCCGGCCGTCGCCGAGCGCGCCGACGATCTCCTCGACCACCCGTTCCACCAGGTCGGCGTCCACCTTCGCGCCGATGCAGAGCAGGTCCGCCCCGGCGGCCAGGGCGCGTACGGCGGCCGGACCGACCCCGCCGGCGGCCAGCGCGGCCCCCTTCATCTCCAGCGCGTCGGTGATCACCGTGCCGGTGAAGCCGTACTCGTGGCGCAGGAGGTCGACCAGGACCGCCCGGCTGAAGGTGGCCGGACCGTCGCCGGTCAGCGCCGGCACCCGGATGTGCGCGGTCATGATGGCGCGTACTCCGGCGTCGACCACGGCGGCGAACGGCGGCAGGTCCCGCTCGCGCAGCACCGCCGGGGGCACGTCGACGGTGGGCAGTTCGTAGTGCGAGTCGGCGACGGTCGCGCCGTGGCCGGGGAAGTGCTTGGCGCAGGCGGCGACCCCGACGGACTGCAGGCCGGCCACCGCCGCCGCCGAGTGGGCGGCCACCCGGACCGGGTCGGCGCCGAACGAGCGGGTGCCGATCACCGGGTTCTCGTCGGCGGTGTTCACGTCGACGGTCGGCGCCAGGTCGAGGGTGATGCCGAGCGCGGCCAGTTCGGCGCCGATCGCCGCGTACACCTGCCGGGTCAGCGTCGCGTCGTCGACCGCGCCGAGCGCTGCGTTGCCTGGGTACGGGCTGCCGGTGGCGTGGGCCAGCCGGGTGACGTCGCCGCCCTCCTCGTCGATCGCGATGATCGCGTCCGGGCGGCCGGCCCGCAGTTCGACGGTGGTCGCCGCCACCTGGGCCGGGTCGTGGATGTTGGTGCCGAAGAGGGTGTGTCCGGCGAGTCCCTCGGCGAGCAGGTCCACCGCCCAGTCGGGCGGGACCGGGCCGGGGTACGCGGCCAGCAACGTGCCCAGCGCCAGCCGGCGAAGTCCTGGATCCAGGCCCACGAGTCTCCCCTTTCCCTGCCGGGTCGTCCGACGACTCCGGATCGGGGTGGCCGATACGCTAGCGGACACCCTCGGCAGGACTTTTGTGGTTAGCAAACTTTACTGAAAATAGAGGACCTGGCATGAGTGCGACCCGGCTGCCCGGCACCCCCCGCCTGTTGCGGGCGCTCAACGACCGCGCGGCGCTGGAACTGCTCCTCGAACGCGGGCCGCTCACCCGGGCCCGGCTCGGCGAGCTGACCGGGCTCTCCAAGGTGACCGCCTCCCAGCTCGTGGAGCGGCTGGAGGAGCGCGGTCTGGTCACCCGGGTCGGCGAGCAGGCCGGCGGGCGGGGCCCGAACGCCCAGCTCTACGCGGTCCGCCCAGGCAGCGCGTACGTGGTGGGCGTCGACGTCGACGCCGAGCGCGTGGTGGCGGCGTGCGCCGACATCACCGGCGCGGTGATCGGCCGGGTCGAGCAGTCGACGAAGGACACCGACGACCCGGTGGGTGTGGTGCACAACGCGGTGGTCGAGGCGGCGAGCAGCGCCGGCGCGGAGCTGTCGAGCGTACGGCGGGTCGTGCTCGGCACCCCCGGCCTGGTGGACCCGGGCACCGGCGACATCACCTTCGCGTTCAACCTGCCGCGCTGGCACCGTGGCCTGCTCGCCGCGCTCCGCGAGGACCTGCACACCCCGGTGGTCTTCGAGAACGACGTCAACCTGGCCGCCGTCGCCGAGGCCCAGTCCGGCGCGGCACAGGGCGTCTCGGACTTCGTCCTGGTCTGGGTGGGCGCGGGCGTCGGCCTGGCGATCATGCTCGGTGGCCGGCTGCACCACGGCAGCAGCGGCGCGGCCGGCGAGATCGGCTACCTGCCGGTGCCCGGCGTACCCATTCCGCGGGACGTCTCCAAGCGGGCCAAGCCGGCGTTCCAGCAGCTCGCGGGCGCGGACGCGGTCCGCGCGGTGGCCGCCGAGCACGGCTTCGCCGCCGCCTGTGCGGCCGACGCGGTACGCGCCGCCATCGCCGCCGGCACGACCGGCGGACCGATGCTGGACGAGCTGGCCCGCCGGCTCGCGCTCGGGGTGGCCAGCACCTGCGTGGTGCTCGACCCGCCGCTGGTGGTGCTCGCCGGCGACGTGGGCCAGGCGGGTGGGGCGGCGCTGGCCGAGCGGGTGCAGCACGAGGTCGCCGCGATCACCCTGGTCCGGCCGCGGGTGGTCGCCACCGGGCTCACCGAGGAGCCGATCCTGCGCGGCGCGCTGCGCACCGCGCTGGACGCGGTGCGCGACGAGGTGTTCGGCTCGACGGTCGGCTGACCGTCCGCTCGTCGTCGCCCACCCCGCCATGTGAAGGAATTCTTCACCAGCTGGCGAGCCTCTGCAAGGAGTTGCCGGTGCGGCCCCACCGCCGGGGCCGCACCGGCCGACTCAGATCAGGTCCCGGCGGCGGAACGCGGCGAACGCGGCCCCGACCAGCACCACCGCCAACCCGAGCAGCACCGCCAGCCCGGGCCGCCAGGTCAGCGTGTACAAGCCCTCGCAGAAGCCGGCGGTGTCACCCTGGCAGGCGTGGTTGTCCCAGAACTCGACCTCACCGCTGAGCCAGGCGCCCAGGTAGCTCGAGAGCATCCACCGGTCCGGCCGGGCCGCGTCGAGGATCTGCAGCACCAGCCGCGCGCCCAGCTCCCACACCACCACGTACGCGGCCACCGTGCCGAGCGCTGCGGCGGTGTGCCGGCCCAGCGTCGCGATGGCGAAGCCGATCGCCGCGGCGATCAGCACCAGCACCATCCCCCGCCCGTGCTGGGCACCCAGCGACGCCCAGAACGATCCGTTCACCAGGCCGGGATGCCCGACCGTCTGGCCGATCAGCCAGAACACCGTCAGGTACGCCGCCGAGGCCACCGCGGAGAACACCAGCAGCCCGCCGAGCAGCGTGCCGAGCTTGGCGCCGAGCACCGCCCACCGGCGCGGCCGCCACAACAGCAGGTTGACCACGCCGCCCGAGTTCAGGTCGGCGCCGATGTAGGAGGCCCCGACCAGGAAGCCGAACAGCACCAGGAACGCGACCAGGAAGTAGAGCAGCGGCTTCGCTTCGGTGGCGAAGACGAACACCCCGGTGAGGTAGTCCGCCGTGGTCGGCAGCTTCTCCATCCGCGCCGGGTCCACCTCGGCGCAGTCCTTGGGCACGTAGTCGTGCTCCTCTGGTTGCACCGTCCCGGCCTTGATGGCCAGGCACCGGTCGTGCGTCGCCTCCAGCTGCGCGATCTGCTCCGCGGCCTGCGTCCGGGCCCGGCTCAGCTCCTCCGTCGAGGGCTTGTGTGAGCCGGCCAGCGTGGTCGCGGCGGTCACCGCGAAGGCGACCAGCAGCAGCACCACCATCAGTTGCACGAAGCGGCGGGCGGTCAGCCGCTCCAGCTCGGCACGGACCAGGTTCACGCGTCCACCTCCTGGTTCTCGCGCGCGTCGAGATCGATCACCACGTCGTCCGGGTGGGCGGGTGGGCGTACCGACCCGTCCACCTGCCGGGGCACCGCCGGGTGCGGGGTGGTCCCGGTCAGCTCCAGGAAGACGCTCTCCAGATCGGGGCGGAGCGGGATCAGCTCGCGCACCCAGAGACCCTGCTCGCCCAGCGTGCGGGTGATCAGCTCCGGCTCGTCCACCCCGGCCACCACCAGGTGCTCCGGGTGGACGGTGACCGCCATGCCGGCCTCGGCGAGCAGCTCCACGGCCCGCTCCGGCTCGGCCACCCGGACCTGCCACTCGTGCTGGTCGAAGCCGGCCAGCACCTCGTCCACCCGCCCGTACGCCACGCGCCGGCCCCGGCTGATGATCGTCACGTGGTCGCAGATCAGCTGGATCTCGGCCAGGATGTGGCTGGACAGCAGCACGGTCACCCCGGACGCGGCGAGGGAGCGCATCAGGTCCCGCATCTCCCGGATGCCGGCCGGATCCAGCCCGTTGGCCGGCTCGTCGAGGATCAGCAGCTCCGGGTTCTTGAGCAGCGCCGACGCGACCGCCAGCCGCTGCTTCATGCCCAGCGAGTAGCCCTTGACCCGCTCCTCGCTCCGGTCCCGCAGGCCGACCTGCTCCAGCACCTCGTCCACCCGGCTGGTGGGCACGCCCCCGGCCACGGCGAGCAGCCGCAGCGTGCGCCGGGCGGTGAAGTTGCCGAAGAACTGCGGGCTCTCCACGATCGCGCCGACCCGCCCGGACACCTCCGGCAGCCGCTCCGGGGAACTCGCCCCGAGCACGCTCATCCGGCCGCCGTCGGCGCGGACCAGCCCGAGCAGGGCGCGGAGCGTGGTGGTCTTGCCCGAGCCGTTCGGCCCGAGGAAGCCGTGGATCTGCCCCGACTCGACCAGCAGGTCGAAGCCGTCGACGGCGACCCGGCGCCCCTGGCGCAGCGAGTGGAACGCCTTGTGGAGACCGGCGATCTCGAGAACCGCGGTCATCCCCGCGGCTCCTGGAAGGTGTCGGGCATGAACCATCCTCCGGGTGTGGTGACCAACGACACGGTGCCCCACCCTATGGCGGCGACCCCGCCCGTGGGGGGCACCTCGCGGGCCGCGTGGTTGGATGGACCGGTGACTGATGACCTGGATCTGGTGGTCAGCCTCGACGGGGTCGGTGTCAAGCGCTCCGGCAACGCGCTGCTGCACGACGTCGACTGGCGGGTCGAGCTGGACGAACGCTGGGTGGTGCTCGGCCCGAACGGCGCCGGCAAGAGCACCCTGCTCAACCTGGCCGCCGGCCGGCTGCACCCGACCACCGGCGCCGTGCACGTCCTCGGCGAGCGGATCGGCCGCACCGACGTCAACGAGCTGCGTACCCGGATCGGCCTCTCCACCGCCACCCTGGCCGAGCGGATCCCCGCCGACGAGCGGGTCGCCGACGTCGTGGTCACCGCGGCCTGGTCGGTGGTGGGCCGCTGGCGGGAGAGCTACGACCGCACCGACGAGATCCGCGCCCAGGCGTTGCTGCGCCAGCTCGGCGTCGCCCACCTCGCCGAGCGGGCGTACGGCACGCTGTCGGAGGGGGAGCGCAAGCGGGTGCAGATCGCCCGCGCCCTGATGACCGACCCGGAGCTGCTGCTCTTCGACGAGCCGGCCGCCGGGCTCGACCTGGGCGGGCGCGAGGACCTGGTCGCCCGGCTCGCCGAGCTGGCGTACGACCCGGACGCCCCGGCCCTGGTGCTGGTGACCCACCACGTCGAGGAGATCCCGCCCGGCTTCACCCACGCCCTGCTGCTGCGCGAGGGCGGGGTGGTGGCCCAGGGCCTGCTCGCCGACACGCTCACCGCCGACAACCTGTCGAAGACCTTCGGCCTGCCGCTGGTCGTGCAGCGCGTCGGCGATCGGTGGACCGCCCGCGCCGCCTGAGCGGAGGAGGGAGCAGCGTGCCGCAGACCCGGGTCGCCGTGGTGGGCAGCGCCAACATGGATCTGGTCGGCACCGCCGCCGCGCTGCCCCGCCCCGGCGAGACCGTGCTCGGCAGCGACTTCGTGATGCTGCCCGGCGGCAAGGGCGCCAACCAGGCGATCGCCGCGGTGCGCGCGGGCGCGTCCTGCGTCTTCCTCGGCGCGATCGGCTCGGACGCCTTCGGGGTCACCCTCAAGGCCCGGATCACCGCGGCCGGCGTCGACACCGGCCAGCTCCGGGTGGTGTACGGGGCCTCCGGCGTCGCCCTGGTCATGGTGGGCGGGGCGGGGGAGAACGCCATCCTGGTCACCCCCGGCGCCAACGGCGCCTTCACCGGCCTCACCGAGGGCGAGCTGGACGCCGTACGCGCGGCGGACGTGCTGGTCGCGCAGCTGGAGGTGCCGGTCGAAACGGTGACCGAGGCGGCGGTCGCGGCCCGGGCGGCCAGCACCCGGGTCGTGCTCAACGCGGCGCCAGCCCGGCCGCTGCCGGCGGAGCTGCTCGCCGCGGTGGACCTGCTGGTGGTCAACGAGCCCGAGGCGTACGCCCTCACCGGGCGAGGCCGGGACGAGCCGGACGCGCTGCTCGAACTGGTGCCCCGGGCGGTGCTGACCCTCGGCGCCGACGGCGCCTGGTACGGCGACCGGGACGGCGCGTCGGTGCACGTCCCCGCGGTGAAGGTCGACGTGGTGGACTCGACCGCCGCCGGGGACGCCTTCACCGCCGCCCTCGCCGTGGGCTGGGGCGAGGGCCGAAACCTGCTCGACGCGGTGCACTGGGCAGCCGCGGCCGGGGCGGCCTGCGCACGCCGGCTCGGCGCGTGGGTGGCGCTGCCCCGCCGGGTGGAGATCGACGAGCTGTACTCCCCGCCCGCCTGACCGGCTACGCCGCGCCGGCCCGGAACGCCCGCCGGTACGCCGACGGCGACGTGCGCATCGCCCGGCCGAAGTGGTGCCGGTAGGTGACCGGACTGTCGAAACCCACCGCCGTGGCGATCTCCGCCACCGGCGCGTCGGTCGTCTCCAGCAGGGGCAGGCTGGCCCGAACCCGCTGGTCGATCAGCCAGCGGATCGGGCTGACACCGGTGGCCCGGGCGAAGTGCCGCAGGTAGCTGCGGGTCGACATGTGCGCCTGCCGGGCCAGCGCCGCCACGGTCAGCGGCTCGGCCAGGTGGCGGACCGCCCAGGCCATGCTGGCGGCGATCCGGTCGTCGTCCGGGTCGACGCTCACCGGCGCCTCGATGAACTGGGCCTGGCCGCCGTCGCGGTGCGGCGGGATCACCAGCCGGCGGGCCACCGCGTTGGCGACCGCCGCGCCGAAGTCGCGGCGGACGACGTGCACGCAGAGGTCCAGCCCGGCGGCGCTGCCCGCGCTGGTGAGGATGTCGCCGTCGTCTAGGTAGAGCACGTCCGGGTCGACGGTGACCGCCGGGTGACGGCGGGCCAGCAGATCCGCGTAGCGCCAGTGGGTGGTGGCCCGCCGACCGTCGAGCAGACCCGCGCCGGCCAGGGCGAACGCGCCGGAACAGATCGACATGAGCCGGGCGCCCCGGCGGTGCGCCCGGCGCAGCGCGGCCACCAGCTCCGGCGACGGGTCGGCAGTGACGTCCGGCACCCCAGGCACGATCACCGTGCCGGCCCCGGCGAGGGCCGCCAGCCCGTACGGGGTGTGCAGGGCGGCGCCGCCGACGACCGGCACCGGCCCGGGACGTTCCGCGCAGACGATGAGCTGATACCAGTCGACCTCCAGCTCGGGCCGGGGCAGCCCGAAGACCTCGGTCACGATGCCGGTCTCGAAGACCGACATCCCTGGGTACGCGAGCACCGCCACGGTCCGGTCGACGGGAGCCATGGCGGGATGTTAGCGGAGAACGGCGATCACGCCACTCCCGCCGCTGCCCGCCCAGGCCGCAGGATCACCGCATGACGTTCTCCGTACCGCCGGCCGACCCGGCGACCGCCGCCGCCCACTTCCTCGCCCGGCTCAGCTTCGAGACCGACGTCAGCGACGTGCACGCGGCGCTGGAGGCGGGCACGCCCGGCCTGGTGGTGGTCGACTCGCGGGGCGCCGCGGCCTGGCGGCAGGGCCACCTGCCGGGTGCCGTGCACCTGCCCACCGCCGAGACAGCCGCCCGGGCCGCCGAGCTGGTGCCGGCCGGGTCGACGGTCGTGACGTACTGCTGGGGGCCGGGCTGCAACGGGGCCACCCGATCGGCGCTGGAGTTCGCCCGGCTCGGCTGGCCGGTGAAGGAGATGATCGGCGGCTTCGAGTACTGGGCGCGGGAAGGTCTGCCGGTTGTCACCCCGGAGGGGACCGTCCGCCGCCGGGTGGACGAGCTGACCGCGCCCCGCGCCGCCGCCGTCTGCGACTGCTGACGCCAGCAGGTGCCCCGGCCTCGTCCGGTCGGCTCCAGCGGGCGGCCCGGCTCAGTCGGCCACGCCCTCGCGATCGGCCGGCTCGTCGCTGCGGCGTTCGCCCCGCCGGCGCAGCATGTTGAGGCCGGGGATGCCGGCGACGGCCAGCTTCAGGTCCCGGGTGACGGCGAGCAGGTCGTGCAGGTCCGGGCCGACCCGGTCCAGGGTGGCCAGGATCGGCAGGACGTCCGAGGTCAGGTGCTCCTTCAGCTTCGGCAGCTCGTCGACCAGCCGGATCGCGGCGGTCACCTCTTCCGGGCTGAGCTGCTCGACGAACCGGGCCGCCATCGGCGCGGCCCGCCGCAGCGCCGGCTCGTACGCCGCCAGCAGCTCGGCGGCGGTGCCGGCCGCCGCCGCGGCCGCGACCACCGTGCCGGCCGCCCGCCCGGCCACCGCGTCGGCCTCGGCGACCACCGTGCCCGCCGCCCGGGTCACCCGCTCGGCCTCGCCGACCAGCACCGCGGCGGCGGTGCCGACTCCGGTGGCGGTCTCGACGGCCTCGGTGGCGGCGGCGCTGATCACGGCGACCTCCTTGACCGCCGTCTCCGCGTCGGCGAGCACCCGGTCGGTGCGGTCGAGGGTGCCCTCGATCCGGTCGACCACCGCGTTGATCCGCCGCAGCAGCGCCTCCACGTCGTCGAGCACCGCGAAGGCGCGGGCCGGCACGGCGGCGAACGCGGCGGCCGAGCCGAGCGCCTGGTCCAGGGCGGAACGGGTGAGGCCGACGACGGCGCCGGGGCGGGGGAGGGGAATTGCCATGCCCACCAGTGTGCGTCGCCGCGGCCAGCACCGCCGGGTGGCGGCGGCCGGTCACCGACGGTCGCCCTGCTGCTCGACAGCGCGTTGCACGGCCCGATAGATCTGCCCGAACCGCAGCGCGTCCGGCGTACGCAGCAGCATCACCTCCCGCCCGTGGTGCTGCACCCACAGCTCGTGCACCCGGTTGCCCCGGTCGTAGGAGCGGTCCAGCCAGCCGAGCGGCACCTCCAGGAACGGGGCGAGCGCCAGCGCGGCGACCGCGCAGCCCGCCAGGACGACCAGGGCCAGCTTCCAGTTGCCCCGGTCCTGCGCGGCCCAGGCGAGGGACAGCACGCAGACCACCGCCACCAGCGGCGGTAGCGACAGGAGCAGGACCAGCACACCGCGGCCGAGGACCCGGGACCGGACGGCCAGCGTGGTCGGGCCGCGCGCGTGCCAGACGTACGTGATCTCGGCGAGAGCGACGACGTGCCCACCCGCACGGATGGCCTCGGAGGTGACTTGTACCGCGTCGTCCCGGTAATAGAGGGCCATCATTAAGGCTAACCACCCCGGTTCAAGTGTCTGTCGTCGGCGACAGGCCGGCGGCCAGGTTGGTGCGCGCCTCCCGTGGAGCTGATCGCTTGCGATATCGACTCGACCCGGCAGCCGCTGGGGCAGCGGAGGGACGACCGGCCGGGTAGCCTCCGGGCCCATGACGGACCGGAACGGCGCCGGCGGCCCGGCGGGGGAGAGCGAGCAGGAGCGCAACGTCGAGGTGGTCCGGCGGTACCTGCGGACGTTCGTCACCAAGGACCTGGCCGAGCTGGCCGAGGTGGTTGCCGAGGACGTGCAGATCTACGGCTCGGGCGCGGCGGTGCGCGGCCGGCACCACGTCGAGGGCGCGATCTCCTCGCCCGGGCTGACCGTCATCGACCAGGAGATCCTGGAGCTGTTCGCGGCGGAGGACCGGGTGGTCGTCTCGATGGCGCAGACGTACCGCCGGGACGCCACGGGGGCGACCGCCGTGCAGAGCGCCTGCAAGATGTACCGGCTGGCCGGCGGTCGCATCGTCCAGTTCTGGGGCGAGCAGGACCTCTACGGCCTGTTGCGCGGCCTGACGATGCTGCCGGACGAGCCGCTCGCCTTCTGACGCCGGGGTGCCGGCCCGCTCTCCATGGCGCGCTGTACCGCCCGGTAGATCTGGCCGAACCGCAGCGCGTCGCCGCTGCGCAGCAACCGCACCGGCCGGCCGCGCCAGCGCGCCCACATCTCCAGTTCCCGGCTGCCCCGGTCGTAGGACCGGTCGAGGTGCTCGAAGAGGACGTCGGCGAGCGGCCCGACGCCGAGGCCGACCAGCACCGAGGCGCCGACGACGGCGACCATCACCACGGGCGAGGGCCGCAGCCAGATCGCCAGCCCGACCCCGACCAGCGCGGCGGCCACCGGCCCGGCGAGGGCGGCCCCGATGGCGCCCCGGCCGGCGAGCACCCGCCAGGAGCGGCTGCCCCGGCGGTGCCAGACCACGCTGATTTCGGCGAGCGGGAACGTCCGGCCGTTGACGCGCACGGCGGTCGAGGTGACCTGCACGGACCTGTCGTCGTAATAGGTGATCATGGCCGGACTCCCGGTGGCGGGGCGTGTACCAGACTACTTGCCCAACGACCCGGGTCGTAAGGTTGGCACGCGACTTCGACGAGGAAGTGAGGGCAGCGTGGGCGAGTTCGTCAGGCTGGAAGTGAAGGACGGCATCGGCACCATCCGGCTGGAGCGGCCGCCGATGAACGCGCTCAACACCCAGGTGCAGGAGGAGTTGCGCGCCGCCGCGGCCGCGGCCACCGCCGACGCAGAGGTCCGCGCGGTCATCGTGTACGGCGGCGAGAAGGTCTTCGCCGCCGGTGCCGACATCAAGGAGATGGCCGACATGTCCTACGTGGACATGGCCGCGCGTGCCGCCGACCTGTCCAGCGCGCTGGGCGCCATCGCCCGGATCCCGAAGCCGGTGGTCGCCGCGATCACCGGATACGCCCTCGGCGGCGGCTGCGAGCTGGCCCTCGCGTGCGACTGGCGGATCGTGGCCGAGGACGCCAAGCTCGGCCAGCCGGAGATCAAGCTCGGCATCATCCCGGGCGCGGGCGGCACCCAGCGGCTGGCCCGACTGGTCGGCCCGGCGCGCGCCAAGGACCTGATCATGACGGGCCGGATGGTCGACGCGCAGGAGGCCCTGCGGATCGGCCTGGCCGACCAGGTCGTCCCGGCCGCCGAGGTCTACGACGCCGCCGTCGCCTACGCCAAGCCGTTCCTGACCGGCCCGGTGCAGGCCCTGCGGGCCGCCAAGCTGGCCGTCGACGGTGGCCTGGACATGGACCTCAACTCCGGCCTGGCCTGGGAGAGCCAGCTCTTCGCGGCGCTCTTCGCCACCGACGACCGGCGCGAGGGGATGGCCGCGTTCGTCGAGAAGCGCAAGCCGAACTTCACCGGCCGCTGAGCCGCGGCCCGGGTCGACGGGCCACCTGCCGCCGTCGACCCGGGGCCGGTTCACATCCGGGCTACCGGCCAGTAGCGTGTGACTCCGGTCCTGCTACGAAGGGAAGCGGCGATGACGGAACGGGTCGAGGGGCACGGCGGCGAACTGGCGCTGGCGGCGCTGCGCGCGCACGGCGTACGGGAGATGTTCACCCTCTCCGGTGGGCACGTCTTCCCGCTCTACGACGCCGCGCACAAGACCGGCTTCCCGATCTACGACGTCCGGCACGAACAGTCCGCCGTCTTCGCCGCCGAGGCCGTGGCGAAGCTCCAGCGCCGCCCCGGCCTGGCCGTGCTCACCGCCGGCCCCGGCGTCAGCAACGGCGTCTCCGGCCTGACCAGCGCCTTCTTCAACGCCTCGCCGGTGCTGGTGCTGGGCGGGCGGGCCCCGCAGTTCCGCTGGGGCTCCGGCAGCCTGCAGGAGATGGACCACCTGCCCCTGGTCGCCCCGGTGACCAAGCACGCCGAGACGGTGTTCAGCGCCGACGACATCCCGCGCGCGGTCACCGCCGCCCTCACCGCGGCGCTCACCCCGCACCGCGGCCCGGCCTTCCTCGACTTCCCCCTCGAAGCGGTCTTCTCGGTCGGCGACGCCGACCTGCCGGCCGTCGCCCCGGTCGCCCCGCTGGAGGCGGACCCGGACGAGGTCACGCGGGCCGCCGGGCTGGTCGCCGGTGCGACCCGCCCGGTGATCATCGCCGGCTCCGACGTCTACGCGGGCGACGCGATCGACGCCCTGCGCGCCGCCGCCGAGTCGCTCCAGGTGCCGGTCTTCACCAACGGCATGGGCCGGGGCGCCCTGCCTCCGGAGCACCCGCTCGCCTTCGCCAAGGCCCGCCGGGTCGCCCTCAAGGGCGCCGACGTGGTCGTGGTCATCGGCACCCCGCTGGATTTCCGGCTGAGCTTCGGCGACTTCGGCGACGCCGAGGTCGTGCACATCGTCGACGCGCCCAGCCAGCGTGCCGGGCACGTCCAGCCGGCCGCCAGCCCCGCCGGTGACCTGCGGCTCATCCTCACCGCGTTGGCCGAGCACCCCGGCGAGCGGGCCGATCACGCCGACTGGATCGCCCAACTGCGGGTCGCCGAGGACGCCGCGAAGGCCCGCGACGCCGAGGAGATGGCCGCCGAGACCGATCCGATCCGCCCGGCCCGGGTCTACGGCGAGCTGCGCCGGGTGCTCGCCGCCGACGCGATCACCATCGGCGACGGCGGTGACTTCGTCTCGTACGCCGGGAAGTACCTGGAGCCGGCGCAGCCGGGCACCTGGCTCGACCCCGGCCCGTACGGCTGCCTCGGCACCGGCATGGGCTACGCCATGGGGGCTCGGGTCAGCCACCCCGACCGGCAGATCTGCGTGCTGATGGGCGACGGCGCCGCCGGCTTCTCGCTGATGGACGTGGAGTCCCTGGTCCGGCAGCAGCTCCCGGTGGTCATCGTGGTCGGCAACAACGGCATCTGGGGCTTGGAGAAGCACCCGATGCGGGCCATGTACGGCTACGACGTGGCCGCCGACCTCCAGCCCGGGCTGCGCTACGACAAGGTGGTCGAGGCGCTCGGTGGCGCGGGCGAGACGGTGGAGAAGACCGCCGACCTCGGCCCGGCCCTGACCCGCGCCTTCGACGCCGGCGTGCCGTACCTGGTCAACGTGCTGACCGACCCGGCTGACGCGTACCCCCGCTCGTCCAACCTGGCCTGACGACCGGACTGCGACCGCCGTCGCCGGGTGACCGGCGACGGCGGTCGCGTCGTTTCTGCCCGCAGGTAAATCAGCGGTTTGTCAGCGGCTGTCGCCGTAACGTCAGCGCCGTCGCTCAAGGTGGGGTGACCAGCGAGAACGACAGGAGTTGTCGATGACGTACGCGATCCGCGCGGAGGGCCTGGTCCGCCGCTTCGGCGCGACCACCGCCCTGGCCGGGGTGGACCTGGCCGTCCCGAGCGGGACGGTCTTCGGGCTGCTCGGGCCGAACGGGGCGGGCAAGACCACCGCCGTCCGGGTGCTGGCCACCCTGCTCGCCGCCGACGAGGGACACGCCACCGTCGGCGGGTACGACGTCCGCCGCGACGCCCACCGGGTGCGCCAACTGATCGGCCTCACCGGCCAGTACGCCTCGGTCGACGAGAACCTGACCGGCACCGAGAACCTGCTGCTCATCGGCCGGCTGCTCGGGATGTCCCGGGGCGACGCCCGGTCCCGCGCACGGCAGCTGCTCGCCGATTTCCAGCTCACCGACGCCGCCGAGCGGGCGGCCAAGACCTACTCCGGCGGCATGCGCCGCCGCCTCGACCTGGCCGCCAGCCTGGTCGGCCGGCCGCAGGTGCTCTTCCTCGACGAGCCGACCACCGGGCTCGACCCGCGCAGCCGCAACGAGCTGTGGGACATCGTCCGCAACCTGGTCGCCGACGGGGTGACGGTGCTGCTCACCACCCAATACCTGGAGGAGGCGGACCAGCTCGCCGGCGAGATCGCCGTGGTCGACCACGGCCGGGTCATCGCCCAGGGCACGCCGGAGGAGCTGAAGGCCCGCACCGGTGGCCAGGTGCTCGCCGTGCGGCCGATCGACCCCGCCGACCTGCCCACCGTGCTGGCCATCATCGGCGAGGTGACCGGGGCCGCTCCCGAGGTCGCCCAGTCCACCGTCGCGGTGCCGGTGAACGACCCGGCCGTGCTGCCGGCCGTGGTCCGCCGGCTCGACGCCGCCGAAATCGCCGTCGCCGAGCTGGCCCTGCGCAGCGCCAGCCTGGACGAGGTCTTCCTCTCCCTGACCGGTCACCGGGCCGAGCAGGACGCCCCAACCGACGCTGACCTGGAAAGGATCCCCGTATGAGCAGCGCAACCCTCGCCGCTCCGCTCGCCCCAGCCCGCCGGCCGAGCCTCGCCGCCGGGCTGCGGCACACCTTCACCCTGGCCTGGCGGAGCCTGGTACAGATCAAGCACAACCCGATGGAACTGCTCGACCTGAGCATCCAGCCGGTGATGTTCGTGCTGCTCTTCACGTACGTCTTCGGCACGGCGATCGCCGGCTCCCCGGGCGACTACCTGACGTTCGCGCTGCCCGGGATCATCGTGCAGAACGCCTTCTTCGCCACCATGACCACCGGCTTCGGGCTGAACAACGACCTGACCAAGGGGGTGTTCGACCGGCTCCAGGCGCTGCCGGTCGCCCGCTGGGCACCGCTGGCCGGTCGGATCGTCGCCGACACCGTCAAGCAGGCGTGGTCGGTGGCGCTGCTGCTCGGCGTCGGGATGCTCCTCGGGTTCCGGGTGGGCACCGGGTTCGCCGGGCTGCTGGCCGCCTTCGCCCTGCTGCTGGTCTTCTCCCTGGCCGCCTCGTGGATCTCGGTGCTGGTCGGGGTGCTGGTCAGCGAGCCTGACAAGGTGCAGATCTTCGGCTTCATGGTGATCTTCCCGCTCACCTTCACCAGCAACGCGTTCGTACCGACCGACAAGATGCCGTCCTGGCTGCAGCGGTGGGTCGAGATCAACCCCGCCACCATCCTCGCCGACGCGCTGCGCGGCCTGCTGGTCTCCGGCCCGGTGGCCGGCCCAGTGGCTCGCTCGCTGATCTGGGCGGCCGTCCTGCTCGCCGTGTTCGCCCCGCTCGCGGTCCGGGCGCTCAGGCGTCGAGCGTGACCCGGACCACCTCACCAGCGGTCTCCAACCGGTAACCCAGCCCGTCCGCGTACGCCTCGGCGAAACCAGCCTCGCCGAGCGCGGCGCGGGCGGCGGCCTCCACCCGGGGACGGTCGAGGTTCGCGCGATCCGGGCCGCCCCGGACGCCGCTCGCCGCGCCGAGCAGTCGGGCTGCGGCGGCCGGGCGGCCCAGCCATACCGCCAGGTCGGCGAAGCCGACCAGCACTGCCGCCACCACCGGGGCGTCCTGCGAGCCGAGGGCCAGTTCGAGCGCCCGGTCGTGGTGGGCCCGGGCGCTCACCAGGTCGCCCTCGACCGCGTCGAGGGCGGCCAGGTTGCTGGCGTGCAGCGCCCGCCACTGCGGTGCGACGGTACGGTCGCCGAGCAGCCCGATGCTCTCCGCGAGACACGCCCGCGCCCCGGCCCAGTCGCCCTGGGCCCGCAGGATCTCGGCCCGCCCGTGCACCACCGCCGCGCGGGTCTCGTGGGAGCGGCTCAGTTCCGCCTCCCGTTCGGCCCGGGCCAGCACCGCCAGGGCCCGATCGTGGTCACCGCGCCGCCACAGGTTCTGCGCCAGGCGCAGCCGCATCTCCGGCACGTCCTCCTCGAGCCCCAGCTCCTCGAAGTACGCGAGGGCCTCCTCGTGGAACGGGGTGGCCCGGGCCGCCTCACCCCGTCGGTCCAACAGGTCGGCCAGCGAGGTCAGCCCGAACGACATGCCCCAGCGGTCCCCGACCGTGCGGTAATGCTCCAGCCCGGCGAGCAGGTCCGCCTCGGCCGTCTCGTCGGACAGTCCCGCGTTCAGGTACGCGTGCGCCTGAAACAGCCGGGCGGTGCCGGCCACCCACGGGTCCGGGTCCTTGAAGAGCGCGACGAGCACCTCCGGCGCCTGCGGCGGCAATCCGTTGCGGAACGCCGCGACGACCAGTCCGACCAGCCGCAGCACCGGATGCCTGGCCTCGTGCCCGACGGCCAGCTTCGCCGCGCGCTCCAGCCAACCCATGCCGGTGGCGGTGTCCTTGTGGGTGGAGACCAGGTTGAGCGCAGCCATGGTGAGGGTCACGGCGAGCCGGTCGGGGTCGGCCTGCTCGTCCACCCGGGGCAGCGCGAGCACCTGAGCGGCCAGCTCCGCACCCTCCGCGCGCTGGCCGCTCAGCCACCAGTACCAGCCGAGCGCGGCGGCGTACCGGACCGCGACCGGGGCGTCCCCGGCGGCGATGGCATGCCGCAGCCCGGCGTGCAGGTTGTCGTGGTCGGCGGTGAGCCGGCGCAGCCAGTCGAGTTGCTCCCCGCTGCGCAGCCGTGGCTCGGCCGTCTCAGCGAGGGCCAGGTATTCGGCGGCGTGCGCCCGCCGGATCCGGTCCGCCTCGCCCGCCTCGGCCAGCCGCTGCAGGCCGTACTCCCGGATGGTCTCCAGCATCCGGTAGCGCGGCTCGGCCTCGCCGCCCGCGACCACGAGCGACTTCTCCACGAGCGCGGAGAGCCGGTCGAGCACGTCCGCGACGGCTCCGGGCGGTTGCCCGGCGGCAGCCGCGGCGAGCGGGAGTGGTGGCGAGTCGGCGCAGACCCGCTCGACCGCGTCCGCGGTTGCCCCACCGGCGAAGACGGCCAGCCGCCGCCACAGTGCCCGCTCCCCGTCGTCCAGCAGGTCCCAGCTCCAGTCCACCACCGCCCGCAGCGTCTGGTGCCGGGGCAGCGCGGTCCGGCTGCCCCCGGTCAGCAGCCGGAAGCGGTCGTCGAGCCGGGTGTCCACCTGCGCGGCGGTCATCGCGCGCAGCCGGGCCGCGGCCAGCTCGATGGCGAGCGGCATGCCGTCCAGCGCGCGGCAGATCCGCACCACCGGGCCGACCGTGGTGTCATCCACGGCGAAGCCCGGGCGGACCGCGCCGGCCCGGTCGGCGAAGAGCCGCACCGCCGGATACGTCAGCGCGGTCGTCGGGTCCGCGTCGGCCGGCGGCAGGGCCAGGGACTCCACCTGTCGCAGCGCCTCCCCGGTGACGCCCAGCGGCTCCCGGCTGGTGGCCAGCACCCGCAGCCCGGGGCCGGCGGTGAGCAGCCGCTCGGCGAGGCCCGCCGCCGCGTCGAGCAGGTGCTCGCAGTTGTCCAGCAGCAGCAGGGCGGAGCGGCTGGCGAGCGCGTCGATCAGCCGGCCGACCGGCTCGACCGGCTCGGGGGCACCCCGGCCGACGCGGGCCAGCAGCGCCTGTTCGCGCAGGCCGAGCGCGGCGAGCACGGCCTGCGGCACCTCGGCCGGGTCGGTGACCGGGGCGAGCTCCACCAGCCAGACCCCGTCCGGGAAGCGGTCCGCAGCCGCCCGGCCCGACTCGACGGCCAGCCGGGTCTTGCCCGCCCCGCCGGGGCCGGTGAGCGTGGCCAGTCGGTGCCGGTCGAGCAGCGCGGCGACCCGCTCGACGGCCTCCTCCCGGCCGACGAAGCTGGTCAGCGTGTTGGGCAGGTTGCCCCGCGTTGGCGCGGGGAGCCGGCCGGATCCGCTGGTCGCGGCGCGGTGGTCGCTCGCGGCCGGGCCGGTGCTGACCACACGCGAGGCTGCTGCCGCATCGTTCGCCTCCAGCGCCTCCGTCGGGTCGGCCGGGAGACCACCGTGGGGCCGGGCAGGCCGGCGGGTGGGGGCCACCCGCACGGCGGCTACCGGCGGAGCGCCGGTAGCCGGGTGCGCCGGCTCCCGCCCGCCGCGCAGGACCTCCAGGTGCAGGGCGGCCAGCTCGGGTCCCGGGTCGGTGCCGAGGGTGTCGGCCAGCGTGGTGCGCAGCCGCTCGTACTCGGCCAGGGCTTCGGCCGAGCGGCCGGCTCGGTGCAACGCCCGGATCAGCAGCGCGGTCGGCCGTTCCCGCAGCGGGTGGGCGGCGGCCATCTCGCGCAGCTGCGGCAGCAGCGCGTCCGGCGGCTCCCCGGCCAGCCACGCCTCGAGCAGGTCCTCGGTGGCGGCGAGCCGCAGCTCGGTGAGGCGGGCCACCGGCGCGCGCGCGAAGTCGGCGTCCGCGACGTCGGCCAGGGCTGGCCCGCGCCACAGCGCCAACGCCTCGGTCAGCCGCCGGCACCCGTCGGCGGGATCCTCCGCCAGGATCGCGCGGCCGGCGCGTACCGCGTCCTCAAACCGGTGCAGGTCCACCTCGTCACGCGTCAGGGCCAGCCGGTAGCCGCCGGGTCGCGCCTCGACCGGCAGCCCGGGGGCACTGCGGCGCAGCCGGGAGACGAGGGCCTGGAGCGCGTTGGCGGTCGGCGGGGCATCCGGCCAGACCGCCTCGGCGAGCCGACCGACGGTGACCGTCCGGCCGGGCTCCAGGGCGAGCAGGATCAGCAGCCGGCGCAGCCGGGCGCCGCCGAGCGGCAACGGCGCACCGGAGTCGGCGCGCAGCTCCAAGGGGCCGAGCAGGCTGATCCGCACACCGTCGATTCTGCCCGGCCGGCGCTTGGTCGCCGCGCTCAGACCTCCGGCCGATTCTTGTCGCTCTCCCGGCGGCGCAGCTCCTCCTCGCGCCGGCGCAGGTCCTCCTCCCAGCGTCGGAGCAGCTCCTGGTCGTCGCGGCGGGACCGCTCGGCCAGGGAGGACAGGAAGGCCGGGTCGTCGTCCGGCGCCACCGGTCGGCGGCGGTCCTGTTCGGAGAACCCGTTGCCCATCGGCCAGGCGGTGCGGGGCCGGCGGGCGGTGTGCTCCCGGCCGGCGGCGAACCAGGCGACCGAGCCGATCAGCGGGAAGAACAGGATGATCAGCACCCAGGCGATCCGGGGCAGCACCCGGATCTCACCCTCCTCGGCGGAGAGACAGCTGATCAGCGCGAAGATGGCGAGCACGATCTGCGCCATGAACAGAAGCCCGTACAGGCGAACCATGCCGCACATCATGGCCCACCGTCGCGGTTCAGCGCAGCCCGGCCACCACCACCACGACGCCGAGCAGGGCGAGACCCGCGGCGGTCAGCGCGGCGAGCGGGAACGACCAGCGCTGGCCCCGCGACGGGCCGGTGCCGGTGGCCCGGCGCCAGGTCGTCGCGAGCGCGGCCAGCCACGCCAGCACGGCGAGCCCGGCCAGCAGCGCGCCCGGGCGGCCGCCGGTGAGCGCGAGCCGGACCAGCAGCAGGGTGACCCCGGTGAGGGACAGCAGCGTACGCCGCCAGGCCAGCCGGGTCCGTTCCGGTTGGAGCCCCGGGTCGCCGGTCACCCGACCCCCCGGGCCAGGACCGCGACGACGAGCAGCAGCGCGCCGACGGCGACGGCGAGGGCGAGGATCGCGGGGAACCGGGACGCGGGCAGCTCCTCCCCGAGCCGGATCGCCCGCTCGGTACGCGCCCAGTGGTCGACCGCCCGGACCGCGACCGCGGCGCCGAGCAGCAGCAGCGCGACGGCGATCACCTCGCGCAGGTGGGCCAGCGGCAGCCGGGGCAGGAACTGCGCGGCGGCCAGCCCGCCGGCGATCAGCGCCAGGCCGGTCCGTAGCCAGGCCAGGAAGGTCCGCTCGTTGGCCAGGGAGAAGCGGTAGTCGGGCGTGGTGCCGACCGACCGCAGCTCGCGCGGGTCGAACCAGCTTCGGATCGCCTTCCACACGTCATCGATTATCCGCTTTGCCCCGTGCGTAGCCTGGTGAGATGACTGATCTTGACGCGCGCGGTCTGCGCGCTATCTATGACGCACAGATCCGCCCGGAGATCCCGAACCCGCTGCCGGCCGGCGTGACCGTCGACCGGGATGGTCCCCTGGTCCGCCTCCTGGGCCTGGACCACCGCGGCTTCATCACCTACCGGACCCTGGACGGGCTGGCCGGCGCGGAGCTGGACGCGCTCATCGCCCGGCAGGTCGAGTTCTTCCGCAGCCGGGGCGAGGGGGTCGAGTGGAAGCTCAACGGCCACGACGAGCCGGCCGACCTGGGCGACCGGCTGAGCGCCGCCGGCTTCGTCCCGGAGGATCTGGAGACCGTCGTGGTCGGTCCGGTCGCGGCCCTGGCCGCCGCCGTCCCGGTCCTGGCCGAGGGGGTACGGCTGCGTGAGGTGACCGCCCGCGAGGACCTGGAGCGGATCGCCGCGATGGAGGAGGCGGTCTGGCAGGAGGACCGCAGCCACCTGGTGATCGGGTTGGCGAAGGAGATCGCGGCCGACCCGCAGTCGATCACGGTGGTCGTCGCCGAGGCGGACGGCGTGGTGGTCAGTGCCGGCTGGGTGCGCTATCTGCGCGACACCAGCTTCGCCACGCTCTGGGGTGGCTCGACCCTGCCGGAGTGGCGGAAGAAGGGCATCTACCGGGCGCTGGTGGCGTACCGGGCGCGGCTGGCCGAGCAGCGCGGCAAGACCCTGGTGCAGGTGGACTGCTCGCCGGACAGCCGCCCGATCCTGGAGCGGCTGGGGCTCGTTGTGGTCACCACGACCACTCCGTACGTCTACACTCCGTGATCATGGAACCGTTGACGGGCGACGAACGGCTCACCCTCAAGACCGGGGCCTTCGGCGCCGTCTTCCTGGTCTCCAACGCCGAGCCGGGAATGCTCTCGCTGCTGCGGGAGAGCTTCGCGGCGTCCGGGGCGCTCGGCGACGCCAGCGGGGTGGTGAAGGAGGCACTCACCAGCGGCCCGCTGCCGCAGCTGCCCCGGGACTCCGCGCTGGAGGTGGAGGCGACGGTGCTGCCCGCGTTGCGCCGGGCGGTGGAGATCCTCCGGGCGAAGTCCCCGGCGGACGTCGAGGCGTACCGGTCGGTGGTGCTCGCCGCGGCGGACCAGGTGGCGCAGGCGCACCGGGGGGTGTCGGGCAGCGAGGCGGCGGTGATCGACAAGATCAGGGACGCGTTGGCCGGACCCGCCTGATCGGCTCGGCGGACCAGAGCGCGCGGACGCTGGCCCGTACGCAGCGGTCGCGGACCCGGCCGCAGGCACACCGGTAGGTGTCCGGGATCATCCGGCGACAGGCCCGGCGGGAGGTACGCATGCCTCCCGCCGGATCGCGCCCGCTCATCGAAGCCCTGTCTCCCGACATGTACGTCACCTCCCGATTGGGAGCCTACCCGCCGTAGCGACGCTCCGTGACCTGTGTCACTCTGAGCCTCCGGAGCGGTGATGCTACTTGTGGGTAACATAGGCCCGTGGGCAACTGCACAGCAGCCCGCGGTTGACCGATCGTTAAGTCACGCGGGAGGCTGCGCCCGTGACCGGGCGAGTGATCGCTACACCCAAACAGGAGGGTCGTCGAAGCGCGATGAACATCGTCGTACTCGTCAAGCAGGTGCCTGATTCGGGCGCGGACCGCAGCCTGCGTTCTGACGACAACACCGTCGACCGCGGTTCGGCGAACAACGTCATCAACGAGATGGACGAGTACGCCATCGAGGAGGCGTTGAAGATCAAGGAGGCGCACGGCGGTGAGGTCACCATCCTGACG